>NZ_JBFBIL010000053.1:0-53978 GCF_040685575.1 Kitasatospora sp. NPDC088351 | reverse complement strand
GGCCGTGCTCGCGCACGGTGCCGGTGTCACCCGCGAAGAAGGCGGATTCTTCACGCGCCTGGCGGCGGGTCTGGCGTCCACCGGCGCTACCGCCCGGGCGGGCCCCCACACGTCACAGCCCAGTGGTCCGCGCGCTACCCCACTGGGCCGATCAAGAGAACAAGAGGAGAAGACATTGACCACGCAGACGGACGAGCCGTCCGGCGGCCCGCTGCGGCAGCTCGACTCTGCTCTCACCCGGCGCGGTTTCACCACCCGGCGGCTGCGCCTGCGGGCGGCGGCCGTGATCGTGGCGATCACGGCCGGGGTCTCGGGGGTTCTGCTCTACAACCTGACCAACGTGCTCGGGCCGGACACGGTGTGCGGTGGCGCGGCAACGGCCGACGACCTGCACGCCGCTCTGGGGCCGGGGCGGATCAGCGAGGAGAAGAGCTCCGGTTATTCGCCGACCGCCTACGACCGGACGAACAGCTGCGTGGCGACGGTCAGCTCCGGGCTGTTCGGCAAGTCCGAGCGGTCGGCGTCGTTCAGCATCGGGTTCAACCAGAACAGCGTCGCCTACCGGCCGGACCCTGACACCCGCCTGTTCTCCGGGGCCTCGGCCGGAGGCGTGACACCGGACAGGGCGTGGGCGCTGCTACCGGAGGGCTGCACGAAGGGCCTGTTCACGGACATCAACGTCGGCAAGGGCAGCCTGGACGGCGACCGTGCCGAAGGGGCCGCCCGGATGGCCGTGGCATACGCGAACCTGGTCGCCAAGGACAAGAACTGCGGGGACGGGAAGATGCCGGCGCCGGAGAACCTGTCCGCCACGGGCTCGCCCCAGCCCGTCGACCCCGGCGGTATCTGCGGCCTGCCCGGCATGGCCCCGGCCATGAACCCCGGTATCAAGGACAGGTACCGCCAACAGGCGACCACCGCCTTCGGCCCGGTCTGGTCCTGCAGCATCAGCGACCCGAGCGACCAGAACACGCTCGCGTCCTTCACGATCACCACCGATGCACGGGTCACCGGCCTCGACCCGGAAGAGGCCCGCTCCGAGGCCTACGGGCGCTCGCGGTTCATCACGGCGCCGGGTGAGAACGTCGTCGCCACCTGCCAGGGAGAGGCGACGTACTTCCACCTCGAGCGGAGCTACGACCCGAGCGTGAGCGGCAGCGGGCTCTTCGCGGACGGCAAGGACCTCTGGAAGCAGTTCCTCACCGCCGGCGGCAAGGCGATCGGCTGCGAACCGATCATCCCGTAAGCAGAAACGGATCCACGGGCCCGCCCGGGCAGCACGCCCGGGCGGGCCCGTCGCGTTGTCGTCGGCCCAGTCCTCCATGAACGAGCGGCGAGGCCGCCCCCGTGTCGCCCTGTGCGGCGAACTCCGGTGGTCATTCAGCACCTTCCGGCTTCTGTCGCGGTATCCCGCGAAGCACGTTTCGCACTCGATGCAACCGCCCTCCGCTGAGCCACTCCGCGGCCCGTTCGGCGACTGGGGTCGATATCACCTTCCGAAGGGGGGCAGCGCGAAGGCGCGCCGGTCCCTTCGTGACAAATACCCCCACCTCCGAAGCAAGGTTGCGAAGGGGACTCAAGTATGTGGTGGATGCTTGAAGTTGCGATGTTTGTCCTGTTACGTTCCCAAGCGCCGGGCACCACCGGAATGCTCCTTATGTCGCGGTACAGGCCACCTCGTGTGCCGCTGTTCGTCGTGCGCGACGGCGTGTGAACCACCATTGACCGCGCCGACTCGGGGCTGGACCGGCTCGTAGCTCAGTCAACTGAAGACTCGTTCTTGCAAAGACAACCCTCTGAGGGGGAAACGGTGTCACACCGGATAGCCGCCGCGTGGGCGGGGGCACGTCGTAGTGGCGTGCTGGCCCTAGTGGCCGCGTTCGCCATGCTGGCGGGACTGATCGGGCCGGCGGTGGTCGCGGGTGCGGCCGGTAACGCGGTCCTCAGCATCTCGATCCAGCCCGTCGACTCCCTCACCGGGCAGCCGCAGACGGACGCCTCCTACGGGGCGCACAACGACCAGCTCGCCTACAGGGTGGCGTACTCCTGTGCGGCCGCCGACTGTGCGGGCACCACCGTGCAGTTGTCTCCGGCGCCACCGAATCCCTACGGGCTGGCGACCGAACCGATCCTGAGGTACGCGAACTGGACGGCCCCGGCCGGGGTGTCGGGCGCGACGATCAGCGGCACGGCCACCACGGGCATCACGGTCAAGCTCGGTGACCTGTCCGCCGGTACGTCGGGCACGTTCCTGGTCGTCTTCAGCATCCTCGCGGACGAGACCTACACCACGCCCCGGCCGGCCCAGTACTACCCGTCCGGGTTCCAGATCCCGATGTCGGCCACCATGGCCGCGACCAGTGCCACCGGGCAGGCCAAGGCCGACGCGCAGCCGGTGACCTGGACGAGCAGGGTGCCGGAGCCGGGCATCGTCCAGACGAGTCCGGGATCGGTGAAGCCCGGTGTGAACGTCACGTGGTCGGTGTACATGGGGTCCGGTTCGTTCCCGCGCACCTCTGGCAGCCGCATCGCGGGGACGTCGGAGTGGGTCGCGGCGGGCAGTTACACCGTGACGGAGAAGCTGGATCCGCGGGCGACGTACGTGTCGAGTACGGGCGGCGGCGTGTACGACGCGGCGACGCACAGCGTGACGTGGTCGCTCGGCACGAAGGATGCCCCGGACGCGAACGCTTCGGGCGGTTGGGGTACCACCAGCACCAGCGGCTGGGTCACGCGCGGCCCGTACTACCCGCGTGCGGTCACGGTGAACTACCCGGCGGCCAAGTTCACTTCCGATCCGGGCGGTTGCAACTTCGAGGAAACCGTCACGCACGACTCCAGCGTATCGCTCACCTACCTGGACGCGGCCCGCACCACCAAGAACGCCTCGCACCAGATGACGCACACCGTTTCGTGCTACGACCCGTTCGCCCGGGCCGACATGACGAAGGACAGCACCAACAACGCCGGCAACGGGAACACCCGGCTGGTGAACGTTCCGCCGGACGTGACCGGGCTGACCTGCCCGGCCGGCGGCCGTGACGACTGGAACCGCACCTGCACCCCGGGCGCGGCCCTCGCCCCCTTCGCGGACAACTCCTTCAACTGGGTCGTGACGGCGCGCAACCAGTCGAACGTCGCCGGTGTCGCGGTGATCGAGGACGACACTCTCGACCAGGCGGACGCGCGGGTCAACAGGATCACGACGACGGCCACGACGCCGGCGGCCACGGTCGAGTGGACGCTCAGCGACGGTCAGACGGGGACGTCGAGCGGGTCTGCCACCGCCCCCGCCGGCACCTGGTTCACCAAGGCGAAGGTCACGAGCGGCTCCATCGCGCCGCCGAACGTCCGGCCCAGTGACAACGGTTCCGTCGCGTTCAACGTCAACTTCTCCTACACGGTGACGAAGACCGCCCCGATCGGTGAGCAGCGCACCAACACGGCGAAGGCGACGATGTCCTGGCCGGACAGCGGGCTGTCGCCGATGGGCCTGGGCCCGGTCTCCCGCACGATCCAGTTCCGCGAGACCCCGAAGACGACGGTGAAGCCCGCTTTCACCGCGGCCTTCGCCGCGCCCGCCGCGGTCGAGGGCGGTGGCAACGCCGTGCCGGGCAAGAACACGACCTTCAGTGTGAACGGGACGACGTCGAACGTTCCGGCCGATGCGCAGATCACGCCGCAGTACGTGTTCATCGCGCCCGTGGGCTGGACGATCAACAAGGGTTCGGCGGCGTTTCCGCCGAACAGTGTCCCGGCGGGTGTGACGTTCGAGTACACGACGAAGACGATCGGCGGTGTCGCCCGCGAGGCCGTGGTGGCGACGTGGCCGAACACGGTCTCCTTCGGTGCGAACGGGACCTGGCCGACGATGACGGTGGTCGCCAAGCCGACCTTCGCGGTCACGGCCGGCACGACGAGCGTGGCGACGGCGTGGGCGGGCGACTCCCGGAACACCTGGGACAACACCCAGGCCACGTACACGGGCGCTGTGCAGGACGGGCAGCCCGCGCAGTGGTTCTCCAGCGTGAACCAGAACGTGCTCGTCTCGGCGGCCGACGCCCTGAGCGCGGTCAAGGAGATCTGCCGACCGACGCCGGGCGCCGCTGACGGCTGCACCTGGCTGTCCGACCCGGACGAGTTGGTCGGTGTCTCGCCGACGGCGACGGACATCAAGTACCGGATCACGCTGAAGAACACCGGCAACACGACGCTGGGCAACGTGGTCGCGTACGACGTGCTGCCGTACGTCGGTGACAAGGGCACCAGTGCGGGCACGGCGAACGTGCCGCGTGGGAGCACCTTCGAGGAGGCGCTGGCCAGTGTTTCCGATGTGTCCGGGAATCTGGCGCTGTCCTACTCGGCGTCGACGAACCCGAAGCGTGACGAGGTGTATCCGTCCGCGCCGGGTGCGGTGGACGACTGGGGTCCGGATGTGTCGGGCAGGAAGGCGATCCGCGCAGCCGTTCAGGGCTCGCTCGCGCCCGGCCAGTCGGCGGGCTTCACGTACGCGGCTTCCGTCAACCCGGGGTCGGAGGCGGACGCGCGGGCCTGCAACTCGGTGGCCATGAGGAGCGGGCAGACGCTGGCGGCCGAGCCGCGTCCGGTGTGTGCCACCACGCAGGAGGCCGACCTGAGCGTGGCCGTGCCGGACCGCCTGCCGCTGCAGGCGGGCCGTCCCGGTGTCGTGCCGTTCACGGTGAAGAACGGCGGTGGCTCACAGGCGTCCCCGGCGACGGTGACGGTCTCGGTGCCGGCCGGTCTGACGGTGACGAGCCTGAAGCCGCAGGGCTGGGCGTGCACCGCCCCGCCGGAGAACGCGCCGTACGAGGGGCCGCTGTCGCTGACGTGCACGCCGGTCGACGGCGATGCTCCGGCCAAGCTGCAAAAGGGGGCCGACGTTGCGCTCGACATCCCGGTGGTGCCCTCGATGGCGGGCAAGGTCTGCGTGAAGGCGTCGATCACCGGGCCGATGCACGACCCGGATCCGTCCAACAACGAGGCGACGGGCTGCACGGCGGTGGAGGAGGCGACGGCCGGGCTTTCGCTCACCAAGACCGACGGGCTGACCTCGGTCGCCCCGGGCCAGGAGTACACCTACACCCTGGACGTGGTGAACCTGCTGCCCTCCGAGAAGATCAAGGGTGCGATGCTGACGGACCCCCTGCCCGCGGGCGTGGCGTTCGTCTCGGCGACCGACGGCGGCCAGATCAGCGGCCAGGGCGACCAGGACGCTTACGGCAACCGGCCCGGCGGCGTGGTGACGTGGGCGCTGGGCGACCTCGGCGGTGCGGCGGTCGCGTCCCCCGAGGGGGACAGGACCGACGGCGGCACGGACACCACCGCGAGTGTGAAGGTGACCGTGCGGGTGCTGCCCGGTGCCCAGGGCGATGTGGTCAACACCGCGGCGGTGACGGCCCCCGACCCGGCCGACGGGAGCGCGAAGCTGAGCGCGGAGGCGAGTGACACCGACGGGCTGCGTTCGCTCGCCGTCACCAAGGCGTCGGACGCCAAGGCGGCCGGTGTGAGCGAGGGCGACACGGTGACGTACACGGTGACGGTGAAGAACACCGGCACCGCCGACTACACCGACGCCGACCCGGCAGTCGTGACCGACGACCTGGCGGGCGTGCTCGACGACGCCGGCTTCGTCAACGGCTCGGCCTCCGTCACGGTCGACGGCGGTTCCGCGACCAGGGTCGACGACCCGCAGACCGGTCTGCTGACGTGGAAGGGCGCGCTGAAGGCGGGCTCCACCGCGACGCTCACCTACAAGGTGACCGTCAAGGACGGGGGTGACCACGCGCTGGTCAACACCGTCTACGGCGGGCTCGGCGGGGCGGTGTGCGACAGCGCGACCGGCCGGGACGGCAGCGGTGTGCCGTGCGCCGTGACCAGCGACGGCTTCACCGCGGAGCTGACCAAGTCGGTTCGCTCGGCAAGCCAGGGCGACGACGGCCGTTGGACGGTCGAGTACGCGATCGGCGTGGTCAACCCGAGCCCCGGGCACACGGTGACCTACGGCCTCGCCGACGACCTGCGCTTCGGTGAGGGCATCGATGTGGTCGACGCGAAGGTGACCACCGTGCCGGAGGGCGTGGCTGCGGCCGATGCGTGGCACGGCTCGGGCGCTGTCGCGTCCGCGGTCGAACTTCCGGGTGGCAAGTCCCACGAGTGGGTCGTGACCGTCACGGCGGACGCGCACGGTACTGCCGGGACGCAGCCCGGGCAGTGCGTCGACGGTTCGGCCGGCGGCTTCGCGAACCGGGCCACGCTGGCCCTCGCGGGTGATGTGCAGCGGACCGCCGACGCCTGTGCGGCACCGGTCAAGCCGACGGTCACCAAGGCCGTCGACGGGGCGCCGAAGCAGAACGAGGACGGCAGTTGGGACATCGCCTACCTGATCGTCGTCAGCAACGACGCCCGGACTCCGGCCGGCGGGCTGAGCTACGGGCTGCAGGACAGGTTCGCGTTCCCCAAGGGCGTGGAGGTGAAGGAGGTGACCGCCACCGCCACGGGTGACGGTGCCGCGGTGAACCCGAGGTTCAACGGTGGCCTCGACAACATGGGCGGCGAGGCTCTCACGCCTGATGCCGTCCTGCTCACCGGGAACGACCGGGTACCGGCGGCGACCGACGAGGGGCCGGGTACGCGTGCGTACCGGGTGACCGTCACGGCGACTGCCGACCGCGCCGAGCTGAGCGCGCAGGACGCGAAGTGCTCGACGGACGGCGGTCAGGGCTACGGCAACCTCGTCGCCCTGACCTCGACGGACGCGGTGGTCGGGAAGGACAGTGCCTGCGCGGACATCGCCCTGCCCGAGGTGCGGTTCACGAAGTCGGTGGACAAGGCGGGGCCGGTGCGTGCCGGTGACGTCCTGACCTACACGATCACGGCCAAGAACACCGGTGGCGCGGACTTCCTCGCGGGCGACCCGGCCGCGATCGAGGACGACATGACCGATGTCCTCAAGCACGCGACCTACCGGAACGACGCCGACCCGAGTGCGGGGAAGGCTGAGGTCGACGGTTCGCGTCTGGTGTGGACCGCGCCGATCAAGAAGGGTGGGACGGCGACGCTCACCTACTCGGTGGTGATCGGCGAGGTCACCGAGAAGGGCACCCGGATCAGCAACGGTGTCTCGGTCGTCGGTTCCGCGCCCAGCGGCGACCCGCAGTCCTGCCCGACGGACTCGTCCGTGGAGGCGGGGAGGGCGTGCGTCGTGACGACGGAGCTGGAGCAGGAGCCCGAGCCGACGCCGACGCCGACGCCGACGAGTTCGCCTTCGCCGACGGTCTCGCCGTCCCCGACGGTGGAGCCCTCGCCGACGGCCTCCCCCACCGCCACGGGTTCCCCGTCTCCGACGGCCTCCCCCACCGCCACGGGTTCCCCGTCTCCGACGGCCTCCCCCACCGCCACGGGTTCGCCCTCGCCGACGGCCTCCCCCACCGCCACGGGTTCCCCGTCTCCGACGGCCTCCCCGTCCGCGTCGGGTTCGCCCTCGCCGACGGCCTCCCCGTCTGCCACGGGGTCTCCGTCGCCGGAGCCGTCGTCCTCGGAGTCGGCCGGTCCCGGGCCGACGCCCGACCCGTCGTCCTCGCCGGATCCGTCGTCTCCGGTTCCGCAGCAACCGATGCCGGGAACGCCCCCGACCTCGGGTGTGGCGCCGGAGACCAAGCCGGGCGGGAACCTGGCCGCGACCGGTACGAACATCGCGGTCGCCATCGGGCTCGCGCTCCTCGCGCTGCTCAGTGGTGCGGCCCTGGTGTTCGCCAGGAAGCGGGCAGCGCGCGGTAGGTCCTGACGCGCGAACCGGGTGCAAGGCGCCCGGAGCGTGATCGGCCCGGCGTGAGTGAGTCGAGGTGAAACTCGCCCCACTCACGCCGGGCCTTCGCTTTCACCGCCCGGCGCGGGCCGGCCACCGTCTGACGTCTCACGGCGCCCGGGCGGGCGGCACCGTGGCCAGGCCCGCACCGAGGTCAGGCCGGCTCGGCCGGCTCCGGGGAGGCGGTCAGGGTGCGGCGGAGCACGGCGAGGGTGGTGGCGATGGCCGGCAGGGCGGCGACGACCGCGGCGTTGCGGACGAGTTCGGCGAGGTCGCGCGGCGGCCGCCAGTAGTAGGGCGGGGCGGGCATGACCGTCCAGGGGAGGACGGCCAGGGCCACGCCGGCGGAGCGCAGCCGGTCGGGGCGGCGGGCGGCGGAGTGGACGAAGAAGGCGGTCGCCATCACCAGGGCGGGCCAGGCCGACGACACGTCGAGCAGCCGCTGGAGGCCGGCCGAGAAGACGGGTTCGGAGTAGTCGTCCGGCCCGGCCCACGGCCAGAGGAGGACGAGTGCGCTCATCGGCAGCGCGAGGGCGAGAGCGGCGATCACCGTCTCGGCGCGGCCGTGGGCGGACCGGTCGACGCCGTCGGGCGGGGCGATGATCGTCCTGCCCGAGCAGCCGGGCGGCCGGGGGAGTCCGCAGTGACGATTCTTCCGTCCCGCCCCTACCAGCGAGTAGAGTGCGGCGTTCCCCCGCCCCGACCGTCCGATACCTCCCGTATCGCCTCGAACGAACTGGTGACCGTATGTCAGTCTGGATCCGCCCGGCGCTCTGGTGGCGCCTGGGCATCGTGCTCTCGGCGGGCCTCGGCCTGATCCTCCAGACCGCGCCGCTGGTGTACTTCACCATCCAGAGCAACGTGATCGTGCTCGGCTACTTCGCCGGCGCGGCGTACTGGATGGTCAAGCGCGGCACCGTGGACGCCCCCGCGCCCCGGCTGCGCGGGGCCGCCACCCTGTACATCCTGATCACCGGGCTGGTCTCGCACATCCTGCTGGAGCACGGTGCCAATCCGCTGCCCGGACTCTTCGACGGGCCGGACAAGCTCCAGCACTGGTCGTCGTTCTTCCTGCACTACGTCACGCCGGTGATGGTGATCGCCGACTGGCTGACGCTGAAGCCCCGCAACGCCTCCGCCTGGCGCGACATACCGCTCTGGCTGGCCTTCCCGCTCGGGTACGCGGCGATCGTGCTGGTCCGCAACGCGCTGTTCTCCAACTACCCGATGCCGTACCCGTACTTCTTCTTCGACCCGACGACCGAGGGCTACGGCTATGTCTGGGGCCAGATCGCCCTGCTGACCGTGGAGTTCGTGGTCCTCGCGGCGGCGGTGGTCGGGCTGGACCGGCTGGGCACCCTGGTCTCGGGAAAGCTCAGGCCCGCCCGGGCCTGACACGCCGTGGCAGGCCGAAGGGCCGGTTGTCGATCCTCCTCAGGTCCCGTTCCGCTCCTCCCCCGGTCCGCCCCGGGCCGCACCCCGCTCCGTCCTGGGACGGGCCCGGGCGACCGGCGGGACCACCACAGAGGTGGACGACCGGTCGGCCACCCGGCCCGTAGCGTCGACGGCAGGCGGCGGAGGGGTTCCGCGGGGGAGGCCTGGGGACGGTCGTGGGGACCGTGCGGGCCCGCTCACCCGTGTGCGGGCCCGGCAGGATCCCACCCGACCGGACCGACAGAGACGGCGGAGGCCGACATGCGGTTCAGGGGTACGGCACGGGCGGCGGGGGTCACAGCGGTGGCGCTCGCGGTGACGATCGGAGTGACGACGGGGGTGGCGGGCACCGCGCTCGCCGCGCCGGCGAGCGGGGCGCAGCCGGCCGCGAACCGGCTGGAGGGCGCCTGGCGGTCGGACGGGTACGGAATGGTCCTGACGATCGACCACGGACGGCTGACGACCTACAGCGTGACCTCGGGCAGCTGCGTCCCGGGGTTCTTCACGGCGGGGCAGGTCGGTAGCCCCGGGCGCGACGGGGCGACCCGTTACGGACGCGGGGCGACGGCCGACATAACCGTCACGCCACAGGGCCGCGACCGGGCCGCGTTGAAGGCCGACGACTCGGCCGGCAGCACGCACCTGGAGCGGCTGCCGGGGCTGCCCGCGCTGTGCACCACACCGGCGCCCGGGGACCCGCTGTCCGTCTTCGACCGGTTCTGGGAGACGTTCGAGGAGAACTACCCGTTCTTCGCCGCCAAGGGCATCGACTGGCACGCCGTCCGGGACCAGTACCGGCCCCAGATCGGCCCGCAGACCACCGACGACGACCTCCAGCGAATCTTCACCGCCATGATGGAGCCGTTGCACGACGCGCACACCAGCCTCGCCCGCGATCTCCACGGGGTCTTCTTCGGCCTGCGGCCGGGCACTCAGGAGGAGACCCCGGAGCTTGCCAAGCGGGCCGGGAAGGCCGTCGCGGCGCAACTGGTCGGGCCGGAGCGGATGTTCGGCGGGGGCAAGCTCGGGGTCGGCGAACTCCCGGGCGGTATCGGCTATCTGCGCGTCGGCAGCTTCGACGACTATGTCGAGGACGGCAGCTACCAGCAGCAGGCGGCCGAGCTGGACCGGGCTCTGGACGCTCTCCTGGCCGGCTCGGCCGGGCTGCGCGGACTGGTGATCGACGTCCGGCTGAACGGCGGTGGCTCGGACGAACTCGGGCTGCGGATCGCCGCCCGGCTCACCGACCGCCCGTATCCGGCGTACACCAAGCGGGCCCGGAACGACCCGGCCGACCCGAGCCGCTTCACCCGGCCGCAGCCGATCACCGTGCGCCCGGCGGCGGCTCCGCGCTTCACCGGGCCGGTCGCCCTGCTGACCGCCGGCACCACGGTCAGCGCGGGCGAGACGTTCACCATGGCGCTGATGGAGCGCAGCCCGCGGGTGACCAGGATCGGCGAGAACACCCAGGGCGTCTTCTCCGACGTCATGATCCGGCTGCTGTCGGCGCACTGGGCGGTGGGTCTGCCGAACGAGGAGTTCCTGACCCGCGACGGACGCACCTTCGACGGGCCGGGCATCCCCCCGCAGGTGCCCACGCCGGTGTTCACCGAGAAGGAGCTGGACACCCTCAAGGACTCGGCGCTGACCACTGCCCGCCGGCTCCTCGGTGGCGACCGCTGAGGAGCCGGGGGGCCCGCGGGCCTGGCCTCGCATCGGCCCCTCGGCGTCCGCCTCTCACATCGGCTCCACCGCCCGCAGTTCGCCGTCCAGCTCCAGCCACCGGGTGAGGCCGAGGCCACGCAGGAACGGCAGGTCGTGGCTGGCCACGATCAGCGCGCCCTGGTAGGCGGCGAGCGCCTGGGTGAGCTGGCGGACGCTGGCCAGGTCCAGGTTGTTGGTCGGCTCGTCGAGCAGCAACAGCTGCGGCGGCGGGTCGGCCAGCAGCAGGGCGGCCAGTGCGGCCCGGAAGCGCTCGCCGCCGGAGAGGGTGGCGGCGGGCTGGTCGGCCCGGCCGCCGCGGAACAGGAAACGGGCCAGCCGGGCCCGGATCGCGTTGTCCCCCGCCGACGGGGCGAACAGCTTGACGTTCCCCGCGACGGTGAGCCGGTCGTCCAGCAGGTCGAGCCGCTGCGGCAGGTGGCGCAGCGGCACCGGGGTGGTGATCTCCCCCTCCAGCGGGGCGAGTTCACCGGCGATGGCGCGCAGCAGGGTGGTCTTGCCGGAGCCGTTGCGGCCGACCAGGGCGATCCGTTCGGGGCCGCGCAGGTCGAGGTCGGCGGTGGTGCCGTAGGGCAGCCGGACCTTCTGCAGGGTGAGCACGGTGCGGCCGGCCGGGACGGCGGTGCGGGGCAGGTCGATCCGGATCTCGGCGTCGTCGCGGACGGCCTCCTCGGCGGTGGTGAGGCGCTGCTTGGCCTCCTCCAGGCGCTCGGTGTGCATGCCCTGGAGCCGGCCCGCCGTCTCCTGGCCCTGGCGTTTCAGCTTGCCGGCGAAGATGTGCGGGTCGTTGCGGGTGACCGAGCGCTTCTTGCCGTAGCTGGCGCTGCGCTCCAGCCTGCTCCGGGCCTCGACCAGGTCCCTCTTCTGGCGCTGGACGTCGGCCTCGGCGTTGCGCAGCAGCCGCTCGGCCGTCTCCTGCTGGGCGGCGACGGTGCGCTCGTACTCGGCGAAGTTTCCGCCGTACCAGGTGACTTCGCCGTCCCGCAGGTCGGCGATCTGGTCGACGTGCTGGAGCAGTTCGCGGTCGTGGCTGACGATCAGCATGACCCCGCTCCAGCCGGCCACCGTCTCGTAGAGCCGCTCGCGGGCGGCGCGGTCGAGGTTGTTGGTGGGTTCGTCGAGCAGCAGGACGTCGGGGCGGCGCAGCAGCAGGGCGGCCAGCCGCAGCAGGACGGCCTCGCCGCCGGAGAGCTCGCCGGTGGTGCGGTCGAGGCCGAGGCGGTGCAGGCCGAGCCGGTCGAGGGTGGCGCGGGCGCGCTCCTCGACGTCCCAGTCGTCGCCGACGGCGTCGAAGTGCCGCTGGCCGGTGTCGCCGGACTCGATCGCGTGCAGGGCCTCGCGGACGGCCCGGATGCCGAGCGCCTCATCGACCCGCAGCGCCGTGTCGAGCGTCAACCCCTGGGGCAGGTAGCCGAGTTCGCCGCCGACCCGGACGGTGCCGGCGGTGGGGGTGAGCTCGCCGGCGATGAGCCGCAGCAGCGTGGACTTGCCGGCGCCGTTGAGCCCGATCAGCCCCGTCCGGCCGGGGCCGACGGCGAGGTGGAAGCCGTCGAGGACGGTCTTGCCGTCGGGCCATTCGAAGGCGAGGTCGGTGCAGAGGACGGAGGTGGTGGATGGTGCCATGGACGGCCTCCCGGATGGTTGCCTGACGTGATGAGGGGGAGCAACACGGGAGACACCGCGGGTGCGGCGGGAGCGGGAGCGCCGGGCCGGGCCTGGCGGGGCCGGATCGGGCCTGGCCGGGTCGGAGCGCCGGAAACGAACGGCGGCGGGGCCTGCTCACCACTGAGGTCGCACACTCGCGCACCACGCACAGCAGGGCTGCGGCACGGCGGGGGCGGTGTCTCGGGACCTCAGTAGAGCAACGGCCTTCTCCTGTTCTGGCGGGTGGCGGAGCTCACGCTACGGAGGCCCGGACGGCCCCGCAACCGGTTTTCCGGCCCTGCCCCCATGGCCCGGCCCGTCCCCCCGAACACCCGGCCCGGACACCCGGCCCGATGGCACCCCGGGCCCGCGGCATCCCGCCGCGGGCCCGGGGGCGCTCCGGCGGCTTTCCGCCCCCGGCCCCGCTGCTCCTAGAATCGGGAGCATCATGAGCGCCACACTCGTAGTCAAGGACCTCAGCGCCGGCCACGGCGACCGCACCCTCTTCTCCGGCCTGGACCTGGTCGTCGCCCCCGGCGACGTGATCGGCCTGGTCGGGGTGAACGGCGCCGGGAAGTCGACCCTGCTGCGGCTGCTCGCCGGGCTGGACACCCCCGAGGGCGGCACGCTGCGACTCAGCCCGGCCGGCGCCAGCATCGGCCACCTGCCGCAGGAGCCGGAGCGCCGCGAGGGCGAGTCCGTCCGGGACTTCCTGGCCCGCCGCACCGGCGTCGCGGCCGCGCAGGCGGCGCTGGACGAGGCCACCGAGGGCCTGGTCGAGAGCCGCCCGGGCGCCGACGACGCGTACGCGACGAGCCTGGACCGCTGGCTGGACCTCGGCGGCGCCGACCTGGAGGAGCGGGCCGAGGAGGTCGCCGAGTCGCTCGGGCTGAAGGTCTCGCTGGACCTGCCGATGACCGCGCTCTCCGGCGGCCAGGCCGCCCGGGCCGGTCTGGCCTCGCTGCTGCTCTCCCGCTACGACGTCTTCCTCCTCGACGAGCCCACCAACGACCTCGACCTGGACGGCCTGGAGCGGCTGGAGGCCTTCGTCAAGGGCCTGCGCGCGGGCACCGTGCTGATCAGCCACGACCGCGAGTTCCTGGCCCGCACGGTGACCAGGGTGCTGGAGCTGGACCTCACCCAGCAGCAGGTCAACGTGTACGGCGGCGGCTACGAGGCGTACCTGGAGGAGCGCGCGGTGGCCCGTCGGCACGCCCGCGAGGAGTTCGAGGAGTACGCCGACACCAAGGCCGGCCTGGAGGCCCGGGCGCGGATGCAGCGCGGCTGGATGGAGCACGGCGTGCGCAACGCCCGCCGCAAGGCGAGCGACAACGACAAGATCGGGCGCGCGGTGCGCGCCGAGTCCACCGAGAAGCAAGCGTCCAAGGCCCGGCAGACCCAGCGGATGATCGAGCGGCTGGACGTGGTCGAGGAGCCGCGCAAGGAGTGGGAGCTGCGGATGGAGATCACCACCGCGCCGCGCTCCGGCTCGGTGGTCGCCACCCTGCGCGGGGCCACCACCCGCCGCGGCGACTTCGCCTTCGGCCCGGTGGACCTCCAGATCGACTGGGCCGACCGGGTCGCCATCACCGGCGCCAACGGCGCGGGCAAGTCCACGCTGCTGGCCGCCCTGCTCGGCCGGCTCGAACTCGACGGCGGCAGCGCCGTCCTGGGCTCCGGCGTGGTCGTCGGCGAGGTGGACCAGGCGCGCGGTCACATCTTCAAGAACGAGCACAGCCTCGGCGGGGCGCCGCTGGCGGAGGCGTTCGCGGCCGCCGTACCGGAGTTGACGCCGGAGGAGGTGCGCACCCTGCTGGCCAAGTTCGGCCTCAAGGCGGCGCACGTGCTGCGCCCGGCCGGCACCCTCTCCCCCGGCGAGCGCACCCGCGCCGCGCTGGCGCTGCTGCAGGCGCGCGGGGTGAACCTGCTGGTGCTGGACGAGCCCACCAACCACCTGGACCTGCCCGCCATCGAGCAACTGGAGTCCGCGCTGGCCTCGTACACCGGCACGCTGCTGCTGGTCACGCACGACCGGCGGATGCTGGACACCGTCGTGGTGAACCGGCGGATCGAGGTCAGCGGCGGTCGCGTCCGGGAGAGCTGAACCCCTGCGGACGGTCGGGGGGCGAGTGGGGCGGACGGTCGGGGCGGGCGGTCGGGGCGGGCGGACGCATCCGTGGTCCAGACCTGACCCCTTCCCCTGACCGTCCGTCATGTGCTCTGCTGTCGACCATGGTTGAGAGCCCCATGGTTGACAGCACGGCGGCGGCCGGCGCCTCGTACCCGAGCGTCCCGCTCCGCCCGATGACGGTGCCCGCCCACGAGGCCGAGGCGCGCAGCAAGTCCTTCCACGACGTGATGGACCAGCGCAGGACCGTCCGCGACTACTCCACCCGCCCGATCCCGGACGGCGTCGTCGAGTGGGCGGTCCGCACCGCGAACACCGCGCCCAGCGGCGCCCACGTCCAGCCCTGGCGTTTCGTGGTGATCACCGACCCGGAGCGCAAACGGCGGCTGCGCGCGGCCGCCGAGGCCGAGGAGCGCGAGTTCTACGCGCACCGGGCCTCCGAGGAGTGGCTGGCCGCGCTGGCGCCGATCGGCACCGACTGGGAGAAGCCGTTCCTGGAGGACGCGCCCGCCGTGATCGTCGTCTTCGAGGTGCACAAGGGCCCGCACTCGCCTCGGCCGTACTACACCAAGGAGTCGGTCGGCATCGCGGTCGGACTGCTGCTCGCGAGCCTGCACCAGGCCGGGCTGGCCACGCTCACCCACACCCCGAGCCCGATGAAGTTCCTGAACGAGGTGTGCGAGCGGCCGGCCGAGGAGCGGGCCGCGTACGTGATCCCGGTCGGGTACCCGGCGGACGGGGCGCGCGTGCCCGACCTGCGGCGCAAGGATCTCGACGAGGTGCTGGTGCGCCTCTGACGCGCCCGTCGCGCGCTCCGACGCTCCCGGCGCCCGCCCCGAAACTCGGTGGTCCCCGGTCTGGGCCGCCGACATAATCGCTGTCATGGGTCACGTCATGCCACGGTCCTGCAAGGAAGCGCCCGAGCCGGGGCCGCGCGCCACCGTGCGGGGCGAGACCCCGCGTGCCGGGGCGCCGGGCGAGGTCACCGCCGGCCGGCCGCCGGAGCTGCTGCGGCTGGCCGGCGGTGTCTCCCTGCACCGCCGCTGTGCCTGGCACGCCACCGCGCTCAACGCCGCCGTCCGCGCCAACCTCGACCATCTGCGGCCCTGGATGGAGTGGGCGGCCGAGGCGCCCACCCGCGCGCAGACCGGCCGGCTGACCGCGGCCGGAGCCGCCGCCTGGGACGCCGGCACCGACTTCATCTACCTCGCCGGGCTGGACGCCAGGCCCGGCAGCGTCATCGGCGCGTTCGGCCTGCACGGCCGGATCGGGCCGGGCGCGCTGGAGATCGGCTACTGGGTGAGCGCCGAGCACGTGGGCCGCGGCATCGCCACCGCCGCCGCCCGGGCGCTCACCGAGACCGCCCTCGCCCTGCCCGGCATCGAGCGGGTGGAGATCCGCTGCGACCAGGCGAACGGCCCCAGCGCCGCCGTCCCGCGCAAGCTCGGCTACCGCCTGGACCGGGTGGCCGACACCGCGGTCAGGGCACCCGGCGAGACCGGGCGGCAGCTGGTCTGGATCAAGGAGCGCTGAGCGCCCGGCGGCGGCCGGCGGGTGCCGTTCGGAACCGCTCAGTACCGCCCGCCGGTCGGCGCGGGCAGGGCGTCCAGCTCGGCCAGGTCGGCCGCGCCGAGCACCACCTCGGCCGCCGCCGCGTTGTCCGCCAGGTAGCGGGGCGTCTTGGTGCCCGGGATCGGGAAGACGTACCGGCCCTGCGCCAGCACCCAGGCCAGCGCCACCTGCGCGGGCGTCGCCCCGACCCGCGCGGCGACCTCCTTCACCTTCCCGACGAGCGCCAGGTTGGCCGCCAGCGCCTCCTGCTGGAAGCGCGGCAGCGTCCGGCGGAAGTCGTCGGCGGGCAGTTCGTCCACCGAGGAGATCCGCCCGGTCAGGAAGCCCCGGCCGAGCGGCGAGAACGGCAGGAAGGCGATGCCCTGCTCCTCGGTGTACGGCAGCACCTCGGCCAGCGCGTCGCGCGTCCACAGCGACAGCTCCGACTGCACGGACGCCACCGGGTGCACCGCCTGCGCCCGCCTGATCTGCTCGACGCTCACCTCGGAGAGCCCGATCCGGCGCGCCTTGCCCGCCGCGACCGTCTCGGCGAGCGCGCCCCAGGTCTCCTCGATCGGCACCTGCGGATCCACCCGGTGCAGCTGGTACAGATCCACGTGGTCGGTGCCGAGCCGGCGCAGGCTCTCGTCGATCGCCCGCCGCACGTGCTCCGGCCGCCCGTCGTTCGCCACCCGCGTGTCGGTGCCCGGGACGAGGCCCACCTTGGTGGCGAGCACCGCGCGCTCCCGGTAGGGGCCGGCCAGGGCGGTGCCGACCACCTCCTCGTTGTTGTACGGGCCGTAGATGTCGGCGGTGTCGATCAGGGTGACACCGAGATCCAGCGCCTCCCTGATCACCCGGACCGAGACCTCGTCGTCGCGGTCGCGCAGGTCGTAGGCCCAGGTCATCCCCATGCAGCCGAGGCCGACCACCCCGACCTCGGGGCCCTCGGTTCCGAGCGTGGCGGTACGCATCGCGGTTCTCCTTCGTGTCGGGATTCGTCGGGATCCGTCGGGATCCGGTGTCACCGGGACCAACGGGAACCAGCCTTCACCTTCGAGCGCACTCAAGGTCAAGTGCGGCACACCCGAACGGTGCGGCGCCCGGGCCGGCGCCCGCCTCGACCACACCCGCGGCCGCCCGGTGAGCCGACGGTGTGGAACCCGAGCGGCCGCCAGGATGAGAGCACTCTTAAACCATGCACAAGCCGGGCTGTGGCGCGCCTTGATGTCCCGGAAATGCTTGACGTGCACAGCTGGTCTAGTCCAGTTTGATGCTCAGTACCGCGCACCTCCCCCGCATCCGGACACCCCGCCCCCAGCCCGCCGCCGCCCGCCCGCGCACCCCGGTCCTTTTCTGCGCCCGTGGTCGGCGGGGCACCGTCCCCGAGAGGCACCCCCATGCCACGCGCGCCCCAGCACGCCCCCGTCCAGCACGCGCCCGCCCAGCACCGCCGCCCCGCCGGCCGCGCCAAGCTGCTCAGCCTCGCCGCCGCCGTCGCCCTGGCCGCGGGCGGGCTCGCCGCCCTCGCCGGCAACGCCGGTGCGGCCGACGGCAACCTGCTCGCCAACGCCGGCTTCGAGAGCGGCTCGCTCGGCCCGTGGAGCTGTTCCGCCACCACCGGCAGCATCGTCAACACCGGTGCGCACAACGGCTCGTACGCACTCAAGGGCGCCGCGGGCAGCAGCGACACCGCGCAGTGCGGCCAGAGCGTCACCGTGCAGCCCAACACCACGTACACGCTCAGCGCCTGGGTGCAGGGCCAGTACGTCTACCTCGGCGCGACCGGCAGCGGGGTCACCGACCCGGCCGTCTGGACGCCCGGTGGGGCCGCCTGGCAGCAGCTGTCCACCACGTTCACCACCGGACCGGCCACCACCAGCGTCACGGTGTACCTGCACGGCTGGTACGGGCAGGGCTCCTACCTCGCCGACGACGTCTCGCTGACCGGGCCCGGCGGCGGCAACCCGTCCACCCCGCCGCCCACGTCGGGCACCCCGACGACCACCGCCACGCCCACCGGCCCCGGCACCCCGCCGCCGAACGTGGCCGTCCCGGTGGCCCCGTACATCGACATGGGCGCCTGGCCGACCCCGTCGATGCCCGCGATGGCCAAGTCCGGCAACCTCAAGTCCTTCACGATGGGCTTCGTCACCGGCGTCGGCTGCAAGGCCAGCTGGTTCAACGCCTATGACCCGCGCACCGGTTGGGCCAAGGACCAGGTGGACGCGCTGCGCGCGGCCGGTGGCGACGTCAAGGTCTCCTTCGGCGGCGCCAGCGGCACCGAACTCGCCGCCGCCTGCACCACGGTGGACTCGCTGTTCGCCGAGTACGACGCCGTGGTGAAGGCCTACAACCTGCGCTACGTCGACTTCGACATCGAGGGCGCGGCGATCGCCGACACCGCCTCCAACACCCGCCGGTCCGCCGCGCTGGCCAGGTTGCAGCAGGCCAACCCCGGTCTCAAGGTCTCCTTCACCCTGCCGGTGCTGCCCGAGGGCCTCACCGCCGACGGCGTCGCCATCGTCAAGTCCGCCCGGGACGCGGGCGTGGACGTCAACCTGGTGAACGTCATGGCCATGGACTACTACCGCACCGGCGCCGACTACGGCGACGCGGCCGTCCAGGCCGCCCAGTCGCTCTACGGCCAGCTCAAGACCCTCTACCCGGCGAAGAGCGATGCCCAGCTCTGGGCGATGGTCGGCGTCACCCCGATGATCGGGGAGAACGACGACCACCAGATCTACAACCAGGCGGACGCCCAGCAGCTGGTCTCCTTCGCCCAGCAGCACCACCTCGGCGTGCTCGCCTTCTGGGACGCCACCCGGGACGCCAACGCCTGCACCGGCGCGCTGTTCAAGTGCACCAACATCCCGCAGCAGCCCTACGAGTTCGCGAAGCTCTTCGCCCAGTACGGCGGCTGACCAGGTCTGACGCGGGCGCCGGCGGCTCGGGGAGCCGTCGGCACCCGCACGTCCGGGCCGCCGATGCACGTGCCCGGCAAGGGCATCACCACCAGCGTCCGCCGCCGTCTGGACGCCCTCGGCGCCACCGTGGTTGGCATATTCCATTCGTAAACTCTTGTTACCGCAAGGAGGTTGGAAACTAAAGTTGTCGCCATGAAGCCGACCGAAGCCACCTCCGCCGAACTCGCCTCTCTCGACCGGGCCCTCCAGGACGCCCTCACCCCGCTCGCCACGGCCCTGCGCGCCCGGGCGACCGGGCTCACCGAGGACCGCATGTGGAACGCGGACCCGATCGAGGTCACCCTGTCCGTCCTCGCCGCCTGGAAGGTGGTGGACACGGAGGTCGAACGGCTGACGGCGATCGCCGCGCGGACCGCCGGCTCCTACGGCGCGAACTACGAGCAGCTCGGGGCCGCCTGGGGCATCACCCGGCAGGGCGCCCGCAAGAAGTGGCCCGACGCCGTCGAGAGGCCGGCCGCGAAGTCGGACCGGGCTACCGTCGAACTGTTCGGCGGGAAGGCCGAGTTGTCCCGCGATCCGGCATCGGGCCACTGGCGGTGGACCGCCCGCGGCGCCGACGGGACGGCCGGCACGACCGACAGCGGCACCTCCTGGGCCACCAAGGAGGAGGCCGCCGCCCACGCCGGCGCCTTCCTGAACGAGCACGCCACCGGCCGACGCTGATCCCCCGGGCCCCCGCGCTCCGGCGAGCCGCGGAGTGGGAAGTCGGCCGGTCCGACATCCCACTCCCGGGATGCGGCCCCCGCCGCCCCGGCTACTCCGCCGCCATCCCCGCGTAGGCGCGCAGCGCCGGGCGGTCCTGTGGCAGCCCCCAGGCGCCCAGGATCTCCAGGAAGTTCACCCACCGCCACGTCTCGCTGTCGAGCGAGGCCAGGACGCGGAGCAGGCGCTGCTGCCGCTCCCCCAGCTCCGCGAACGCCGGGATCACCGCCGGACGTTGCGGGCCGAAGGCCAGGCGCAGGGCGGCCGCGGTGATCGCGAAGGCGGCGGGGCCCGAGGTGGCGGCCAGGCCGGTCGTCACGGCGTCCAGGGCCTCGGCCGGGTAGTGGTCGGCCAGCAGGGTGAGGCCGGCCGCGGCGTAGCCGCGCAGGTCGCCGTCGTGGAACGGGATGTCCGGCGCGCCCGGCTCCGGCGGGTCGGTCTCGGCGGCGGCGAGTTCGGCGAGCACGCCGGCTTCGGCAGAGCCCAGGCGGGCCAGGGCGGTTGCCGCCGCCCACCGCACCGCCCGGTCCTCGGTGGCGAGGAACGGCCGCAGGCGCTCGACGAGTTCGGCATCGCCCAGCAGCCCCGCCGCGACCAGGGCCGTCGCCAGGACGGCCGGGACCGGCTCCCGGTCGAGCAGCCGGAGCAAGCGCGGCAGCGTGGGCGCGGCCTCTTCGGGGAACCAGGCCAGGAGGTACGCCGTCGCCGCCCGGACCGCCGGATCGCCGTCGTCCAGCAGTGCGCGAAGGCCCGGCACCTCCGCCCGGACCGCGTCGTAGACGCCCAACTCGGTCTCCAGGTACCGAAGCTGATCGTCGAAGTCGAACGCCTCACGCCGGATCTCGCGGACCCGGCGCTCGCCCTCCCCAGCCGCCTCCGCGACCCACGCGTCGTACTCGGCGCGGATCCGCGCGGGCCCCTTCGCCCTGAACTCCGCCGTCTCCCGCCGACACCCCGCCACGTCGACGCCGCCCGGCAGGTGCGCCTCGTCGTACCCGATGGCCAGCGACGCGAGCAGCCCCAGTACCTCGGGCCGCCCGGGCAGCGACGCGTCGGCGGCCATCCGCGCCAGGAACGGCACCGCCACGGCCGACGCCTGGTAGCGGCTCCCCTGGTGGAAGATGTTGCCGTACAGGTCGATCAGCGCCTTCTCCCGCCCGTCCTCGTCGGCCCCGCAGAGGGCCCGCAACTGTCCCGGTACGTCGTCCGCAGCGCCGTAGGCGTGCCCCAGGGCCGCCCAGTCGATGGTGTCCAGCCCGGCCAGCGGGTCGTTCGTGTCAGTCGTCACGAGCGGCAATGTGCCACACGGCACCGACACCCGGGCAGCCGAGGTGCGGTGGCCCGGTCATCGCCCCTCAGCGCAGGTGGGCCAGCACGGTGAGGTCCCAGTCGAAGCCGACCAGCAGCCGGCCGTCCGGTGCCAGGGCCAGCGCTCCCACGGACATCGGGACGTCCAGGGCCTCGCCGATCTGCTCGCGGGTGGCCAGGTCCCAGGTCCGTACCTCGTACCAGCCGCCGGTGACGGCGACCTGGCGGCCGTCGAGGGTCGCGGTCACCACGGTGGTGGCGAGGCCGGTGAGCGGCGTGCCGAGCTGACGGCGCGTGGTCAGGTCCCAGACCCGGACGGCTTCAGGACCGGCGGTGACGGCGATCGGGCGGCCGTCGAGCCGGGTGGTCGCCACCGAGGTCACCCGGCCGGTGTGACCGGTGAGGGGCTCGCCGAGGGGCCGGCGCGTGGTCAGGTCCCAGAGCCGAACCGTGCCGTCCTCGCCGCCGGTGACGGCCACCCGGCGGCCGTCCAGCGCCGTCGTCGCCACGGACAGCACCTCGCCGGTGTGGCCGGCGAGCGACTGCCCGACCTGTCGGCGGGTGGCGAGGTCCCGCACGCGCGCCGTTCCGTCCTCGCCGCAGATCACGACCACCGGGCGGCCGTCGAGCCGGGTGGTCGCCACCGAGGTCACCCGGCCGGCGGGGCTGATCAGCGGTTCACCGATCTGCGCGCCGGTCACCAGGTCCCAGACCCGTACGGTCGCGTCCTCGCCGCCGGTGACGGCGACCGGCCGGCCGGCCAGCACCGTCGTCGCCACCGTGGACACCCGGTCGGTGTGGCCGACGAGAGGTCCGCCCAGCGGATGCCCCGTGTCCAGATCCCACACGCGGACCGCCTCCTCCTGCCAGCCGCAGGTGACGGCGAACCGGCGGCCGTACGCCGTGGCCGCCGCCACCGCCGTCACCTCACCGGTGTGCGCGGCGAAGGCCAGCCGGAGGCGGCGCTCGACCGGGGAGGCGGTGGCGTCGGCCCGGTCGAGCGCCTCCCCCGCCGGGGCCGATGGACCCCACGCACCCCGTCCGCCCTGGGCCCGGGCTCCGCGCACCCGCGCTCTCATCTCCTCCAACCACCCGCCACCGGCGCCCCCGCCGGTCCGGTCGGCGTCGTGCGGCACAGTGTCAGGCATGGGCTCACCCTAGAACTTCTCCGTTGGACGTCGTCGCACGGGCCCGGTGCCACGGTGCGGAGACCCGTCCGGCGCGGTGGTGGACGGCCGGCCTCGGGGTGGGTCGGGCCGGTCAGCCCTGGGGCTTGTTCCGCCGGTTCTTCAGCATCAGGGCGCGCGAGAACTGGTCGTCGGCCGTCGTCGTCCCCTGGGGGAAGTTGGCGCTCATCAGCTTCTGGTAGGCATCGGGCCGGAACTCGGCCATGAGGAGCCAGCCGCTGCGGACGTAGGTGGTGGGCCCGCTGTTCCCTGCGCCGTCGGCGCCGTCGATGCGCCCCGCGTAGTGGCCGGGCTCCTTGCTCATCACGTCCACGAAGGTGTTCGCGAGCGGGGCGAGCATGGCCGGGGTGATGCCGTACCGGCCGGACAGGTAGGCCCGGTAGAGGCCCGCGCAGTCCAGGCTGCCGTGGTTGTTGTCCTCCTTGCCGTTGGTCGAAGGGGCGTATCCCCAGTCGTAGGCGGTCTTGCCGGCGCCGTCGGTGTACTTGCGCGCCTGCGAGAAGAACCAGTCGATGCTGGCCTGCACCAGGTCGTCGTACCGGTTGACCCGCTTCGGGTCGTCGCCCAGGAGCTGGTGCGCGATCGCGAGGTTCTGGAAGGCGTAGTCGAACATCATCTGCTGGTTCCACGGCACCGGCTGGCCGCCCTTGTAGGGCGAGTCCGCCGCGAAGTACTGGCGGTTCCCCTTGGAGACGTCCAGCAGCCGGGCCAGGATGTGCCGGTCGACGGCGGTGTCGGCCTCCGCGACGAACCGCTTGGCCCGGTCGAGGTAGGTGGCGCCGTACCCGTGGGGGTCGCCGCTGGTCACGGGCTTCTGCCAGATGCCGGGCGTCCGCAGGATGAGCCGGGCGCAGTTGGCGAGGTGCCCCACCGGGTCGCCCTGCTCGCCACCGGTGCCGATGGGCTTGGCCGTGACGTCGTTGGGCCACGCGGGATCGACCTTGCCGGTCCAGAGCACGTGCTGTCCGACCGGGCGGGCCGCCAGGTCGTTGCGCTCGGAGAGGACGGTGTCGCAGAAGCCGATCATCCGGTCGAGGATCGCCCGGTCCGCGGAGACCTCGTACACCAGGCCCATCGCCTTGGTGGACTCACCGCTGTGCCCCTGGGCCCACTGGTTGCCGATGTTGTCGGCGGCCGGCGTGAGCGTCTGAATGTAGGACTTGTACGACTTGATCTCGTCTGCGGTGACCGGGCCGTCCAGGCTGCTGAACTTCAGGACCGGGCGGGCGTTTCGCGCCGACGCCGCCACGGCCGACGTCGCCCCGGTGCCCTCGTGCCCGGATGCCACGCCTCCGATCGCGATCACGCCGGCGCTCAGGCAGACCAGTGTCGTGCTTCCGAGCAGGATCTTCGTGGGTTTCCTCGGCGCCATTGCGGACCTCCTGGGGAGCGGTCAGGGCACTGACCGTGGTGAGCCGTTGTCCGGAGCGCGCCGTACGCGCGGGCGTCCGAACCGGCCGGCCCGGAGGGCCGACACCTGGGTTGACGGCCCTCGCACCGGCCCGGGTTCACCCGACCGGCTTGCGGTCCGGCGTCCCGCTGACTCAGTGTTCGGCCGCGTTGCGGAACTTCACGGCGAGGTCGGCGGCGTCGTGAATATCCGTGATGCCCAGCAGAACGAGGGCTCCGGACGTCGAGGCGTCGTCCCAGGCGCAGATGGTGTTCGCGCCCTTGCCGCCGCACTGCATCTGCCCGCCGAGGGGGCCAGGGTCGACGGTCTGCGGGCGGTCGACCCTGGCCCCGGCGAAGAAGTTCTGGAGAGCCCAGGAGGACGAATGCGTGGCCTTCTCGTGGGCGAGTCCGGGGCTCCACTCGTTCGTGGCGGCGGTCAGCACGACCTGCGGGTGGGTGTCGTCCGGCGAGCTCGCGTAGAACCAGCTGCGATGCGACGGGTCATTCGCCATCCGCGCCTCCAGCTGTGCGGCGTTCTCCCCGACGAGCAGGTGGTAGTCCCCGACGGAGGCCGGCGCGACGACCGTGCGGTCGGTGGGGCCGGAGGACGCGGCGGAGTCACGGAAGTCGTTCCCGGAGGCCTTCACACCTATCGCGGTCGTCCCGACGGCGGCGAGTGCGCCCATCACGGTCAGGACGATGTTCGTACGCCTCCGGCGCAGCCCGGCGATCCGGGTGGCGTCCTCGGGGGTCCGGGGCGGCTGCTGGTCGACCACGCCGCGCCATTCGCCGGTCGCCTTCCAGAGGAAGAGCAGTCCGAGCGCACCCACGATGGCGTATCCGGCGTACTGCCCGTACTGGTAGGCATGTGACTCGACGTCGATCGACAGAAGCATGGGCCGGATCGTACCGGCGCGGCCCCGCTCGCGATCTCGCCGGGCTGCCCACGGGAAGGCACCGCAGCGATCTCCGGACTCCGCCCGTGATCCGCCCGGAGGAGGCGGCGGGGCACGCGGCCTGAGCGGATTGGGAAGTCGGAGGGCCCGACTTCCCAATCCGCGCTGAGGGGGTGGCGTGGAGTCGCGATGTCGAGGGGAATTCCGGACTTCATGAGACATAGCGCGGCGGGTGGGGCGTACCCTGACCATGCATCCGGCGAGTACTGAGAGTGCTTGTGCGGATGCGTACGGTTTCCTGCCGGTGGGTGCGGGATTAACCGATCACACACACGGTGAGCAGGACGGGGTGGTTGCTGTGGCGGACGACGAGCGCGTGGTGTTCGAGGACGACGAGCTGTCCGACGAGGTGTCGGAGTTCTTCAGCGCGGTGGGCAAGCAGCTGAAGCTGTTCCGGGAGCAGGCCGGACTGACGCAGCGGGAGTTCGCGCGCCGCGCCGGGTACAGCGAGAACATGATCGGATCGGTCGAACGGGGACGGCGGACCCCGAGAGTCGAGCTGCTGGAGGCCGCCGACGAACTCCTCGGAGCTCGTGGGGCGTTGAAAATCGTGGCGGAAGACGTCATGAAGGCGAAGGCGAAGATGCGCCTCACGAACCCCGCGTTCTCGAAGGCCTTCACGAAGGAGGAGTCGCAGGCGGTCGAGATCCACGGGTACAGCACACTACTTGTCCCAGGCCTCCTCCAGACCGAAGCTCATGCCCGGGCCCTGTATCAAATGCGTAGGCCGTGGCTGACCGAAGGGGAGGTGGAACAGTGGGTGGCCGCCCGCATGGAGAGGCAGGAGATCCTGAATCGCTCTCCGCTCCCGGTGTTGAGCTGGGTGCTCGATGAGAGCGTGCTGCAGAGGCCCCTGGGTGGCTGGGATGTGCACCTCGAACAGCTGAGGCGGCTGGTCGCGATCGGGCGGATGTGGGGCGTGGAACTCCAGGTGATGCCCTTGGACAGGACGGAACAAGCCGGAATGGGCGGTCCGTTCACGCTGCTCACTCCGTCCGGACGACCGCAGATCGCGTACGTGGAAGTGCAGCACGTCAACAGGTTGATCACGGACTCGGAAGAAGTCCGTAGGATGGCCGCACGGTACAGCAGCATCAGGGCCCAGGCGCTCACTCCGCAGGAGTCCCTGACCCTGATCGAGAAGATGCTGGGAGAACGATGAGCACCGAGCTCGCATGGTTCAAGAGCAGCTACAGCAGCAACGAGGGCGCCGAGTGCATCGAGGTTGCCGACGCGACCGAAGCCATCCTCGTCCGTGACTCCAAAAACAAGAGCGGACCGCAGCTGGCCTTCGAGCCGGCCTCGTGGAAGGCGTTCGTGGAGTTCGCGGCCGCTACCGAGATCTGAGCTCCCCAACGGCCCGTCGCTAGGCAGCGGCGGGCCGTTGGCGTACCGTCGAGTCGCCGATTCGTCCCTGAGTTGGGGGAGCTATGAGCACAGGACTCGTCTGGTTCAAGAGCAGCCACAGCGGCAACGAGGGCGCCGAGTGCGTTGAGATCGCCTCCTGCATCGACACCGTTCACGTACGCGACTCCAAGGACAAGAGCGGTCCGCGGCTCGACTTCACGCCGACCGCCTGGCAGGCGTTCGTCGAGTTCGCCCGTTCCCTCTGACTACCCGCCACACACCCGGGCTGTCCGTCCCATGGCGGACAGCCCGGTTCTGTACGGCCGCCGACTCTCCCCCGTACGGGTCCGTCAGGCGCTCCTCCCCGCCCGCAGCGAGCGCGCCGCCGCCCGGACCACCTGGCCCGCGAGCAGGCCGGGGGCCGCGCCCAGGGCGAGGCCGAGCAGGCTGTCCCAGACGTCCTGGGCGTCGCAGGCCCGGCCGAGTCCGGGCAGCGCGTACTGGACGGCCTCCACCGCGAACGGCAGGGCCGCCGCACCGAGCAGGGCGGCCGCCGCCCGGGGCCTGGTCCCGGCCAGCGCCGCCGCGAGGCCGACCGGGACGAACATCGCGATGTTCAGCTCCGCCTGCCGCGAGGTCAGCCACTCATCGGGCGGCCGCAGCCCGGCCCCGGCGAACGCGCAGTGCCGGACGGCGTCCCGGGAGAGCTCCCAGAACGCCCCCTGGCTGTCGGGCAGCAGCGTCAGCGTCACCACCCCGCCACCTGCCAGCAGCAGCACGAACGCCACCGCCCAGTGCGCCCGCAGCAGCCGCCCCACCGGCCGGTTCAGCAGCGCCGCCGGTACCAGCGAGCAGAGCAGCCCGGGCCAGAACAGCGGCACCCCGCTCAGGAGACCTGTGATCACGCCTGAACGGACGCCCCGGACGCCCGCCCGGTTCTGGCCGCGCCGGTTTCCGGCGCGGCCAGGGACGCAGGGCCGGAGTGCTCAGCGGTGGGCGGAGAACTGCACCACCTGCTGGTACGTCGGCCGGTTCTGCCAGGTGGTCTTGGCGTCGGTCACCCCGCCCAGCGGCCGCTGGATGACGGTGTCCGCGCACCACTGGTTGCCCGCCGCGCAGTCCGCGTCCCCCGGGTAGACCTGGGCCGGGGTCTGTGCGGCGGCCCGCTTCAGGGTGTCGAGCAGCACCGACCGGCAGGCCGCGAGGTCGCCCCCGCCGCAGAACGGCCGGGCCAGTGGGCCCGCCACCGGCTGGCCGAGCACGGCCCGCAGGTCCTTGTCCAGGTAGCTCCACCAGCCGTACTGGAAGGCGGAACCCTTGTGCGGGATCGACTCGTTGGCGCTGACCGGACCGCCACCGGGGCCCGGCTGCCCGCCCGACGGCGACTCGTTGATCTGCAACGCCCCGGTCAGCGCGGCGAAGAGCTGGTCGCCCAGCCCGGGCCGCATCACCCCCTCCGCGGCCAGCGGCCACCAGGCGTCCATGATCCGGATCGCCGCCGCGTCCGCGTACGTCTGGCTGCCGGCCGAGGTCTCCCGGCGCTGCGCGCCGTGCGCCAGCCAACTCTCCAGCTGCTGCACGGCGGTGACCGCGGCCGGGTCGGTCACCGGGGCGCTGCGGATCACCCGTAGCAGCTCGGGCAGCACGTCCTCGGCCCGCAGGTCGGCCAGCGCGGCGCTCTCCATGGCCTGGGTGAGCGAGACCCGGCTCGCCCTGCCGCCGTTCTTCAGCAGGGCCTTGACCCGGTCGTCGAGCAGGTTGGCCCGGTGCACCGAGCCGTTGCCGTAGCCGGCCGGGGCGTACCCGGCGGCCTGTTTGTTGTTCCAGGAGATGTAGTAGTCCTGGTTGACCGACTGCGGGTGCTCGGCCGGCGGGGTGTACCGCGCGGTGTTGGCCACCGGGTCGAAGTCGGCCCACTCGTAGGCGGGTTCGGCCCGGACGGGCAGGCCGGGGTCGACCCCGGGGGCGCGGACGGGGTTGGCGCCGGAGTTGTAGTACGCGATGTCCCTGGAGTCCGCGTAGAACCAGTTGAAGGTGTAGTTGATGTCCTGCGCGGCCCGCTGGAAGCTCGCGGCGTCGTGCACCGCGCCGGGGTCGTTGAGCTCCTGGAAGCCGATGATGGAGTCGGCCTCGTGGCGGTAGGAGGAGCGCAGCGAGGTGAAGGCGACGGGGGCGCCGCCGACGGTGCCGCGCGCGGTCACCAGGCCGTAGCGGGAGCGGTACATCACCAGGGTGTAGGAGCCGGCCGCGGTGGAGTCGGCGGTGGTCGGGCTCCAGGCGTTCTTCCGCTCCAGCCGGTCGAACGGCAGGCACTGGCCGTGCCAGCGGTAGGAGTTGGCGGCGGTGGTGACGGGTGAGCCGTCCGTGGTGCAGAGCGGGACGGCGTAGGTGTCGGTGATGTCCTGGCCCGCGGAGGTGGCGCTCCAGGCGTAGTCCTGGCCGCGGCCGAGCTGGACGTAGAAGCTGAGGCCGGCGAAGGCGGCGCCGCGGGCGCTGATGCCGGGGCCCTGGATCTCCTCCAGCATCAGCAGCTGCGGGGCGAAGTAGCCGGTCTGCGGGCCGAAGACGGCGACGGGGTGGCCGTCGTCGGTGTGGCTGCCGGAGACCAGCAGGGCGTTGGACATCCCGTGCCGGCCGCGGAGCAGGTTGCCGGGCAGCACGCCGCCTGCCGGGGTGGTGAGCTGTCCGGCCGAGCCGGTGGCGTCGTAGACCAGCCGCTCGGGCACCACCGATCCCGGGTCGGGCAGCGCGGCGCCCTGCGGGTCGTCGGGCGCCTGGGCGTAGGGGAAGCTCTGCCCGTCGTGCAGGGTCTGGACGGCCTCCGGGTCGTCGGCCTCGCGCAGCGACTTCCAGACGGCGTCGCCGGCCTCCTTGCCGTAGCGGGCCTCGGCGGCCGACTTGACCTGGGCGGAGGCGAGTTCACCGCCGCCGCCGGAGCCGAAGAGGGCGCCGACCACGGAGGCGAGGGCCACCAGGTCGGTCAGCTTGAACGGTGCGATCGAGCCCTGGTTGGTGATCGGGTCGATGTGCCCGCTGAGGTCGTACTCGCCGGGGAAGTAGCGGCCGTCGTACGCCTCCTTGACGTACTGGTTGATGCCGTCGAGGTAGGCGGTGGCATCGTTGAGGGCCTGCTTCGCCCGGTCGCCCTGCCCCGCGATGGCGTCGATCTGCCGCTGGAGCTCGTCCTCGGTGTACGGGGCGGCCTGCCAGAAGCTCTGCTCCAGCTGGCGGTTGGCCGCGGCGCCGCCGGCGAAGCCGGAGAGCTCGCCCCGGCCGACGTGCCGGAAGAGGTCCATCACCCAGAGCCGGTCCTGCGCGGCGGCGTAGCCCGCGCCGAACTCGGTGCCGTAGCGGGTGGTTCCGGTGATGTGCGGGACACCGGTGGCCTTGTCCCGGACGATGGCGACGTCGGCGCGGGGCCGGGTGGTGCTGGCCACCTGGTCGGCGGGGACGCCGAAGGAGGCGTCGTTGAAGAAGCTGCGCAACTGGGCCTCGGTGAGGCCCGGGTAGCCGGCCGCGAGCGCCGCGTACGGGCCGAGCTGGTCGTCGGTGTGGGCGGGGCGGCTGCCGAACATCCGGTTGAGGATGATCTCCGCGAGGGTGGCGTTGCCGTTCTCGCCGGGCGGCAGGATGTCGAGGCAGCGGCCGCCGCAGTAGTCGCCGGCCGCGGCGGGGGCGCCGGGCACGGGGGTGGCCGGGGCGGGTGTCGTGGTGAGGGCCGCGGTGATGAGGAGGGCCGCCGAGAGGCCGGCGACCGGGAGCCTGAGCGCATGGGGGCGTCGGTGCATACCAGCTCCTCCGTCAGAGCTAAGAGGGTTCGACGGTAGGGCTGTTACTGGCCGGTTGCCTAGTAGCGTGCATGCCATTTGCCGCGCGCCCCGCACGTCCTGCCGAGTGCGTCCCCGGCAGCAGGTGATCCCCAACTCCCGCATATCTGATGACAATCATCTATCTCGCTCGATCGAGCGAACTATCCGTCACGCCCACACTTTTGCCTCCTCATGGGGGAACATCAGCACGTCCGCGCCCGAACGGCCCATGTCCGGGCGGCACCACCTCAGGCCACTTGGATCAGCCCGTGACTACCTCCGCCCCCGTGTGGGACTGCCCGTTCAACCACACCGCAGGCCTGGAGTTCGACCCCCTCCTGAAGCAACTGCTCACCGAGGACCCGATCGCCAGGATCCGGCTGCCGCACGGCGAGGGCGAGGCCTGGCTGGCCACCCGCTACGAGGACGTCCGCGTCGTCACCACCGACCGCCGGTTCAGCCGCGCCGCCGGCATCGGGCGGGACCTCCCCCGCATGACGCCCGCCCCGATCGCCCAGGTCGAGGCGATCAACCTGATGGACCCGCCCGCCCACAACCGGCTGCGGCGGCTGGTCGCCAAGGGCTTCACCAACCGCCAGGTCGAGCAGATGCGGGCGAAGACCCAGCGGATCGTCGACGGCTTCCTGGACGAGATGGCCGAACACGGCTCCCCCGCCGACCTGGTCCACCACCTCTCCAGCCGGCTGCCGCTCACCACCATCTGCGAGATGCTCGACATCCCCGAGCGGGACCGCGCCGAACTCCGCGGCCACGCCGTCGCGATGATGTCGATGGGCCCCGGCAGCGGTGACGGCCAGGTCCGCGCCAAGACCGCCCTGCGCGACTACTTCGCCGAGCTGACCGCCGCCCGCCGCCGCGCCCCCGGCGAGGACCTGATCAGCGCCCTCGCCACCGCCCGGGACGGCGAGGAACTGCTGGACGACCAGGAGCTCGCCGTGATGGCGATGGTCCTGCTGGTCACCGGCCACGACACCAGCACCTACCAGCTCAGCAACATCACCTACACCCTGCTCACCCACCCCGAGCAGCTCGCCAAGCTCCGCGCCCAGCCCGACCTGCTGCCGCGCGCCCTGGAGGAGCTGCTCCGCTTCATCCCGTTCCGCCAGGGCGTCGGCATCGCCCGGGTGGCCACCGAGGACGTCGAGCTGGGCGGTGTGCTGATCAAGGCCGGCGAGCCCGTGCACGTCTCCTACCTGGCCGCCAACCGCGACGGGCGGATGTTCGACCGGCCCGACGAGCTGGACCTCGACCGCGGCACGGCCAACCACATGACCTTCGGCTACGGCACCCACCACTGCCCCGGCGCGCACCTGGCCCGGATGGAGCTCCAGGTCGCCATCGGCACCCTGCTGCGGCGCTTCCCCGGGCTGCGGCTCGCCGTCCCGGCGGACGGGCTGGACTGGCGGACGGGCTCGATCTGGCGCTACCCGCGCACCCTTCCGGTCGCCTGGTGACCCTCCCCCCGCGCCACCCAGGCGCACGTCCGACGCACCCGTAGGCACCAGGGGAGACCTCATCCATGGCAACACTCTGCCGACCCGCCATCGCGGTACCCGAGCACGTCATCACGCTCGGCCAGACCCTCGACCTGGCCCGCACCCTGCACGCCGGCCACCCGCAACTCGCCCTGGCGCTACGGCTGATCGAGAACACCGGGGTGCGGACCAGGCATCTCGTCCAGCCCATCGAGCAGACCCTGGAGCACCCCGGCTTCACCACCCGCAACGCCGTCTACGAACGCGAGGCCAAGCTGCGCGTCCCCGAGGTGGTCGAACGCGCCCTCGGGCACGCCGAGCTGTCCGCCCGGGACATCGACCTGATCGTCTACGTCTCCTGCACCGGCTTCATGATGCCCTCGCTGACGGCCTGGCTGATCAACACCATGGGCTTCCGCTCGGACACCCGCCAGGTGCCGATCGCCCAGCTCGGCTGCGCGGCCGGCGGCGCCGCCGTCAACCGGGCGCACGACTTCTGCCGCGCCTACCCGGGCTCCAACGTCCTCATCGTGGCCTGCGAGTTCTGCTCGCTCTGCTACCAGCCGACCGACCTCGGCGTCGGCTCGCTGCTCTCCAACGGCCTGTTCGGGGACGCCGTCGCCGCCGTGGTGATGCGCGGCCGCGGCGGCACCGGCGTGCACATCGAGCGCAACGGCTCGCACCTCGTCCCGCACACCGAGGACTGGATCTCCTACGGGGTCAAGGACACCGGCTTCCACTTCCAGCTCGACAAGCGCGTCCCCGGCACCATGGAGATGCTGGCCCCCGCCCTGCGCGCGCTGGCCACCGAGCACAGCTGGGACGTCTCGGGCCTCGGCTTCTACATCGTGCACGCCGGCGGCCCCCGCATCCTCGACGACCTCTGCCACTACCTCAATCTGGAACCCGCCGCCTTCCGTTTCAGCCGCGCCACCCTCACCGAGCGCGGCAACATCGCCAGCGCCGTCGTCTTCGACGCCCTCGCCCGCCTCTTCGACGAGGGCGCCCTTCCCGACGGCACCCAGGGCCTGATCGCCGGTTTCGGACCAGGCATCACCGCCGAGATCTCGCTGGGCAGTTGGGTCGCCACCCCGGTCGGGGCCACCATCCCCCACCGCTCCCGCGCCCTCGGCACCGCCGGCCTCGCCCTGGCCCGTACCGCCACCCCCCTCCGCCTCCCCGCCGGCACTACGATCTCGGAATGACCGATACCACGGACCGAACGGACACCACTGGCAGAGCCGCCGAACTGGCGGCGCGTTTCCCCACGCTGCACGCGCCGCAGCACTGGGCGTGGGGGCCTTACGACGCGCAGTTCTCGACGGAACTGCCGCCGGACGAACTGGTCACCAACATCCATCTGGTCGGGTTCAGCGAGGGATTGGTGGTGCTCTGCCGGGACGAGCGCGACCACTGGTTCCTGCCGGGCGGGACGCGGGAGAGCGGGGAGAGCATCGAGTCCTGCCTGGTCCGGGAGTTGCGGGAGGAGGCCGGCGCGCAGTTGCTCGGGGCGCCGGTCTGGCTGGGGGCGCACCGGTGCGTGACGGACGCCCCGGAGCCGTACCGGCCGTGGCAGCCGCACCCCGAGAAGGCCTGGCTCTGGGGCTGGGCGGAGGTGACGGTGGACTCCGCGCCGACCAATCCGGCCGATGGCGAACAGGTGGTCGAGGTGCGGGCGATGGAGGCGGGCGAGGCGCAGCAGTTGCTGGCCGGTGGGCGCGACGCCTGGTGGGCCGAGCTGATCGGCCTGGCCGTGGAGCTGCGGGGGCGGGCCGGGGGCTGACGCGCGGCCGAGACGCCTGGTCGGCGAGGTATTCCCATCGGCGCCGGAGATCACTTGAATGGCCGAGCAGCGCAGCGCAATGTCCAATATGCGGTGATATGAATCGGGTGACGCCTGTAGCCAGGGGGTCGCACCGATGGGAGCGCCATGGACAACTACCCGCTGCTCAACATCTTCTGGACGATGCTGGAGCTCTTCCTGTGGATTCTCTGGTTCTTCCTGCTGTTCAAGATCATCACGGACATCTTCCGCAGCCATGATCTGGGCGGCTGGGCAAAGGCCGGCTGGCTACTCCTCGTGATCGTGCTACCACTCATCGGCGTGCTCGTCTACGTCATCGCGCGCGGCAGGTCGATGAGCCAGCGAGACGTGGAGCAGGCCCAGCGGAACGAGGCCGCCTTCAAGGAATACATCCGCAGTGCCGCCGCCCCGCCGGCGGAGGGCGGAGGCGGCACCGGGGCCGCCACGGGCGCCCGCAGCCATGTCGACGATCTGGCCAAGCTGGCGGAGCTCAAGGCCACCGGCTCGCTCACCGAGGAGGAGTACCAGCGGGCCAAGGAAAGACTGTTGGCCTGAGCACCGGCCGGGCAGCGAGGGAAGCGACGGCGGCGGGCCGGTGGACACGATGTCCACCGGCCCGCCGTCGTCTGCTCAGCGCCGCCCGGAGCGGCGGTTGCCGGACCCGCCCTGGCCGCTGTTCTGGCCGCCGCCCTGGCCGCCACCGGTCAGACCGGCCCGGCGCAGCGCGTCCGCCATGGCGCTGTTGCCCAGCGGCGCCGACCCGCCGGAGCCCGAGCCGGAGCCGCGCCGGTCCTGGCGCGGCGGACGCGCCGCCCGCTCGCCACCGCGCTCGCTACCACGGCCCCGGTCACCGCCCCGGTCACCGCGGTCGCCGCCACCGCCCCGGCCGACCTCGTCGTCCAGCCGCAGCGTCAGCCCGATCCGCTTGCGCGGCACGTCCACCGAGGTCACCCGCACCGTGACGATGTCACCGGGCTTGACCACCTCGCGCGGGTCCTTGACGAAGTTCTTCGACAGCGCCGAGACGTGCACCAGCCCGTCCTGGTGGACGCCCACGTCCACGAAGGCGCCGAAGGCGGCGACATTGGTCACCACGCCCTCCAGCACCATGCCGGCCTCCAGGTCGCCGATCTTGTCGACGCCCTCCTTGAAGGTGGCCGTACGGAACGCCGGGCGCGGGTCGCGGCCGGGCTTGTCCAGCTCGCCGAGGATGTCGGTGACGGTCGGGATGCCGAAGGTGTCGTCGGCGAAGTCGCCCGGCCGCAGCGCCCGCAGCGCGGTGCCGTTGCCGATCAGCTGCCGCAGCTCCCCGCCGGTGGCGGCGAGGATCCGCCGCACCACCGGGTACGCCTCCGGGTGCACGCTGGAGGCGTCCAGCGGGTCGTCGCCGTCCGGGATCCGCAGGAAGCCCGCGCACTGCTCGAAGGCCTTCGGGCCGAGCCTGGCGACGTCCTTGAGCGACTTGCGGGTGCGGAACGGGCCGTTGGCGTCACGGTGGGCGACGATGTTGTCCGCGAGCGTCCCGGTGATCCCGGAGACCCGGGTGAGCAGCGGCGCGGAGGCGGTGTTGACGTCCACGCCGACCGCGTTGACGCAGTCCTCGACCACGGCGTCCAGCGAGCGGGAGAGCTTCACCTCGCTGAGGTCGTGCTGGTACTGGCCGACGCCGATCGACTTGGGGTCGATCTTGACCAGCTCGGCCAGCGGGTCCTGGAGGCGGCGGGCGATGGAGACCGCGCCGCGGATGGACACGTCCAGCTCGGGCAGCTCCTGCGAGGCGAACGCGGAGGCCGAGTAGACCGAGGCGCCGGCCTCGCTGACCATCGCCTTGGTGAGCTTCAGCTCGGGGTGGCGCTTGAGCAGGTCCTCGGCGAGCTTGTCGGTCTCCCGGGAGGCGGTGCCGTTGCCGATCGCGATCAGGTCGACGGAGTGCTTCTTCGCCAGCGCGGCCAGGGTGGCCAGGGCGGCGTCCCACTTGTTGGCGGGCTGGTGCGGGTAGATCGTGTCGTACGCGACGACCTTGCCGGTGTCGTCCACGATCGCGACCTTCACCCCGGTACGGAAGCCCGGGTCGAGGCCCATGGTGGCGCGGGTGCCGGCCGGGGCGGCGAGCAGCAGGTCGCGCAGGTTGGCGGCGAAGACGCGGACGGCCTCGTCCTCGGCCTCCTGCCGCAGCCGGCCGCGCAGGTCGATGCCGAGCCGGACCAGGATGCGGGTGCGCCAGGCCCAGCGGACGGTGTCGCCGAGCCACTTGTCGGCCGGGCGGCCGTGGTCGGCGATGCCGAACCGGGCGGCGATCCGCTGCTCGTAGTCGCTCTCCCCGGGCAGGTCGCCGTCCTCGCCGTCGAACGGGGACAGCTCCAGGTCCAGCACCTCCTCCTTCTCGCCGCGCAGCATCGCGAGGATGCGGTGCGAGGGGAGCCTGGTGTACGGCTCGGCGAAGTCGAAGTAGTCGGCGAACTTGGCGCCGTCCTGCTCCTTGCCGTCCCGGACGGTGGCGACGAGGCGACCCCGCGTCCACATCCGCTCACGCAACGTGCCGACCAGGTCGGCGTCTTCCCCGAACCGCTCGACCAGGATGGCGCGGGCGCCCTCCAGCGCGGCGGAGGCGTCGGCCACCGACTCGTTCAGGTAGCCGGCGGCCAGCGCGGCCGGGTCCTGCGCCGGGTCGGCGAGCAGGGTGTCGGCGAGCGGCTCCAGGCCGGCCTCGCGGGCGATCTGCGCCTTGGTGCGCCGCTTCGGCTTGTACGGCAGGTAGATGTCCTCCAGCCGGGCCTTGGAGTCGGCGGCGAGGATGCGGGCGCGCAGCACGTCGTCCAGCTTGCCCTGCGCCTCGATGGACTCCAGGACGGCGGTGCGGCGCTCCTCCAACTCGCGGAGGTAGCGCAGCCGCTCCTCCAGCGTGCGCAGCTGGGTGTCGTCGAGGGAGCCGGTGACCTCCTTGCGGTAGCGGGCCACGAAGGGCACGGTCGAGCCGCCGTCGAGCAGGTCGACGGCCGCCTTCACCTGCCCCTCGCGGACGCCCAGCTCCTCGGCGATCTGCCGCTCGATGGCCTGCTGGGCCTGCTTGACCACCTGTTCGGCTGACGTGCTCACGAAGCCGGTCACCTTCTCCAGAGTTGCTGTCCCCGTTGTTCCCCGTACGCCCTGCATTCTGGCAGGTACCGGCGACCGGTCCCGGACGCCCCCGGGCGCGCCGGGCGTGGCGCGGCTCCGTTCCCGGCCGCGCCGCTTCCTCCGCCGCCGTCTCCGTCCCGCCCCCGCGTCAGCCGAAATCGGTTCGGCGGGCGGTACCGGCGCGGGGTAGCGTCCGCCGGTATGGAGAAGAGCGACTACGCGGCCGCGATGCGGCGTGACACCACCCGGTTCCTCACCGCCGTCACCGGCGATCTCGGCCTGACCGTGCCGAGTTGTCCGGGGTGGCGGGTGGCCGACCTGCTCTGGCACGTCGGCGAGGTGTACCGGTTCTGGACCAGGGTGGCCGAGGGGGAGATCACCGACCCGCACACCCAGTACACCGAGCCCGAGCGGCCCGCCGACGACGCCCTGCCGGGCTGGTTCGCGGAGGGCGCCGAGCAGTGCGCGGCGGTGCTGGAGCGGCTCGACCCGGCGGAGCCGAGGTGGAGTTGGTCGACGCAGGCGAACGCCGGCTTCATCCAGCGGCGGATGGCCCAGGAGATCGCCGTGCACTGCTGGGACGCGGTCAACGCGGTGGGCCGGGACGAGCCCGTCGAGCGGACGCTGGCCCTGGACGGCATCGACGAACTGCTCACCCTCTTCCTTCCCCGGGCCGCCCCCGACGGCCTCCCGGAGGCCGGCCTGCACCTGCACGCCACGGATGCCGAAGGCGGCGCCGGAGAGTGGACCCTCCGCGCGGTGGACGGGAGTTGGCAGCTCGGACGGGAACACGGCAAGGCCGCGGCGGCGGTCCGCGGCACGGCCTCCGACCTGCTGCTGATGCTCTGGGGCCGGCGCGACGCGGACCGGCTGGAGGTGTTCGGCGACCCGGAGGTCATCAAGGCCTACCGGGCGGCCTTCGAACTCGACTGATCCGGCGGGCCGTTCGAGCCAGGCCCGTTCAGGCCTGCTCAGGCCCGCCCGGCACCTCCCCGGCCCGTTCAGGCCGGGGAGACCGACGAGCGGGGCTCCCCCGACTCGGCCAGGTCGATCAGGTGGACCTGGCCGGTCGAGAACACCAGGGCGACGAAGAGCAGCACGAGGATCAGCGTCCCGAACAGCAACGGCTCGTCAAGCCACTCCCGCAGCACCAGCAGCCCACCGGGCCGCCGGCTGAACCGCCCGGTCACCGCCGCCACCGCCAGCGCCGCCACTCCGCCGAGCGCCCCCCACAGGACCCAACGCTCCCGCCTGTTTCTCATCCCCTTCTCATCCCCACACCCTGGTGTTCGAAATCCGGCTGAGGGTCGGGGAGATCCGCTATAGGCTGCCCGCCATGTGTGCTGCCGCGCGGATGCATCCCGACGAGCCGGACATCGACGCGGCCCTGGTCAGGCGACTGCTCGCCGTCCAGTTCCCGCAGTGGGCGTCCCTGCCGCTGGAACGGGTCGCCTCCTCCGGCACGGACAACGCGATGTTCCGGCTCGGGCCCGAACTCGCCGTGCGGCTGCCCCGGGTGGGCTGGGCCGCCGAGAGCGTCGACCGCGAACAGCACTGGCTGCCCCGGCTCGCCCCGCAGCTGCCGCTGCCCATCCCCACGCCGCTCGCGCAGGGCCGGCCCGGCTCCGGCTACCCCTGGCAGTGGTCGGTGATCCGCTGGCTGGGCGGCGGCAACCCGATCGTCGGCAGCATCGCCGAGCCGGTCCAACTCGCCCGCGACCTGGCCGGGTTCGTCACCGCTCTGCGCGCGGTCGACCCGGCCGACGGCCCGCCGTCCTCCCGGGGCGTCCCACTGGCCTCCCGGGACGGCGCCACCCGCGCCGCGATCGCCAGGCTGGACGGCGCGATCAACACCGAGGCGGCGACCGCGGTCTGGGACAAGGCGCTCCGCCTGCCCGAGCACGCCGGCCCGACCGTCTGGGTGCACGGCGACCTCTCCCCCGGGAACGTCCTGCTCGCCGGGCGGCGGCTGGGCGCCGTCATCGACTTCGGCCTGATCGGTGTCGGCGATCCGACGGTGGACCTGATCGTCGCCTGGAACCTGCTGCCCGGCATCGCCCGGTCCGCGTTCCGGACCGCCCTCGCCGCCGACGAGGCCGCCTGGGCCCGCGGCCGAGCCTGGGCGCTGTCGATCGCCCTGATCCAACTCCCCTACTACCGCCACACCAACCCCGCCCTGGCCGCCAACGCCCGCCATGTGATCCGCGAGGTCCTCGCCGACCGCAGCGTCTGAAGCCGGGCGCCCGACCTCGCACACGACCGTTCGGGCCCCCTCGCCCGGGGTGCCACGCCACGGCCTCACCGCCGGGCGGGTTGTCCGGGGCGCCGGTCCGGTCTCAAAATGTGGTGGCATACGCATCTGATGTGACGTCATAGAAAAGGTGGCGGGCTGGAGATGGATCCCGAACTGGTAGCGCTGGCCTCGACGGCCGCGGCCGCGCTGGTCGGCCGGCTGGCCACCGACGGCTGGGAGCAGGCCAAGCAGGCGCTCGAGGCGCTCTGGCGGCGCCGGCACCCGGACCGGCCCGAGGAGACGGAGGCCGTCGAGGCCCGGCTGGTCGAGACGCGCGAGGAACTGCTGGCCGCCCGGCTCTCCGGCGACCGGCAGGTGGAACAGGAACTGGCCGTCGAGTGGCGCACCCGCTTGCGCGACGCGCTCAGGGCCGACCCTTCGCTCGCGACGGAGCTGCGCGGGATGCTGACCGAACTCGACCGCGCGAGCCCCGAGTCCGGCGCCGGCGGAAACCGGGTGACCATGCGGGCCACCGCCTCCGACCAGGCGAAGATCTTCATGTCCGGCAACGACATGCACATCACCGGCCAGTGAGTGGACCGGGGCTCCGGCTGGAGGCCTACGCATCCGGCTACGGCACCATCTACCTGGCCGCCGGGGACCAGCACATCACCGTACGTGACCTGCACGTGCACCACGGGGACGGTGTCCACCGCGTCCGCCGGATCGAGTCCCACCCGGAGAGCGGCGACGACTGCCCGTACCCCGGCATGACCGCCTTCGGAGCGGAGCAGTCGAAGTGGTTCTTCGGCCGGGACAGAGCCCTCGCCAAGCTGACCGGCCGACTGGACGAGTGCCTGCGGGACGGCGGGGCGGTCGCGGTGGTGGCGGCCTCCGGCACCGGCAAGTCCTCGCTGCTGCAAGCCGGTCTGGTGCCCGCGCTCGCCCGTGGGACGCTGCCCGGCTCGCGCCGGTGGCCCTGCCTGCTGTTCACGCCGGGCGCCCACCCCGTGGCCGCGCTCACGAGGCACCTGGCCGCGCTGACCGACAGCGAACCCGACGACGTCGAGGGCGAGTTGGACGGCGATCCACGGGCCCTCGCCGACCGGCTCGGCGGCGCGCTCCGCAGCCGGGGCGCCGACCGGCTGATGGTGATCGTCGACCAGGCCGAGGAACTGTTCACCCAGACCGCCTCGGAGGACGAGAGACGACGGTTCATCACCGCGCTCGCCCGGCTCACGGACTCCCCCGGCCCGTCCACCGGCGGCCCGCCGGCTCTGGTCGTCTACGGCGTCCGCGCGGACTTCTACGCCCGCTTCGCCCAATACCGCCCTGTCCACGAGGCGTTGGAGCGCCGCCAGGTCTTCATCGGCCCGATGTCGGAGACCGAGCTCCGGGAGGCGATCCTCTTCCCCGCGCAGCGGGAGCGGCTGGAGTTCGAAGAGGGCCTGGTCGAACTGCTGCTGAGCGACCTCGGCGTCGCCGCCGGCGGTCTCCACCGGCCCGAGGAGGACGGGAGCGCGGAGCCCTCGGCACCCGGGCGCGGCTACGAGGCCGGACGCCTCCCCCTGCTGGCCCACGCGCTCCGCACCACCTGGCAGCAGAGACACGGTTCGACCCTGACCGTCGACGGCTACAAGGCGTCCGGCCGGATCCACGGCGCCGTCTCGGACACCGCCGAGACCATCTACCGGGGGCTCGACACAGCCGGGCGGGAGGCCGCCGAGGTGCTCTTCCGGCGTCTCGTCAGAATCGGCGAGGGATCGGAGGACACCCGGCGCGCGGTCACGGAGGAGCGGCTCACCGAAGGGCTCGTCCCCGCTGCGGCCGAGGCCGTGCTCGCCGGGTTCACGGGCCGCCGGCTGCTCACCCGGAGCCGTGACACCGTACAGATCACCCACGAGGCCCTGCTGCACGCCTGGCCCCGCCTGCGCACCTGGGTGGACACCGACCGCGCCGACAACCTCCTCCGCCAGCAGCTGGAGGAGGCGGCCGCCGCCTGGGCCCGAACGCCCCGCCGCGACCCCGCCCTGCTGTACCGGGGCAGCCGGCTGGAGGCCGCCCGTGCCTGGGCAGCCCGCACCGGGCGGGCCGGTCTCGGCGCCACGGCCTCGGCCTTCCTGGACGCCTCGATCCGCCTGAGACGACGCAGTACCCTCACCCGCCGCACCGCCGTCGCACTGCTGATCGCGCTCTCGCTGATCGCCATGACGGCCGCGGAGTCGGCCCGGGACCAGAAGAAAGTGGCCGATCAACAGCGCCGGACGGCCGTGGAACAGGGCAACCTCGCCATGGAACGCCTGCTCCAGGCCCGGGCCGAGAATCTGCGCGGGACCGATCCCCAGCTGTCGCTCCAGCTGAGCCTGGCCGCGCTGCGCCTCCATCCGACCCAGGAGGCCCGGACCGGGCTGATCACCACCCTCCAGCAGACCCGTCTCGACGGCGGTTCACAGCCGGGCGCCGTCGGATCGCTCATGGACACCGCCGCCTTCAGCCGGGACGGCGGCATGCTGGCCGTCGGGCGGGCGAAGGGCCAGGAGAAGGGGACGGTCCGGCTCTGGGACACCACCGATGCCGGGTACCCGAGTCTGCTCGCCACCCTGACCGGTCATGCCAACGAGGCCCAGGCGGTGGCCTTCAGCCCTGACCTGCGCCGACTGGTCACCGTTGCGGCCCCCACCCCCGATGGCGCGGCCGCGGGCGAGAAGCCGGCCGACAGCGATGTCATCCTGTGGGACCTGACGGACCGCCACCACCCGCAGCGGATGGCCTTCGACGCCGAGGTCGGCGACCGGGTACAAGCCGCGGTGTTCAGCCCGGACAGTCGCAGGCTGGCCCTCCTCGCCGGCGGCTCGACCGGCACGCTGACCCTGTGGGACGTCGGCGACGGCGCGGCCCCGCGCCGGCTCGGCGGCCCGGTCGCGGCCACGCAGGCCCAGTACGCGGCATTCAGCGCCGACGGCCGCCTCCTGGTCACCGGTTCGGGAACGTTCGAGGCCAAGGACGAGTCGGGCACCCCGGGTTCCGTCACCCACGGGACGGGTTGGCAGGTCTGGGACGTGACGGACCCGACGGCCCCGAGGGCGACAGCCGAAGAGCGGCTGATCAACGGGCCGGTCGTCCTGAGCCCGACCGCCCCGGTCCTGGCCACGGGCTGGAGGCGGACGGTCCTCCTCTGGGACCTCACCGACCCGGGCTCGCCGAGGAAACTGGCGGCCCTCAACAACTCCGACGACGTTTCGGCGTTCGCGTTCGGGCCGGACGGCCGGTCCCTCATCACCTCCTCCTCCGACGGCGGCTCCGTGCTCTGGGACCTCACGGACCCGGCGCACCCCCGGCCCCAGCCGCCCCTGGTCGGCTCGCACGGCGCCGTGGCCGCCTCCCGGAACGAGCTCGACCAGCAGACCCGGGCCGGGAGTTTCCGGCGGATCGAGTCCGTCGCGTTCAGCGGGGACGGCCAACGGGTCCTCCAGGTCGACGGCGGCGGGACGGTCTCCCAGTGGCTGGTCGGCGGCCGCCCGGCCCCGGCCGTGATCGCCCCGGTTCCGGGCACGGATCTGCGCAGTGCCGCGTTCAGCCCCAACGGCCGCCGGCTGGTCGTCGGCGGGCGGTCGGGTGACGCGCACCTCTGGGACACCTCCGACCCGGCCAGGCCGCAGGAGCTGGCGGTGCTTCCCGGCCGCGCCGGGTGGCAGGCCGTGGCCGTGGGGTTCGACCGGGACTCCACCGTGGTGGCGGTCGGCACGCGGTACGGAGTGTCCTCCGGGCAGGGCGGCGAGGTCACCCTCTGGGACGTGTCCGACCAGGGCCACCCCCGGCGGCTGACCACTCTCGCGGTGCCGTCGGGGGTGGGATCGCTGGCGTTCAGCCCACGGTCCGGAGTGCTCGCCGTCACGGGCGGCAAGGACTGGGCCGACTCCTGGGTGGGCCTCTGGGACACGGACGATCCCTCCGCCCCCGTCCAGCTGAAACTGATCGAGCGGCTCAGCCCGCTGGTCAACTCCTTGACGGCCCCGACGGGCTCCGGCGGCGGACCCCTCGTCACGCTTCCGGACCCCCTGCCCTCCATTCAGCACACGCCGACGGTGTTCAGCCCCGACGGGCGGCGGCTGATCCTTCCGGGATCGCTCTGGGACGTCTCGGATCCCGCCGCGCCGGTTCTGGTGCCCGTCGCCAAACCTGCCGACCCGCTGGCCGGCATCACCAGGCCGCTGTCCGGCACGTCCGCCGCGGCCTTCGGACCGGACGGAACAGTCCTGGCGGACGACGGCCTCGACGGCGTCCGCCTCTGGCAGTCGGGGCAGAGCATCGGACCGGCCCCGCTGGCCACCATCCCGGTGACCGCGGCGCTGGTCCAGGTCGCCTACCACCCGGACGGTGGGCTGATCGCCCTCGGCCAGCGGAACGGTGTCGTCCGGCTCTACGAGACGGCCGATCCGACCGTGCCGGGCTGGGCCGCCGACCTGCCCGATTCCGCCACCGACCTGGCGGACGTCCGTTTCAGCCCCAACCGCAGATCCCTGTTCGTCGTCCGCGACGACGGCTCCGGCCAGCTCTGGGATCTCGGTGCCCTTCCCGCCATCACCGCCGACCCCGTCGGTCTGGCCTGCCGGATCGCGGGAGGCGGCCTCTCGCGCGGCGACTGGGAGCTCACCTACGCCAAGGGGCTGCCCTACCAGGACACCTGCGCGCGAAGCTGAGCCCTCACGCCCTCACGCCGACGGAGCCGACGGGAGAGGCGTCCGCCCGGGGACGGGGCCGGCCCCGGTCAGTGCCCGGTGAGCTGCTGGTGGACGCACTGCTGGTACTGCCGGAGGCTGTCGGGCCGGTAGCACTCCTGCGTGTTGTTGGCGTACCAGACCATGAAGACGGCGACCAGGACGGACACCACGATCGCGAGGAACGACGCCACCACTCCGGTGATGGCCATGCCCCGGCCGACGCCGCTCCGCCTGGCCTTCGTCAGGGCCACGATGCCCAGGATCAGGCCGATGACGCCGAACAGGCCGCCGACGGAGATGATCGAGGTGATCAGACCGATGACACCCAGCACCATGGCTGCCACGGCCAGGCCGTTCCTGCCGACCGGGGACCGCATGCCATGACCGGGACCCTGGGAGCGGGGGGAGTACGGGTCCGTCCCCGTGGCCCACGTCTCGCTGCCTTGCGTGTTCAACAACCGTCCTCTCGTCGACTGAGCAGGACACGATCCTCGCCTCCGGGGTATCGGGCGCGCATCGCGGGAAGGCGGGAGAAAACGCTCCCCCGATCGGGGGAGGCCACCGGTGAGCCACCAGGACATCGGCGGCCGGCTCGGGCACCACGCACGGCGGAAGAGCACCGGAAGAGCACCGGATGAGCAGAGGAAGTCAGGCCCGTCGACTTCCTGTTCAACCGCCCCCACCGGTCCGGCCGGATCCGTCGTCAGGCCGGGGTCGGAAACGCGAACCGCACGTCGGTCAGCTGCTCCGACACCTCCCACAGACGGCGGCCGGTCCCCTCATCGGCGGCCCCGGCCGACAACCGCACCCGCGTCGGTCCGCCGCGCAGCTCGGCCGGTCCGTCCGGGCCCCTCCACCGTCGGCTCGGTCGCCGCGTACAACTGGGGCAGGGCGCCGCGGTCCGGGGCCTGGGCGAGCAGAGGGTTTCCGATGCTGCCGAACACCACCCGCCACAGGCCGACCGGCCCACTCGTCTGCAGGCTGGTGGCGGTGTAGCCGGGATGGGCAAGCACGCTGCGCACCGGGCTGCCGGCCTCGGCCAGCCGTCGGTGAAGCTCCCGGCCGAAGACGGCGTTGGCGAACTTCGACTGGTCGTAGAAGGCCATCGGCGAGTAGCCGCGCCCGCCCGCGAGGTCGTCGAAGCGCAGGCGACCGTTCCGGTGCCTGATCGAACTCACCGTGACCACGCGGGGATCGCGCCCGACGGCCAGCAGGTCGAGGAGCAGCCCGGTGAGCGCGAAGTGACCGAGATGGTTGACGGCGAACTGCAGCTCGTGGCCCTGCGCGCTCAGCGATCGCGGCGGCGCCATCACGCCCGCGTTGTTCACGAGCACGTCCAGCCGCGGATGATCGGCGCGCACCTGGTCGGCGAAGGACCGGACGGAGTCGAGATCGGCCAGGTCGAGGTGGCGCACCTCAAGACCGGCGCCCGGCTGCTGATCGGTGATCTCCGCGACCGTCCGGTCCCCCTTCCCCACGTCCCGCACCGCGAGGATCACGTGCCCGCCCCTGCGGACGAGTGCGCGGGTGGTCGCCAGGCCGAGGCCACTGCTGGCTCCGGTGACGACGAACACCCGCCCTGTCTGGTCCGGGATCTGATCGATCGTCCAGCGCTGTTTCTGTGTCATTCGGCACATGCTGTCGCTGGTGTCACTCGGTGTCAAGATGCCCCCGAGTGCCGCGGAAGGCATGGCGTTACCATGGGCCGGTGAGCACCCGCCCCGAATTCACCATGGCCGAACGCAAACGCCGACTCGTCTCGGACGAGCTCACCGCGGCAGCGCTGGAGCTGCTCACGGTGAAGGGGTTCGACGTGGTCACCATCGACGAGATCGCGGCCGCCGCCGGCGTGTCCAAGCGCACGTTCTTCCGGTACTTCGCGTCCAAGGAGGACGTGGTCGTCCAGTTCCTGGCCGACCTGGGCACCGGCATGCGCGCCGGACTGGCAGCCCGCCCCGTCGGGGAGCGGCCCTCCGTGGCACTGCTGCACGCCGTCTCGGTCCCCGTCAGGGCCTGCGGCGACCACGCCGACCGGGCCCTGCGGGTGGTGCAGCTGATCCTGCGGACCCCCGCCCTGCTCGCCCGCTTCCTGGAGCGCCAGGCGCGATGGCGCGACGAGCTGACCGCAGAACTGGCGCTCCGCCAGGGGCTCGACCCCGACACCGACCTTTATCCGCGACTGGCCGCCGGAATGGCACTGACCGCCTTCGACGCCGTGCTGCAGCGGTGGAGCGACAGCGACGGCAGCGAGGATCCCGCCGAACTGACCGCCCGGGCCTTCGCCGTCATCGCCCCGGCACTGGACGCCCCCTGACCTGCTCGCGCTCGACATGGCCGAGCACACCCGGGAGGCAGGTCACGCGGGGTTCGCGCAGTTCACCGCCGTGCACGTGACGGTTGTGGTCGCAGAGCCGCCGGAGTAGCCCACAAGCCCCCCTTCGCGCTCGCGGTGCGGACCGCCTCGCCGGAGGCCTGGGCTGAGCTGCTCGCCAGCGAGCTGCCGGTGGTGCAGGACGCGGGATCCACCGAGATCGCCCCCGGGCCGACTGTTGCCCTCGAAGGGGGCGGGCGTTACTGCCCCCTCCCGCGCCTACGGCGCGGAGATCCCCTGGGCCGAGTTCCGTACGACGGGGCGACACGGCACCGATCGACAGCTTCCCGACGCCGGATCGAGGCGTTGGACGAAAGCCGCATCGGCTCGGGGAACACCAGGGTGGAGCAAGTCGAACGCCGGGTGTACGGTCGTACACGTCGCGGTGTACGGTCGTACATCATCTCGGCGATCGGCCGACGACAGCGACTCCGCGCGCCGCCCGTGAAGCGGTGTGCGCACGCAACGCATGCCTTTCCTCACCTCAGCGACGAGGCGCTCTGCCGGAGCCTCGAAAGGACCGTTTGTGATGCCAAGAACCAGCGGCTCGGTGACAGCTCGCGTCCCATTTCCGGAAAAAGTCGCCTACTCGAGTGGCGACCTCGCGTTCAACCTCGTGTATGTCGCGACGGGCACGTACCTCATGTTCTTCTACACTGAGGTCGTCGGAATTCCGGCAGCAACCGTCGGCACGATGTTCCTGGTGGCCCGTCTGCTCGACGGAGTATGGGACCTCGTTGTCGGCGTGCTGATGGAGAAGCTCAGCTCAAGGTTCGGAAAGGCCCGGCCGTGGCTGCTTTTCCTTGCCGTTCCTTATGGCGCGAGTGCGGCACTTCTGTTCTCGGCTCCGAACCTCGGTGAGACCGGTAAAATAGTCTACGCATTCGCGACCTATATGATCTCGGGTGTCGTCATCTATACCGCGATGAACATCCCCTACGGGGCTCTCAGCGCTCTTATGACCGAAGACGCCGGGGATCGTGGCCTGTTGAGCACGTTCCGCATGGTCGGTGCTTATGTGGGGACACTCATCGTCGCCGCGCTCACCATGCCGCTCGTCGATGCGTTCGGCGGAGGCGCCGGTGCGTGGACGCTGACGTTCTCGCTGTACGGCGGACTTGCCGTTGTCCTCTTCTTCATCGTGTTCGTGTTCTGCAAGGAGCGCGTCGGTTCGTCCCGCGCGCCGGACGAGGCCGGTTCATCCGACGCGGTGACCCCCGTCGTGGCGGTGGGCCGCCCGTTCACGACCCGTGAGGGTCTCGCGTCGCTGCTGCGCAACAAGTACTGGCTCCAGCTCACGCTCCTCGGAATCCTGCTGCTGTCGGCGTACGGCCTTGTCGGGGTCTACCCGTACTACGCCCAGTACACGCTGGGTGACGAGAACCTCGCGACGATGCTCTTCACGTTCCGCACGATCGTCGAATTCGCCGGTGTGTTCCTTGCGATCCCCCTGGTGAGACGGATCGGCAAGCGCAATATCTCGCTGCTGGGATGCGTCGCGATGGTCGTGGGGCAGTTGGTCATCGCGGTGGCTCCCTCGTCGCTTCCGGTCGTCCTCACCGGTCTCTCGGTCGGCGGCGTCGGCGTGGGAAGCATGTTCGCGGTTCTGTTCGGCATGGTCGCCGACACGATCGAGTACGAGGAGTGGCGCAGCGGTTTTCGCGCCGAGGGGCTCGTCTTCGCGGGTGCGACCATCGGGCAGAAGATCGGCGGCGCCCTCGGCGGTGTCTCCATCGGCTGGATGCTTGGATTCGGCGGATTCCGAGAGGGCGGTGGCGCGACTCAGCCGGCATCCGCCATCAGCGCGATCGACTTCGTCTTCATCTGGCTGCCCCTGGTCTTCGCCATCGCGATGGCCGCCGTCCTGGCCTTCTACCACCTCGACAAGGAGCATCCGCAGATCCTCGCTGACCTGCGGAGGCGTCGTGCCGAGTCCGTTTCTCTCGCACCGGAGGGCGAGGCATGAGCCTGCGAAAGCACCACGCGATGACCGGTTCCGCCGTCGAGCACGTGCACGATGCTCTCGACACCGCGGAATGGTGGCGCACCGCGGTGATCTACCAGGTGTACCCGCGCTCGTTCTCCGACTCGGACGGCGACGGGAACGGCGATCTCGGCGGCATCAAGCACCGCCTCGCCTACCTTCGGGACCTCGGTGTCGACGCGATCTGGATCTCTCCCTTCTATCCTTCTCCGCAAGCGGACGGCGGATACGATGTCGCCGACTACCGCGACGTCGATCCGATGTACGGAACGCTCGCCGATGCGGACGACCTGATCGCGACCGCACACGCGCTCGGTATCCGGGTGATCATCGACATCGTGCCCAACCACACGAGTGACGAGCATCCCTGGTTCCAGGCGGCACTCGCGGCCGGCCCGGGTTCTCCCGAGCGTGCCCGGTACTGGTTCGTCGATTCCCCAGGGGTGCCGAACAACTGGCCCAGCGAGTTCGGCGGACCGGCGTGGACGCAGGTGGCGGACGGACAGTGGTACCTGCATCTCTTCGACCGGAAGCAGCCCGATCTCAACTGGGAGAATCCCGAAGTCCGGGAGATGTTCGCGGGGACACTGCGGTTCTGGCTGGACCGGGGCGTCGACGGTTTCCGGATCGACGTCGCCCACCACCTGGTCAAGGCGCCCGGCCTCTCCGACTTCGATGCCGACTGGGACGCGTACAACAGGGGCGCGCTCCCCACCAACGCCGTGCCGTTCGCCGATCAGGACGGCGTGCACGACATCTACCGGGAGTGGCGGGCGATCCTCGACAGCTACCCCGGGGAGCGGGCGATGGTCGCGGAGGCCTGGGTGACGCCCCACGACCGGCTCGCCCTGTACGTGCGACCGGACGAGTTCCAGCAGGCGTTCAACTTCGACTACATGCGCGCGACCTGGGATGCCGAAGCCCTGCGGGCACAGATCAGGACCACGCTGCGGAACGCGGATTCCGTCGGCGCGCCGGCGACCTGGGTGCTCTCGAACCACGATGTCATTCGTCACGCGACCCGGCTCGTGCGGGCCGACCCGACGATGGCACCGTGGATACTCGAGGCCACCGAGCCCCGGCCGGACACCGAACTCGGGCTGCGAAGGGCGCGGGCGGCGACGGCGCTCATGCTCGCCCTCCCCGGCAGCTCGTACCTGTACCAAGGCGAGGAACTCGGCCTTCGCGAGGTGATCGAGCTCCCCGCCGACGCCCGCACGGACCCCGACTTCCTTCGCGGGGGCGGGCACCGCCTCGGTCGCGACGGATGCCGGGTGCCGATCCCCTGGAAGAAGGACGCCCCGGCGTTCGGCTTCAACGACACCGGCGCCTCATGGCTCCCGCAGCCCGCCGACTTCGGTGACTACGCCGTGGACCGGCAACACGGCCGAGACGGCTCCACCCTGGAGCTCTACCGGAGCCTGCTCGCCGTACGACGGCAGCGACAGCTGGGGAACGGGTCGCTCGCGCTCGTCGACCTCGGACCGGATCTCGTGGCACTGGACGTCACCAACGACCGGGGAGCCACCCGGATCGTGCTCAACCTCGGCTCCGCGCCCTGGCCGATTCCCGCGAGCGCGCGCGTGCTCGTGGCGAGCGCGGACGGCGTGACGGACCTCCTTCCCGCCGACTGCGCCGTCTGGCTGGCGGAATAGGCCAGCGGGTGGCCGCCCGACAGGGCCGCCACCCGCTGTGTCGGCTCGCGTACGATCATCCCTGTACAACGCGCAGCCCATACGCAGTCCGGAGGCGGAATCGATGGCCAATCAAGTCGACGCGGGACGTCGGGACCGCATCATCGACGCCGCCGTCGACTGCATCGCGGAACAGGGCGTGGCAGGAACGTCCCACCGGGTGGTCGCCAAGCGCTGCGGAGTCCCGCTCGGCTCGATGACGTATCACTTCTCCGGCATCGACGAACTCCTCTACGAGGCATTCCACCGCTTCACCCAGCGGATCCGCGACCTCGTCCAGAAGAGGTTCGAGCGCATCCTGGAGCCCGTCGACGCCATCGATGCGGTGATCGCGCTCATCTACGACGACTTCGGCGTGGACCAGAACATCTACCACCTCACGTACGAGCTCTACGCCATCGCCTCTCACCGCTCCGAATTCCGTCCGCTGGTCCACGAGATGATCGACGCCGGATTCACCGCACTCCGGACCTACTTCGACGAGGAGACAGCCCGCGCGATCAACACGTACATCGAGGGTGCGTCCACGCACCTCACCTTGGACACCCGCCCGCAGACGGTCGATCAGGTGCGCCACGCCCTCCAGCGGCTGGCCGGTCTCGACGCATCCTGACCCCCGAGGCCCATGGCGCGCCCGCCCGGTGATCCGCGAGGTCCTCGCCGGCCGCAGCGCGTGAAGCCGGAACGTCCGGACCGGACGGACATCCGTTCGGGAGCCCTTTCGCATGCTCTGTCGTTCCGTCAATAACCTTTCCGCAGAGAGCAGTCCCCGCAGCGGAAGCTGTTGCTAAGGTGCTGCTCCTCCGCAAGGTCTGCGGGGCCGCCGGCGGGGTGGCGGGACGGATCGGGGGAACGTGTCCCATGGCACGGAGACGCGACGTCATCGACGTCAGAGTGAGCAGGCGGGTTCTCTGGGTGGGCGCCGACGCCTACCCGCTGCAGAACATCGCGCGGGCCCGGCGGTTCGAGATCGTGCCCAGACGCGGGTACGCCGTACGGGCCTTCCTGAAGGCCGAGATCCTGGTGGTGGTCCTCGGGGCGGTCGCCCTGGCGATCACGGAGAACATCGGCGACTCGTCGTCGCCGTCCGGCCTGGCCACGTTCGCGGCGCTGGTGGTGCTGGCGCTGTTCGTGCTGAACATCGTCAAGCTGGTCAGGCGGCTGCGCCGGCCGATACTGCACCAACTGGTCATCGAGACCTCCAGTTCGTCGGACACGGCGGTGGTGAGCACCGACGTCAAGGAGGTGAACCATCTCATCGGCCTGATCATGGAGGCGATCGACAACCCCCAGGCCGAGTTCCAGCTCCAGGTGGAGAACGTCCACATCGGCGACCAGATCAACCAGTTCGGCGACAACAACACCGGAAAGAAGGTCAACTGGTGAGCGGAAGCTTCCACATCGGCGACTCGGTCACCCAGCACGGCGACCACAACGTCGGCATCATCAAGAACCAGGCCCCGGCCGACCCCCGGGCCGCGATGCGGGAGATGATCACCGCCGTCCAGCTCCTGCGCAACCAGGTGCCGGCCGAGGACCAGCAGGTCATCGACGAGTCCCTGGAGGCCATCGGGACCGGCGAGAACGTGCCGCCGGGCACCCTGCGGCAGGCGCTCAGGAACATCAACGGCGTCGCGTCGATGGTCACGGCGGGCGTCCCGGTGATCGAGGCGGTCCGCCGGGTGCTGGAGTCCCTGGGCATCTGAGAGCGGCGGCGGCGCGGATGGCGCCGCCGCCCCTTCGGGTGTGGGCCCGTCCGCGTCAGAGGGGTGGCGGCGGTGCGAGGTGCGCCCAGAAGCGACTGGTCACCGTGCCGCACTCGACCAACTCGTGGCCCCAGTCGGCGGACAGCTCGCGGACCAGCCGCAGGCCCGGGGATCCCCCGCCGCCGACCGGGAGGCGTTCACGGACCGGCAGGCCGGTGTCGCACACCTCGATCCGCAGCCCGGTGAAGGCGGAGTGGTCGAACACCACGTCGATGGGCAGGTGTTCGGGTCTCCAGGGCCGCAGCACGGCGGCGGTGATCAGCTCGGTGATGATCAACTCTGCGTCCTCGATATAGTGTTCGCCGCCCTTGAAGTCGGACAGGAACCCTCGGAGGAGTATGCGCGCCGCCGCAGCCGAGGTCGGGTGGCGGGGCAGCGAGCAGAACTGGTCACCGAGGGTTCTGTCAAGGGCTTCGGGCATGGATGTGCCACCTTCTGGATGCATGGGGGTTTCCGCGCGCGGGCGCGGCGCTTCGTGCACTCACTAGTGCAAGTACGTCCGGCAGTTCCATGATTAAGCATCGGCTGTTCCGGATCGGGTGACGAGGGATCAGCCAGTTCCAAGGCACGCCATGACACAGGGGGCTCGCACCATGACCCGCAAGAAGTCCACGAACCCGAACCTGCGATCGAGCGCGGGCGCCGTGTTCGGCGCCGTCCTGCGCCGCCTCCGGGAGGCCAAGGGCGTCTCCCAGGGCGAACTGGCCGCGCTCGTCCCGTGCAGCCGCCCCCACGTCTCCCGGATCGAGGCCGGCACGCGCACCCCGCCGGAGGACTTCGTCATCACCGCCGACGAGTTGCTGGAGACAGGCGGTCAGCTGATGGCGCTGTGGAAGGAGATCGACTGGTACGCGCGGGTGGATCACCCGGACTGGTTCCGGCGCTACGCGGGCTTCGAGGAGAAGGCCTCGACGATCTGCGAGTTCCAGATCGCACGTATCTCAGGTCTCCTCCAGACAGAGGCCTATGCCCGAGCTCTGTTCGAGTCGGGAAGCGCAGCAGGCAACCCCGAGTTGATCGAGGAGCGGGTGACGTCCCGGCTCGCTCGTCAACACCGGCTGACCAGTCCTGACGACGGGCCTCTCTTCATGGTTGTGCACTCCGAGGCAGCCATCCGCTCGCTGGTAGGCGGCCCCGAGGTCATGTACGAGCAACTCGGACACTTGCTGCGGATGGGGGAACTCCCCGACATCGTGCACCAGATCGCGCCATTCACTCTCGGTGCACGCGCCCCGTTCGGCACTCCCATGTCGCTGATCACGTCGCCTGACGGCAAGACGCGGATCTACTCCGAAAGCCTGGATTATGGACACTTCATCGAGGATCCAAGGGAGGTCCAACGCACGCAGCGGACTTATGATCTCCTCCAGGCGAACGCGCTGTCTCCCCGAGAAAGCGCCGCCCTGATCCGCAGTGTGAGGGAAGGACTTCTCAACATGGCACCCATCAAGGCCAATGCCTCCAAGGCTCCATGGCGCAAGTCGAGCTACAGCGACAACAACGGCGGTCTCTGCGTCGAGGTGGCCGACGGCCACCCCGGCCAGCTGGTCCGCGACTCCAAGGACCCCGAAGGCCCCGTCCTCACCTTCTCCCCCAACTCCTGGCAGTCCTTCGTCGACGCCATCCGCGCCAACGAATTCCCCACCCCCAACTGCTGACTCCACCTCAGCCCACCCCACCGAGGCCGGGCCTTGCTCCACGGCCGGCCTCGGGCACGTCCACGGTCGCCCGCACTGACCCAAGAGCCCCGAACTCCCTCCCATACGGAGGATCGTCGGGCCGCCCTGGGGTCGGCCGTGCATTTCCATTCAGCAATCCGGCCCGCGTGTACTCGGCGGTCAACACGGGAGGGTGACATGGAAGACGGCACGATCGAGGTGGAGCGGAAGCGGGAGCTTCCGGACGGCGGTGCGGGCGTTCGGCCCCTGCTTGCCGAACTCGGTTGTGTGGGCAGCGCGCCGGTGACCGAGATCGACACGTACTACAGCCGCCCCGATGTGGACTACCTGGCGACCGTGGAGTGCCTACGGGTGCGGCACCGGGGCGACTTCGCAGAAATCACGTACAAGCCCGCGTCCAACCCGACGACGCACGGGAGTGACGACGTGGTGTCCAAGGTCGAGACGAACGTCGTTCTCCGCGACGGCGGGCAGGCCTCCACGGCGGAACGGCTGCCCGACTGCATCGGAATGCGGGAGCTGGTCAGGGTCGAGAAGACACGCACCAGCTACCGGCATCCGGATACCGCCGGTGTGACAGTCAGCATCGACACGGTGGCCGGGGTCGGCACCTTCATCGAGACCGAAGTGAACCGGGCCACGGCTGCCGGGGCCGCCGAGCTCATCGAGGAGACCGAGAAGGCTCTCGGCATCATCGGGAACCCGACGGTCGCGATCCCGTACCGCGACCTGGTGCTGCGGCAGCTGAACGGCTGACGCCCCGCGGGGGTGGTCAGTCGCCCAGGCAGGCGTGCAGCTGGCCGAGAGCGAAGGAGGCGCCCCCCGCCCAGTAGTTGACGTTGTAGGCCGCCAGGCACTGGTCGGTCTTCGACGGCTGATCAACCCCGGGTTCGAGCGACGTGTGGACGACGGCCGTCGGCGCGGCGTTCGCCTGGGTCCCGGCGGTCAGGACCAGCAGGGGCGCCAGCACAGCTACGGTGGCCGCTGCGGTGGCCATTCGGCGGATTCTCATAGAGCGTCGACTCTCCTTACTGATCGTTTCAAAATGAGTTCAGCTCAGGGGCTTGGCAGTTGATGTGTTCGGGCGGCAGAGTGCTCCACGTGTCGGATGATCTTGTGCC
>NZ_JBFBIL010000052.1:0-56097 GCF_040685575.1 Kitasatospora sp. NPDC088351 | reverse complement strand
GCTACCTCGCCGGCCTTCACCTCCGCGGCGCAATGATCTGGATCAAGGACCTCACCCGAACCCATTGATCACGACCGAATACGCGGCCTAGGGCGGCACGCCGGCGCCTCCGCCGTACTCCCACGTGGTCTCGCACTCGCAGTACGAGCAGTGCGAGGCGGCATGGAACGTCAACTACTGGTCCGGCGGCGTGGCCTTCGCCACCACCCAGTGGAACCTCTGTATGAGCGCCCCGAGCTGACCTGACCCCCGCGGACAGCCCCGGCCGGATCGGGGGCGGGGCTGTCCGCGGCCCGGTCGCCGGGCGTCCGTCCGGGCAGAGAATCGGCCCGGACGGACACAGACGGCCCGCCGTCCGACCGAACTGTCGAACCGTCAGGCATGATGCGGCCTCGTACCGAATTGGTACAGACCACATGCGGTTCGCTGTGGTAGAACCTCAACTCTGCTCCGCGGGAGGCCCCGTGGCGCGGTGCGCCCGCCCCGCCGCACCCGCCGACCGAAGCTGGAGTCGATGTGATGGCCGCCGACCAGGAACCGGGCACGGAGACCTTCCTGACCACCGAGGGCAGCGTGTTCACCGCGCAGGACCTCTCCCGAGCCCTGCCGCTGTACCGGCTCACCACCCTGCAGTACGACGTGTGGCACACCGTGCTGGGGGAGATGACCGACGGCGGCTTCGTCACCCTCACCCTTGACGACATCGCGGAGCGGCTGGGAACCAGCAAGAGCAACATCTCGCCGGCGCTCAACCGGCTCGCCGAGCTCGGCCTGCTGTGGCGGATCTCCAACGGGCTGCACCGGATCAACCCGCGGATCGCCTTCAAGGGCTCCCAGGAAGAGTGGATCGAGGCCCTGGAGGAGGTGCCGGCCGATGTCCCAGAGGTCATCCTGCCCAGCTACTGAGCTTTGCCCCGCGACGTGGACACCCTGACACTTGGATCTTGTAGATCCAGGAAGGGAAGTCCAGACGGGATGTCCGTCGAAGTACTCGGACGAGTTCCGCCGTGATGCCGTCGCGCTGTACCGGGCCTCGGAGGGCCGGCGCACGTTCGCGGCGGTGGCGAAGGAGATCGGGGTCAACCATGAGACCCTGCGGAACTGGGTGCGCGCTGCCGATACCGAGCCGGCGTCGGCCGGGCAGATGCTGAACGCCGAGGAGCGGGCCGAGCTCGCGCGGCTTCGCACGGCCGAGCGCGAGTGGCAGGTCGAGAAGGAGATCCTGCGCCGGGCAGCCGCGTATTTCGCACGGGAGATGAAGTGAGGGCCCGCCGCTGGGACTTCATCTCCGCCCACGCCGCCGAGTTCGGTGTCCAGCGGTTGTGCGAGATCCTGGGCGTCGCCCGATCCGGTTACTACGCCTGGCGGGCCGGTGCTCGGGCGCGTGCCGACCGGGCGGCGGCGGAGGCCGCGCTGGTGGGTGAGATCCGCGAGGTCCACCGGGAGACGCGGGGCGCCTACGGGGTTCCGAGGGTGCGGGCGGAACTGCGGGCCCAAGGTCGGGTGGTCAACCGCAAGCGGATAGCCCGCCTGATGCGTGAGCACGGCATCATCGGCCGTCACCTGCGCAAACGCTGCCGAACCCTCGTCCAGGACAGGAGCGTGCCGCCGGCGCCGGACCTGGTCGGACGGGACTTCACTGCGGGCGGGCCCGATGTCCGGTGGGTTGGCGACATCACATATCTACCGGTCGGCGGCTCGTGGATGTACCTGGCCACCGTCATCGACCTGCACTCGCGCCGGCTCGTGGGCTGGTCGATGGCCGACCACATGTGTATTCGGCTGGTCGCTGACGTCCTGAAGGCCGCGGTGGCGACCTGCGGCGGCCTGGTCGACGGCGTGATCTTCCACTCGGACAGAGGCTCTCAATACGGCTCGGCCGAGTTCGCGGGACTCTGCCGGTGCCACGGGATCCGGCGGAGCATGGGGAAGGTCGGCTCCAGCTACGACAACGCCGCGGCGGAGAGCTTCTTCGCCTCGCTGAAGCGGGAGTTGATGCACGGGGCCCGATGGGCCAGCCAGCATCAGGCGAGGCTGGAGGTGTTCCGCTGGGTTTCCTTCTGCAACCTCCGCCGTCGCCACTCCACGCTCGGCTACCTCAGCCCGGTCCAGTTCGAACAGCAGACAGCGGCGTCCCGTAGGATCACCCTCGCCGCATGAAACCCCGGTGTCCACCTCCCGGGGGAAGGCTCAGTCGGCGACCTGGCCCGCCGCTGGGCCCAGGCCAACGGCCAGCCCAACGAACCGGTCGACCGCGACGGGCCCTGCAAATGCCTCGACGCCGCCCCCGACCACCGCCACCCGCCACTCACCGACGACGACCTGGTCGCCCGGCTCCTCACCGACGCCGACCTGGTCCTCGCCTTCACCGACAACCGGGCCCTGGACGCGCAGATCGCCGACGCCGCCGGGCACGCCCGCATCCCCGTCAGGAGGTTCACCGCATGACCAGCACCACCCAGGAGCCCGGCGGCGCCGACCTCGCCCGCACCGCCCTGCGCGCCGCCCGCCCCAACGGGGACCGAGCGCGACCACCGCCCCACGGTCGAGGACGAGCAGGCCCTGGCCGAAGCCGCCCGAGCCCGCGACCTTCTTGCACGCCACCGTGCCGCCCAGGCCGTCGCCCGCGGCCATGCCGTCCCGCTGCGCACCGCCCGCCAGTCGCAGCCCGGCGCCGTGCGCGGTGCCGCGTGAGGACGCCGACCGCCCGGCCGATGCCGAGTAGCCTCACACCCAACGAGAGGAGCGCCGCCATGAGTCAGCCCGCGCACGACGGAGTCGAGCTTATTCCCAGGCCCGAGCAGAACCCGGCCGCTCTCAAGGCCGCCCTGGCCGTGGTCGCCGCGGACCGCCTCCCGGAGATGATCGACGGGCAGACCAAGGCCATGGCCGAAGCCATCACCACGGGCAGCGTCCAGCCGATCCGCTCGTTCGTCGACCGCTGGGCCACCGTTGTCGAGATCGAACGGCACCCGGCCACCGCGCAGGCCTACCACCGGGCGAACTACCTCGCCAACCACGCCACCACCATCGCCGAGTGCCGTCAGCACGCCACCACCATCGCCGAGCTCTACCGCGCCGCCTAGCCGGCGGTGACCGGATGACCTGGAGCTGGGAGTACCTCCCCAGCCCGGAGCACGTCACCGCCGGCGCCCCGGCCGACTTCCTCGCCGCCGTCGAACACCGGGCCAACGAACTCGCCCGGGCCGCCGCAGCGCTCTACCTCGACGGCACCTCCTACCAGGGCAGCGGCGAACCGATGCGCTACCTCTACACCGACCCGGGCAAGCCCCGCATCGCCTGGAACGACGAGCAGGCCCGCGCCGACCTGGTCGACGCCCTGGTCCGTGACGCGCTCAACCTGCTCGGCCGCCTGCCCGAACGGCAGCTGGACGAGAAGGCCGCGGACGCGGTCGGGCTGCTGGCCCTGGTCGCCGGCCAGGACATGGAGGTCACCGACGGCTCCGACAGGCGCGACGGACGCTGGCGCATCGCCCGCGGCACCGTCCACGACCGGGTGGTCTCCACCGTCGATCCCGAGGCCCGCCACACCCACAAGAACCGAACCCGCTACCAGGACGACTTCCGCGCCCACGGCGCCTTCGAACCCGAGACCGGCCTGCTCACCGAGGTCGAGCTCACCGCCGGCACCGGCGCCGAGAACCACGAGGCCGCCGTCGCCCGGACTCTCCTCGCCGACGGGACCGGGGACCTGACCGTCCTCGGCGACACCGCCTACGGCACCGGCGACCTGCGCGAAACCCTCGAAACCGACGGCCACACCCTGATCATCAAACCGCCACCACCGCGACCCGCCGTCCCCGGCGGCTTCACCGCCGACGACTTCCACGTCGACACCGCCAAAGGCGAGGTGACCTGCCCCGTCGGCCACAGATGGAGGGGCACCCTCACCCGGGACACCCCTCCACCAACAAGATCTTCAGGAGACTTCTAGGCCTCCGGACGGATCGCGGGCCGGAACGCCGGAGAGGGCGCCGGACGGATCGCAAGACGGACCGGCGGACCGGCCGGACCCGACGGGATGGTCGGGGCCGGCCGGTCCGCCGGAGGTGTGATCCCGGGGCCGTTACCGTGCGGTGCCGGCCGCACCGGGCACGAGCGGCCCGGTGACCTGCTCGATGTCGTGACTGTCGTCCTCGTCCGAGGTGACGGCGGTGGTGATCGAGCCGGTGGCCCAGGAGATCAGCCCGATCAGGAGGAACGCCACCAGCAGCCCGCGCCCGCCGCCGCTCAGCACCAGCGGCCGGGTCGCCGACACCGGGCCGCCCGGTACCGAGCCCGGCTCGTCGCCGAAGAGCCGCTTGGGGTAGGCGGAGGAGACAAGCAGCAGATACGCCATGAACCGCATCCGGTAGCGCAGGATCGCCGCCGTCGCCTCGAAGAGCGGCAGCGGCATCCGGCCCATGATCAGCACCACCAGCCAGCCGAAGAACGCGACCGTCCACCACCCGGCGTACAGCAGGCTCTGGACGATCATCGCCGGGACGGCCAGGACCAGCCGGAAGAACACCGCGAGCCGGTTCAGCTCACCGGGCCGCAGTTCCACCCGCACCGGATACTCCGGGGTGTGGAACCGGAACGGCGGATAGCGGTCCACGGTGAGCAGCAGATACGCGTTCACCCGGGTTTCGTACGGGACGTAGTTGGTGAGGTAGACCGCGGCGAAGCCGGGCAGCCGGCCCAGTACCAGTGCGACGAACCAGCCGGCCACGGCGACGAAGAACGCCACCACCGACAGCACCCACACCACCACGAACTGCGGGATCAGCAGCAGGACGCGCACCAGCACGGTCAGCCGGTTCTGCGGGGCCGGGGCGGGCATGTCCAGCACCGGCAGCCACTCGTTCTCGACGGGGGCGGGGGGAGCCTGCCACATCCGGGCCTCCAGGTGTCGACACAACGCGGACGCGGCGGTGGGCGCACCGCGTGCTCCGAAGATCGCAGCCGGGCAGCATCACCGCGCGCTGCGCTGGGCCGAGCGGGGGACATCCGGGGCTCAGGGCCGTGGGCACCCGGAGGGTACGGGACCGAGCGGCGCGGGCGTGGCGCTACCGATCGGTTGGCTGATCGCATTCCGTTCATGGTCAGACATGGATCGGTCAAAAGAGTTCCAAGGAGGGGCACTTCCCGACATCGGGCCTGGCGCCACCGAAGCGGGAGGCAGGATCGCAGCGGCGGTCGGCCACGTCGTGCCACGTCCAGTCATGGAGTGGCATGTCCTGGCCACACAGCGATCACTGTGGGGGTGCCCGTTTTGCCAGCGACCGACGACCTCTTCGAGCCGGCCGACCACGCCGGCCCGGGCGATCTCCCGGACCCGGAGGACCTCGCCGACCGGACCGACCTCTCCGACTTCGACGAGTTCCTCAGGATCTCCGCCGGGCTGACCGGCTTCGACGAGACCGAGCTGCGGGCGACCGGCATGGCCCATGAACACCACCGCACCACGCTGGCCCACCGAGTCCGCGACGAGCACGCCCTCATCCACCTCTGGTACGTCGGAGCCTGGCCCAACGAGGCACCGTCCTCGGCCCGCGCCCACGACGAGGGCCTGATGTGGCGCACCTTCCACGGCACCCCGCCCGGCGCCGCCGCACCCGGCTACGGCAGCTGGGCCGAGGCCCCGCGCGGTGGTGGCGACCGGTGAGCGCGCGCTGGGACGCCATCGTGGTCGGCGCGGGCTTCGCCGGATCGCTCGTCGCCCAACGCCTCGGCGCGCAGGGCTGGCGGGTCCTCGTGCTGGAGGCCGGCCGACCCGCCGACAGCGCCGCCGCCACCGCGACGGCGTACCGCGCCGCAGCCGGGGGCACACCCACCTCCCCGTACCCGCACAGCGCGGACGCCCCGTCCCCCGACGTCGGCGACCTCACCGGGCTCCCGGACGGCGGCTTCACCGCCACCGGCTACCTCGTCCAGCGCGGACCGCTGCCCTACGCCAGCGGGTACCTGCGGGCCAACGGCGGCACCGGCCTGCTCTGGACCGGACTCGCACCGCGCATGCATCCCGAGGACCTGCGCACCGCCGACCTCGGGCACGGCCGCAACTGGCCGATCACCTACCGCGACCTCGAACCGTACTACCGCCGGGCCGAACGGGAGCTCGGCGTCGCCGCCGACGCCGACCGGCAGCGCGAGGCCGTCGGACTGCCCATCCCCGACGACTACGCCTTCCCGATGCGCGCCATCGCGCCGAGCTACCTCGACCGCCGCCTCGCCGACGCCCTCGACGGCCGCACCGTCCGCGACCCCGCCGTGGCCGACCCCGCCACGCTCACCGTCACGGCCACCCCGCACGCCCGCAACGGTCTGCCCACCGAGCCCGGGCGCCCGGGCCGCCCGCTCGGCAGCCCCTGTGCGGGCAGCGCCAGCTGTGTCCCCGTCTGCCCGACCGACGCCAAGTACACCCCGCTGCGCACCCAGGCCCGCTGGGCGCCCACCGTCCGGCTGCGCACCGAGGCGGTGGTCAGCCGGGTGCTGGCCGACGGCACCGGCCGGGTCACCGGCGTCGAGTACCTGTCCGGCGGTGCCGCCCACCGGGTGGAGGCGGAGCTGGTCGTGCTCGCCGCCCACGCGATCGAGAACGCCAAGCTGCTCCTGCTCTCCGGCCTGGCCAACCGCAGCGACCAGGTCGGCCGCAATCTGATGGACCACCCGGTGCTGCTCACCTGGGGCCTGATGCCCCGGCCCGTCGGCCCGTACCGCGGGCCGGGTTCGACCAGTGGGCTGGAGGCCTTCCGCTTCGGGGCGCCCCGCCTGCTCCGCGCGCCGTTCCGGATCGAGATCGGCAACTGGGGCTGGTCCTGGGCCGCCGGACCGCCGCAGACGGAGGTCACGGCGCTCCTGGGCGCGGGACTGCGCGGCAAGGAGCTCCGCGACCGGCTGGGCGACCGGCTCGGCCGACAGTTCTCGCTCCAGTTCGAACTGGAACAGCCCGCCGACCCGGCCAACCGGGTCACCCTCGACCCGTCGCTGCGGGACGGCCTCGGCCTTCCGCGCCCGGTGCTCGACTACGACCTCTCCGCGTACGTGCGGCGGGGGATGGCCTCCGCCCGGGCCGTCTCCGACCAGCTGTTCGCCCTCCTCGGCGCCGAGGACCACACCCGCTACGAAGCGGGCCCGCAGTGGCCGGGCCGGCTGGAGTTCGAGGGCCGCCCCTACGCCTACCGGGGCGCGGGCCACGCGGGCGGCACCCATGTCATGGGCGACTCGCCCGTGAACTCCGTCGTCGACCAGTGGCAGCGGTGCTGGGACCACCCCAACCTGTATGCCGTCGGCTGCGGTTCCATGCCCTCGCTCGGCACCTCCAACCCGTCACTCACCATGGCGGCGCTCGCGCTGCGCAGCGCCGACCGGATCCACCGCGACCTGCTGGCGCTGCGCCGCCCGGTGACCCTTCCCGCCACCCGGCCGCCGGGGCCTGTCTCCGCGTCCGTCTCCGGGCCGGCGCCGTCCCCCCTGCCCGCGCCGTCCACCCCGCCCGCCGAAACCATTCGGGAGTCCTCATGACCGTCGGCCTTCCGCTCCCGCCCGTGCCGGAGCCCTACCATCTGCCCTTCCACTACGGTGCCCTGCACAACATCGGCGTCGACTACCTGGTCGAGCCCGAGCCGGTGCGCGAACTGCTCGGCAAGCGGCACCCCGGGCTGGCCGCCGCCGAGTTCGACGGCATGGCCTGCGTCTCGCTCAACTACCAGCTCTACTTCGCGCACTACCCGGGCGGCGGCGGGATCACCCAGGAGGTGGAGATCAACGTCATCGCCCACCCGCTGTTCAGCGGCGACCGGGTGCCCGTGCTCAACTACGGCCAGTACGCCCGGGGGTACGACCAGACCAAACTGCTGGGCATCGCCCGGCTGCACGTCCTGTGCGACAACCCGCTCGCCATCGACGCGGGCACCAGGCTGTACGCCGAGCCCAAGTACCCCGGCTGGTTCGAGACGGTGATGCCCTCGCTCAACGCGCCGTCCGTCCGCGAGCGCTGGTCGGTCTCCTGCCGTCGGGCCTCGCTCGGGCCGGACGGCCTGCGGCGCCACGACGAGGAACTGTTCGCCGTCGAGGCGGACCTGGTGGGCCTGACTCCCGAACCGGTCAGCAACACGCCGATCACCGGCTACGGCACCGACGAGGAGGGCACCCTGCTGGCCGGCCCGCTCAACGTCCACCAGCCCTACCGCTACTACGCCCTCGACGACCGCACCGCCGAGCGGGTCCGCCTCGCCCTCGGCAGCCCGGCAGAGGAGGCCGCCCGCGACCTCGCCCGGCTCATCGCCGACGCCCCGGCCGCAGGGGTGTGGACCTACCAGTCCGCGCCGGTCGCCGCCCACAACCGTCCCTATTACGTTCGCTGACCGGGAAACGCCCGCCGCCCGCCGCTCGCACCCCCGGGCGGCGCGCGGACGGGCAGCGGCGGGCAACGGACGCACCCGGACGACCGCGCGTCACACCCCGACCCGGGGACATACCACCGCCGAGGGAGACGTCAACCCCACCGCCGAGCGGCCCCCCGATCGACTGATGCGCCGACGGGGCCGGCCCCGCGGCGCCCAGGCGCTGCCAGACTGCCGACATGACGGCCAACTCCGAGAAACCCTTCGAGCCGGGTGCCACCGCCATCCGGCGGGACATCATGCACGGCAAGGTGTGGACGGCGATGCCGCTGCGCACCCTCGCCGACACCGGCGACACCCTCGCCCTCGCCGCCTGGCCGGGCATCGAGAGCCTCGCGCCGACCACCTGGATCACCTCGCTGCGCACCGGTGACGAGGCGGTGCGCAAACAGGGGATCGCCGATCTCGCCGCCGGCCGCTGGGAACTCGGTCGCTGGGTCTGGCGCGACACCACCGTGCTCAGCTGCTACACAGCCGGCGAGTACTTCAGCGTGCACCGCTTCCTCGACGAGCAGGGCCGGCCGCTCCGCTGGTACGTCAACTTCGAACTGCCCCACCGGCGGACCGCCATCGGCATCGACACCTTCGATCTCTTTCTGGACCTGGTGGCCGCCCCCGACCTCTCCACGCACGCCTGGAAGGACGAGGACGAGTATGCGCAGGCGAGGCGGCTCGGGCTGATCGACGACGCGCACCACCGACTGGTGGACCAGGCCCGCGACCGCGCCCTTGGCCTGCTGCGGCGGCGGCAGGGCCCGTTCGCGCCTGCCGGTTCCACCTGGACGCCACCGCCCCTCTTCCCGCTGCCCACCCTGCCCGACACCGCGCTCTCGGCGCCGCCCGCCCGGCCCTGACCCGCCCCCTGGTGCCCGCCCCTGGTGAGGGGGCCGACCAGTTCTCCGCCCTCCGGGGTGGGCACCGGCGGGCGGAGTTGCTACGGTGGCCCGCCGGTATGGATGATCTCGAAGCTCTCGACCACCTGCACGACGGCGGGGACTACCGCCGCCTCGCCGAACGCACGGCCAACCCCGTGGTGCTGCGCGAACTCGCCCGTTGTGGGTACCCGTTCGTCTGGCACGCGATCGCGGCGAACCCGGCCACCCCGGGAGATGTCCTCGCCGGACTGGCCGATCGCCGGCACACCCCGTGGAACGACAACCGGCTGCTTCTGCTGCTCGCCGAACACCCCGCGACCGTGGGCGAGGCCCTGGACCGCGTGTACGACGCCGTCACCCGGCAACTCGCCGCCGGTCACCGTCCCTACGCGGCGGTACTGGCCCTGGCCCGGCGCCCCGACCTGCCGGGGGACCGGGCCAGGGGGCTGGGGCCGCTGCCCGGGGCCTCGGCCCGTCTTCGCCGCGGAATCACCCGGGAGCTTGCCGCACGCCCGGGTGGCTGACCCGGGCCCGCTGGTCGGCGGGCGTCGCCGGTGGCCCGGGCGCGGCCGGGTCGGCTTCGGGCGGCAACCCGGGAACGGCCCTGTCCGGCCCCGCCTCGTCGGGAGCCCTGGACCAGCGGCCTGCGAGCAGAGTGCCGGCCACCAGCTGAAGCTGGTGGTATGCCATCAGCGGCAGTACCAGCAGGCCGGCCTGCGGTCCGAACAGCACGGTGGCCATCGGCAGACCGTTCGCCAGGCTCTTCTGGGAGCCGCAGAGGACGGCCGCGATTCCGGACGCCCGGTCGAGCCCCAGCAGACGTGAACCGAGGTGGGCGAAGGCCAGGGCGGCGGCGAGGAGCGCGAGCAGCACGGCCAGCAGCCCGAGCAGGGCGGCGGGCGTGGCAAGGCTCCAGATGCCCTGGGCCATCGCCGCGCTGAACGCGGTGTAGACGACGAGCAAGATCGAGCCCCGGTCCACCGGAGTGAGCAGCCGTTTGTGCCGGGTGAGGGATCTGCCGATCCGCGGGCGCAGCAACTGCCCGGCCAGGAAAGGTGCCAGCAACTGCCCGCCGATCCGCAGCAGGCCGTCCGCGGACAGCGCGGTGTGCGAGCCCAGCAGCCAGGCGGCCAGCAGCGGGGTGAGGACCAGGCCGGCCAGACTGGAGTAGGTGCCCGCACAGATGGCCGCCGGGACATTGCCCCGGGCGGCGCCGGTGAGCGCCACCGAGGACTGCACCGTGGAGGGCACCAGACAGAGGAAGAGCACACCGGTCTGCAACTGCGCGGTCAGCGGAAACGGTGTCAGCACGGCGGTGGCGAGCCCGAGCAGGGGGAAGAGGACGAAGGTGCAGGCGAGCACCAGCCCGTGCAGCCTCAGATGGCGGAGCCCGTTCAAGGTCTCCCGGGCGGAGAGCCGGGCGCCGTAGAGGAAGAAGAGCAGCCCGATCGCGAGGTCGCAGGAGAGCTCGGCCGCCCGGGCGGCCGAACCGGTGGCGGGCAGCAGCGCCGCGAGGGCGACGGTGCCCGCGAGCGCCGCCATGTAGGGGTCGAGGCCGCGCAACCGGAGCCGTGGACCGGGCCGATCCCGGTCATCCCGGTCATCCGGGCCAGACGGCGCGGCCGCCCCGGGCGGGCCCGAGGGATCGGGTTCGGAGCAACCGGGGCCGGGTGGCGGCGGGCCGTGCCTCGGAAGCCCACCGCTCATCCGCCGCTCCCTGTCGTCGAGCCGGCCGTCCCGGAGCCCAGCAGGCCGCCCACCAGGGCGTTGGCGCCGTCGTGGTCGCTCCCCGCCGTCCCGCTGCCGGTCTGGAGGTTGGCCGTCCGGTCGACCTCCAGCACCGAGTCGGCGTGCGAGTTGTCGAGCACCGTGATCAGGCTGCCCTCCGCCGACGCGGGCACCGCACCGCAGACGAGTACCGCACAGACCCCGGCCAGCCCGGCGGCCGCCGCCCGCCACCGGGCCACCGCCCACCTCGCCACCGGCTCCGCCCCTGCTCCCGGCTCGGGCCCCGGCCCCAGCCCTGCCTTCGGCGGATCCGGATGGTTCGGCGCGGGCCCGGGCAGCGAGGCCGTCACGCCGTCACCGTCTCGCGCGGGCGGGCGATGTTCCGCTCCAGCAGTTCGGTGGACTCGCGCACCCCCACCTGGCGGCTCTCCCCGGCGGCGGCCGGCAGCCGGCCGTCGGCCACCTTCAGGCCGGCCAGCGCCTCGTCCATGGCGCGGTGCGCCGCGAAGAGGCACGGCGTGCTGTAGATCGCGACATCCACCCCGAGGTCGCTCAGCTCGGACAGCGAGAGCCGGGGCGACTTCCCGCCGGCGATCTGGTTGAACAGCAGCGGTTTGCCGTTGACGACCTGACGGATCCGCCGGATCCACTCCTCGCTGCGTACCCCGTCGACCAGGACGACGTCCGCGTCGGTGGCCGCCAGGGCCTCGGCGCGCTCCAGGATGTCGCCCTCCTCGGTGGCGTCCGTCCGGGCCACCACGACGAGGTCGCTGCGGTTGGCGAGGACGAGGTCCAGCTTCTCCAGGTACTCGCCGAGCGGGAGCACCTGCTTGCCGTCCGCATGGCCGCAGCGGCGTGGCCGTTTCTGGTCCTCCAGGATGACGCCCGAGGCGCCGATGCGTTCGAGTCGGCGCACCACGTGGCAGGCGACCTCGGGATCGACGTAGCCGTCGTCGATGTCGACCAGCAGATGGTGCCGGGGGAAGGCACCGCGCAGCCGCTCGACGAAGGCCACCATGTCGGGCCAGGCGATGAAGCCGATGTCCGGCAGGCCGTAGTAGGACGCCGCGAAGCCGAAGCCCGAGACGAACATGCCGTTGTAGTGCTCGGCCGCGATGGACGCCGAGTACATGTCGTAGACGCCGATGAGAGGGGTCGCCCCGGGCCTCGCGATCTCCTCGCGGAGCCGCTGTCCATAGCCCGAAGCCGTGTTTTCGTGCAGCAACGCCTTCTCCTCGCTTGTCAGGGAGGCGTCGTGCGGAGGGCCACCGCATCGGCTGCCGACAGGGCCGCCACCCCGCGCGACGCCACGGGACTTTGCCTGGACTTGGCCATATCTAGGACCAACTGAGGCGTAATCACTATGTGGCCTTTAATGTTCCGTGGGCAAATCTTTAAGCGAAGTTCCCTCGCAAGGGTGAATCCAGTCGGATCAATAGGAATGAAATATCAATAGCTGTGGCGCGCGGAGAGCGGCGAGATCCCGGTGGCTTCGGAGACCGGCGCGCAGCCGTGGCGGGGGCATCGGTGCCCGGGCGAGGGCGCGGTCGCAGGCCCGGGGGAGAGCGGACCGCGGTGGTCGGGAAGCGTCCGGGCGGCGGGCCCCGAGGTCACCGCAGCAGGGTGAACACCAGCGCGCAGACGCCGCCGAGTGCCGTTCCGGCCGCGACCTGGGCCGGGGTGTGGGCCCTCAGCGCCAGCCGCGACCAGCCCACCGCCGCCGGGACGGCCGCCGCGAACGGCAGCAGCGCCGGGCCGAACACCAGCACCAGGATCATCGCGGCGCCCCCGGCCACCGCGTTGTGCAGCGAGACCTGCCACCAGACCGTCACCGCCAGCGCCGACAGCAGGCCGCCGAGCATGGCGACGACCAGTGCGCAGACCTCCGCCGGGGCGTGCAGCGCGTACAGCAGTGCCACCCCCGCCAGCACCGACAGCAGGCTCGCCGCCAGCGGCACGACGCGCTGGCGGCGGATCCGGACGTGTTTGTCGGTCAGCGTGCCGCGCCGGACCCCCAGCGCGATGATCCCGATGGGTACCACCCCGCAGAACGAAGCCGCCAGCAGCCCCCACCCGGCGCCCGACCAGCCATCGGCGCTGTGGGCGCCGACGAGCAGGAGCAGAGCTATGACGAGATGGGCCGGCGCCAGGACGTCGGTGACGATCCGCGCGCCCTTCTCGCGGGGCGAGGCGACCGCGAAAAGCGGCGGCTCCGGCGGGACGAACGTGCTCATCGGGGCAGCCCGGAGGCTATGGGCGAGACGGTGGCGCGGCGCATGGCGACAGCGTACTGACCCCGGCCGGGAGCCGGATCCGGGGCCGGACCGCCCGGTCCGTGTTCAGCCGGTCCGGACCGCCTCGGCCGCGCGGCGGCTGCGCAGCGCCTGGAGCACCCGCCGGGTCGCCCTGGTGGCGACCGGCGGCAGCAGGTCCAGCGCCAGCCGGCGCGAGGCCGACCGGGGCTGCGTCCCGGCCGGCCGCACCGGGCGCTTCAGCCGCAGGACCCGGGCGTCGGCGATGCTGTCCTCGTCCAGGGAGTAGCCCTCGGACCGCCAGTCCCGGCTGAGCAGGACCCGCTGTGCGGCCTCCGCGTCCCCCCAGGTCCCGTAGAACTTCATCGGGGTGAGCAGCACCGGGCGCAGCCCGCCGGTGAACACGGCCTGCCAGACCGCGGCCGAGACGCCCGGGGTGTGCTCGGAACGGTAGTCGTCGAGCACCACCAGGCCGTCCTCGGCCAGCGCGGCCCGGGCCACCCCGATGTCCCCGGCCACGTGCTCGTACAGGTGCGAGGCGTCGACATGGACGAAGCGACAACTGCCCGCCGGGATCCGCCCGTCGGCCAGCGCAGAGGTGGGCGCCTGCACGATCACCGGCAACCGGGCGTGGAACGCCAGGTAGTTGGCCTCGAAGGCGCTCCTGGTCAGGGTCTTGCGGTAGGACATCGTCATCTCGGCGGCGTTGTCGGCGTCGCCGGCCTCGGAGTCGAACAGGTCGCATACGGTCAGCTGCTCGCCGGGCTTGAGGTGGTCGCCGAGGAGTACGGCGCTGCGGCCGAGATAGGTGCCGAGTTCGAGGATGTCGCCGGTGCGGCCGGCCTCGTTCTGGGCGGAGAGGAAGTGGCCGAAGGCCTCCTGGTCGACGTTGAAGAACCAGCCCGGGATGCCGTCCCGCGTCAGGCGCGGCGGGTGGACGGTACTGGTGGCGGCAGCGGGCATGAGGGCCTCCAGAGGGTGCGGGCGTGGCCCGGCGGACGGTTCACGCCCTGGCGACACCATGGTGTGAGGCGGATCATCATAGCGACGGTTCCGCCCGGTTGCGCCAGGTCCGGAAGGCCGCAATTCCGGTCACCCCTCGCACCGTTCCGGGGGCTCTCAGGCGCGGCCCCGGACGGCCTCGGGCCGGGCCGGAACGCCGGCCCCCGACGGGCCGGGGAGGGCGGCGGCGAGCACGGTGCCCAGGGCCGCGACGACGGCCAGGGTGAGGACGGCCGGGCCGAGCGCGGTGGTGAGCGGCGCGTGGCCGGCCAGCGTGGTCGCGGCGGCGACCCCGACGGCGGGGCCGATGTTCAGGGCGGTCTGCTGGAGGCCGCCGGCGACTCCGGCATGGGTCGCGGCCGCCTCGCGGACGACGACGGCGGTCGCGGTGACCATCACCGTCCCGAAGCCGGCGCCCAGCAGCAGGAAGCAGCCGCCGATCGCGACGGCGCCGGAGGACTCGTCCAGCCCGGACGTCAGCAGCGCGCCCAGGGAGATCAGCGCCATCCCCGGGACTGCGGCGCGCCGCGCTCCCTGACGCTTCATCAGAACCGTGGAGGCGGGGGCGGCGAGCACCATGGCCACGGCGAGCGGCAGCGCCCGGAGGGCGCTCGCCAGCGGGTCGAGGGCGAGCACGTCCTGCAGGAAGTAGGTCCCCAGAAAGAGCGTGCCGAAGATCGCCGTCGAGGCCGTCAGCAGGACGCCGAGGGCGGCGGTGACCGTCACCGACCCGAGCACGGCCGGCGGCAGCAACGGGTGGGCGGCGCGCCGTTCGTGCCGGGCGAGGGCGAGACCGAGCGCCACGGTGACGAGCAGCCCGAGCCCGGTGGCGGTGGTCCAGCCCCGCTCCGGTATCCCGACCAGCGTGTGGACCAGGCAGACGAGTGTGACCGCGAGCAGTCCGGCGCCCGGCAGGTCGAGCCCGGCGGCGCGGCCGTCCGAGGGCGGCCGCGGCAGCCGTACGGCGAGCGCCGACAGGCCGACCGCGAGGGCCGGACCGACGGTCAGGAAGAAGACGGCGCGCCAGCCCAGTTGGGCGGTCAGCGCGCCGCCGACCAGCGGACCGGCCGCGGCCGCCAGGCCGATCGCACTGGTCCGCAGTGCGATCGGCATCGCGAGCCGGTCGGCCGGGTAGGCCGCGCGGAGCATGCCGAGGGTGGCCGGTTGCAGCAGCGCGCCGGCCGCGCCCTGGGCGACGCGCAGGCCGACGACCCAGCCGATGCCGGGCGCGAGGCCGATCCCGGCCGACGTGGCGGCGAAGCCCAACGCGCCGATGGCGAAGACGCGTTGATGGCCGTAGCGGTCTCCGAGCCGGCCGGCGAAGACCAGCAGGCTCGCCACCGCGATCAGGTAGGCGGTGCTGGTCCACTGCACCGCTCCGAGGGAGGCGTGCAGGTCGCGCTGCATGCTGGGCTGGGCGACGGTGAGTACCGTCCCGTCCACGGCGACGATCACGGCGCCGGTGATGCTGCCGGTGAGGACGAGGCCCCGGCGGCCGACCCGGTTCACCGGGGCTCCGGGCCGAGGTGGGCGTCCAGGGCGGCCCGCAGCAGCGGCTCGATGTCGTCGGCGCCGGTGGCCAGCCGCAGACTGCCCCAGGTGCGGAGCTGGGCGAGGCCGTGCAGGTTCGCCCAGAGCGCGGTGGCGACGGCCGCCGGCGCCCCGCCGGACGGTGGCCGGACCTCGGCGACCAGGCGGGTGAAGGTCTCGAAGAGCGGCAGGGTGGTCCGCCGCAGGTCCGCACCGCTGCCTTCCAGGAGGTCGTGGCGGAACATCAGCTCGAACATGCCGGGGTCGGCGGCCGCGAAGCCGAGATAGGCGCGGCAGAGCGCGGCGAGCCGGGTGCGCGGGCCGGCCCCGGGGCCCGCCTGGGCGTCGGCGGCGGCCAGGGCGGCGGCCAGTTCACCGAAGCCGTGTCCGGCGATGGCGGCGAGGAGTTCGCGGTGGGTGGGGAAGTGGCGGCGGGGGGCGCCGTGCGAGACCCCGGCCCGGCGGGCGATCTCGCGCAGGGTGAGCGCGTGGACGCCCTCGCCGGCCAGTAGCTCGACCCCGGCCGTCACCAGACGTGCGCGAAGACCCCTGTCCTGATCGTTCATGGACACTGTCTACCAGCGCGCCGTAGACAGTGTCTATCCGCGGGTGCGCACCGGTCGGTGCCGGGGGAGCCGGACGGGGGATTATCGGCGGTATGGACGAAGGCGGCGAGCCGGCCTGCTGGCCGGACCGGGTGTGCGAGGAGTGCGGGCGGCTGCGCGAGCGGCCCGGGCCCGGCCGGTGCGAGCAGTGCGGCGCGGAGCCCCCGACGGGCCGGAAGGATCACAAGAACCCGGACGAGCAGGACGGCCGGAAGAGCTGAGGGCGTCTCCTGCGGATCCTGCCGGGTGTGCGACGGGATCCGCAGGAGACGCCCTGGCCTGCTGGGGGTCAGCGCGGCAGGCTGTTGACCTGTTCCTCGTGGGCGAGCTCCGGCTGCTCGGGGATCAGCCCCGGCGGCACGTCCGCGACGGTGGCCGGCGCCGGGCGGCCGCGCCGGCGCAGCGCGCCCAGCCGCTCCACGGCGGGCTGGGTGTACCGGGCCGCGAGCGGGCCGGTGACCACCAGGATCAGGACGTACGCGGTGGCGAACGGCCCGAGTTCGGGTTCGATGCCCGCGGTCACGGCCAGCCCGGCGATGACGATCGAGAACTCGCCGCGGGAGACCAGCGCCCCGCCGGCCCGCCAGCGGCCGCGTTCGGCGATTCCGGCGCGGCGGGCGGCCCAGTATCCGGTGGCGACCTTGGTGAGCGCGGTGACCACGGCCAGCAGCAGGGCCGGCAGCAGCACGGGCGGGATGCTGGCGGGGTTGGTGCTGAGCCCGAAGAAGACGAAGAAGACCGCGGCGAAGAGGTCCCGCAGCGGGCTGAGCAGGGTGTGCGCACCCTCGGCGGCCTCGCCGGAGAGGGCGATGCCGACCAGGAAGGCCCCGACCGCGGCCGAGACCTGGAGCTGTTGCGCGATGCCCGCGACCAGCAGGGTGAGCCCGAGGACGACCAGCAGCAGCTTCTCCGGGTCGTCGTGGGAGACGAACTTCGAGATCAGCCGCCCGTAGCGGAGCGCGATGAACAGCACCGCGCCGGCCGTGGCGAGGGCGATGGCCAGGGTGATCGAGCCCGCGAGCAGCCCGGCCCCGGCCAGCAGGGCGGTGAGGATGGGCAGGTAGACGGCCATCGCCAGGTCCTCCAGCACCAGGATGCTGAGGATCACCGGTGTCTCCCGGTTGCCGAGCCGTCCGAGGTCGCCGAGTACCTTGGCGATCACCCCGGACGAGGAGATCCAGGTGACCCCCGCCAGCACCACGGCCGCGACCGGCCCCCAGCCGAGCAGCAGGGCCGCCGCCGCGCCGGGCAGCGCGTTGAGGACGAAGTCCACAGCGCCTGCCGGGTACTGGGCCTTGAGGTTGGTCACCAGATCGGCGGCCGTGTACTCCAGGCCCAGCATCAGCAACAGCAGGACGACGCCGATCTCCGCGCCGGTGGCGACGAACTCCTCACTGGCGCTGAGCGGCAGCAGTCCGCCCTGTCCGAAGGCCAGTCCGCCGAGCAGGTAGAGCGGGATGGGGGAGAAGCCGTAGCGGCCGGCTATTCGGCCGAGCAGGCCGAGGACCAGGATGACCGAACCGAGTTCGATGAAAACGCTCGCGGTGTGCATCCGATCACTCCCTGCCCAGAATCGCGGCGGCGGCGTCCACGCCCTCGCGGGTACCGATGACGATCAGGATGTCCCCGCCGGCCAGCCGGAAGTCCGGCGCGGGGGAGGGGACGGCATCGGTGCGGCGCAGCACCGCGACGATGGAGGCGCCGGTGGCGGTCCGCATCTGGGTCTCGCCGAGCAGCCGGCCGTTCCAGTGCGAGGTGCCGCTGACCGGGATGCGCTCGGCCACCAGGCCGAGGTCGGTGGTGTGCAGCAGGCCCGGGCTGTGGTGGGCCGGGGTCAGGGCGTCCACCAGGGCGGCGGACTCATCGGCGGTCAGCCGGAACGCCTGGGAGCAGGCGTCGGGGTCGTCGGACCGGTAGACGTTGAGGCTCCGTGAGCCGTCCCGGTGCGCGATGACCGACAGGTGCCGCTGTTCTCGGGTCGTCAGGTCGTACTGGACGCCGACACCGGGCAGGGTGGTGGTCCGGACACGGGGGATCGACACGGCGGCTGTCCTCTCGTCAGGGCTTCCAACGGCGTGCGCGACTGCGCCGGAACAGGGGCCGGCCTGGCGGGCGGTGCGGGGGTGACCTGCGCCGCTCCACGTGCGGCACGCGGAAGCGCTACCGCCAATAGTAATGAGTATGTAAAGTCCGCCGGTGGCCGGGGACGCCGACGGCGTGGCGAGCACCCCGGAGAAGGGGCTCGGCGGCCCGGGGATCGGCCGGGATGCGGAGCCCCGGAAGCGCGGGTCCCGAGACATGCGGCACCCCGGTCCGGATCGGGCGTCGGACCGGGGTGCGGGGTCCACGGGGCGGTCGGACCGCTCCGGCGGGCTGTCGGGCCCGCGAATGGCGCGAGGCCGAGGGCTACTGGGGCGGCTGGTCGCGGAACTGGTCCTTGAGCTTCTCCTGGGCGGTGTCCACCTGCCCGCTGTACTTGCCCTGGGTACGCTCGTCGATCATGTCGCCGCCCTTGTCTACGCCCTTCTCGGCCTGGCTTTCGTGGCCCTTCAGCATCTGCTTGATCTTCTCGATCATGGACATGCGGTCACACTCCTGGATGAGACGCCCCCTCCCTTCCAGGATCACCGCGCGGCCGGGTGTCCGCATCCGGTCAGCTTGCGCGGCGGGGTTGGCAAGCCGACGCCGGGCATGTCAAATCGGGAGTCCCACGGACTGTCGGAAGGACTCGCCTTGAACGCCTGGACCCGTCGCCTGACCGCCCCGCCCCGCTCCTCGGCCGCCCCGGCCCGCCGTGCCGCGGGCGCCGCGCTCGCGGTGGCGGCCCTGGTGACCCCGCTGCTGCTGGTCGGTGCCGGGAGCGCCGCCGCCGACCCCGACCCGGCGCGGAAGGGGGCGAAGCTGGCGGCGCGGCTGGTCGCGGAGAGCAGTGCCCGTGATGCCTACGACACCCTGAAGGTCCTCCAGCGGATCGCCGACCGCAACGGCGGCACCCGGGTGGCGGGCGCGCGGGGGCACGACGAGTCGGCCCGCTACGTCTACGAGCAGGCCCGCCGGGCCGGGCTGAAGGTGTCGAAGCAGGAGTTCGAGTACACGTTCTTCGAGGCGCTCACGGAGCGGCTGACGGTCCTGTCGCCGCAGAACGAGTCCGTGCCCGTGAAGGCGATGACGTACTCGGCCGGCGGCCCGGCGGCCGGCCTCACCGCCGAGCTGGCGGTCGTCCCGGTGGACGACACCACCGGCTGCGAGGCGGGCGACTACGCCGTCGGCGCGTTCACCGGGAAGATCGCGCTGATCAAGCGCGGCGGCTGCAGCTTCGCGATCAAGCAGGCCGCGGCGGCGGCGGCCGGCGCGGTCGGGGCGATCATCTACAACAACACCGAGGGCGACCTCAACGGGACCCTCACCGACCCGACGGCGGGCCGGGTCCCGACCGGCGGGATCACCCAGGCGGCCGGCCAGGCGCTGGCCGCCGAGGCCGCCGCCGGTCCGGTCACGGTCGGCCTGGACATCCGCACCTTCATGGAGAAGCGCACGACCTGGAACGTGATCGCCGAGACCCGCGGCGGGGACGCGAACAACACCGTCTTCATCGGCTCCCACCTCGACTCGGTGGCCGCCGGACCGGGTATCAACGACAACGGCTCCGGCTCGGCGGGCATCCTGGAGGTCGCCAGGAACCTCGGCACCCGGCCGGTGAAGAACAAGGTCAAGTTCGCCTGGTGGTCCGCCGAGGAGTTCGGCCTCAAGGGCTCCGAGGCCTATGTGACGTCCCTGTCCGAGGCCGAGCAGAAGAAGATCAAGCTCTATCTGAACTTCGACATGATCGCCTCGCCCAACTTCGCCCAGTTCGTCTACGACGGCGACGACTCCGACCACGTCGGCTCCGGGCCCGGCCCCGACGGCTCGGCACAGTTGGAGCGGCACATCACCGACTACCTGGACCGCCGGGGCAAGGCCCACGAGGGCACCGACTTCACCGGCCGCTCCGACTACGGACCGTTCATCGACGCGGGCATCCCGGCAGGCGGCACCGACACCGGCGCCGAGGTGATCAAGTCCGCGGCGCAGGCGGCCCGGTACGGCGGCACCGCCGGAGTGGCGTTCGACAAGTGCTACCACAAGGCCTGCGACAACCTGGGCAACCTGGACCTGGGCGCCTTCGACGTGAACATCGACGTGATCGCCGACTCCGTCGGCACCTACGCCTGGGACCTCTCCTCGCTGCACGCGCCGGTGACGCCGCAGCACACCGACGGCCAGGCCGGCAGCGGCGGCGGCCTGCGCGAGGGCCACACCCACGAGGTGGACGCCTGACGCGCGGCCTCCGCCGGCGGGCCCGCCGCTCCCGGTGCGGCCCGCCGGCGGAGGCGGGCGTCCGGAGGGCCCCGATGGGTGCGCCGGCCGGGCTCCTGACACGATGGCATCCGGATCACGTCACCGTGGCACCTCCGGAGGAGTCAGCACCATGAGCAGCACGCACTACGACGTCGTCGTCCTCGGCGCGGGCCCCGGCGGCTACACCGCCGCCGTCCGGGCCTCTCAGCTGGGCCTGCGCACCGCCGTCATCGAGGCGAAGTACTGGGGCGGGGTCTGTCTGAACGTCGGCTGCATCCCCTCCAAGGCGCTGCTGCGCAACGCCGAGCTGGCGCACATCGTCACCAAGGAGGCCAAGACCTTCGGCATCAAGGTCGAGGGCCAGGTCAGCTTCGACTACGGCGAGGCGTTCCGCCGCAGCCGCTCGGTCGCCGACGGCCGGGTCAAGGGCGTCCACTACCTGATGAAGAAGAACGGCATCACCGAGTACGACGGCCGGGGCACCTTCGTCGACGACCGCACCCTCCAGGTCGCGCTCAGCGGCGGCGGCTTCGAGGTCGTCACCTTCGACCACTGCGTCATCGCGGCCGGCGCCACCACCCGGCTGCTCCCCGGCACCAGCCTCAGCGACCGCGTGGTCACCTACGAGGAGCAGATCCTCGCCGAGGAGCTTCCGGGCAGCATCATCATCGCGGGCGCCGGCGCGATCGGCGTCGAGTTCGCCTACGTGCTGCACAACTACGGGGTGAAGGTCACCATCGTCGAGTTCCTCGACCGGATGGTGCCGCTGGAGGACGTCGAGGTCTCCGCCGAACTCGCCAAGCAGTACCGCAAGCTCGGCATCGAGGTGCTCACCTCCACCCGGGTGGAGTCCATCGACGACAGCGACCCGGCCGCCAGGGTGAAGGTCACCGTGGTCCGCGACGGGCAGCAGCAGGTCCTGGAGGCCGACAAGGTGCTCCAGGCGATCGGCTTCGCACCCCGGGTGCACGGCTACGGCCTGGAGAACACCGGCGTCAAGCTCACCGACCGGGGCGCGATCGCCGTGGACGGGCGCGGCCGGACCAGCGTCGAGCACATCTTCGCGATCGGTGACGTCACCGCCAAGCTGATGCTCGCCCACGCGGCCGAGTCGATGGGTGTGATCGCCGCCGAGACCATCGGCGGGGCGGAGACCATGGAGCTGGACTTCGTGATGATCCCGCGCGCGACCTACTGCCAGCCGCAGATCGCCAGCTTCGGCTACACCGAGGCACAGGCCCGGGAGCTGGGACACGACGTCAAGGTCGCCAAGTTCCCGTTCGCCGCCAACGGCAAGGCGCACGGCCTCGGGCACCCGATCGGATTCGTCAAGGTCATCAGCGACGGCAGGCACGGTGAGCTGCTCGGCGCCCACCTGATCGGGCCCGAGGTCACCGAGCTGCTGCCGGAACTGACCCTGGCGCAGCAGTGGGACCTGACGGTGCACGAGGTCGCCCGCAACGTCCACGCCCACCCGACCCTCGGCGAGGCGGTCAAGGAGGCGATCCACGGGCTGGCCGGTCACATGATCAACATGTGATCCGCCGGGACGGCGAGGGCCGCCACCCGCCTCGGGTGGGCCCCGCCGGCGCGCGGCTGCGTGGTCCCCGCACTGAGCACCGCGGGGTCTTCGGTGTCCCGCCAGATTTCCTGCCTCAGGGGCCGTCGGCCTGCTACCGTGGCGACCATGAAGCGCGCTGTTGTCGTCACGACGACGCCGGAGAGAGTCCCGGCGCGCTGACTGCTGAGCTAGTCCGAAGCCCCGGGGTGAGTGCCCCGGGGCTTCGCCGTACCGGTCCACTCGCCCGCAGAACCGAGTGGAGACCACCGCCATGCACGACCATCGCAAGCTCGGCCGCGAGCTCGAACTCTTCGACACCGACCCGCTGATGGGCTCCGGCCTGCCGTACTGGCTGCCGGCCGGGGCTGCCGTCCGGCACACCCTGGAGGAGTTCATCCGTGAGCGTGAGCGGCGGGCCGGCTACCGGCACGTGTACTCGCCGGTGCTCGGCAAACGCGAGCTGTACGAGATCTCCGGCCACTGGTCGCACTACCGCGAGGACATGTTCCCTCCGATGGACCTGGGCGCCGAGCAGGTCGTGCTGCGGCCCAGCCTCTGTCCGCACCATGCCCTGATCTATCGCTCCAGGGCCCGAAGCTACCGGGAACTTCCGCTCAGGATGGCCGAGTTGGGTAGTATGTACCGCTCCGAGCCGTCCGGGGTGCTCGGCGGGCTGACCCGGGTGCGGGCGATCCAGCTCAACGACGGGCATGTCTTCTGCACCCCCGAGCAGGCCGGCGACGAGGCGGTGGCCGCGCTGGAGCTCATCCGCGAGGCGCACCGCGCGCTCGGCATTCGTCCGGTCCGCTATCGCCTCTCGCTGCCCGGAGAGGGCGGCAAGTACGTGGCCGATCCGGCGCTCTGGGAGCGGGCCACCGCGCTGCTGACCGAGGTGCTGGAGCGCTCCGGGGTACCGTTCGAGGCGACCGAGGGGGAGGCGGCGTTCTACGGGCCCAAGATCGACATCCAGATCGCCGACGCCGCCGGGCGCGAGTCCACCCTCTCCACCGTGCAGATCGACTTCCACCAGCCGGAGCGCTTCGGCCTGCGCTACATCGGCGCCGACGGCGCCAGGCACCGGCCGGTGATGGTCCACCGCAGTGTCATCGGCAGCGTCGAACGAGTGGTCGCCCACCTCATCGAGCTGTACGGCGGCGCGTTCCCGGCCTGGCTGGCCCCCACTCAGATCGTGCTGCTGCCCGTCTCCGACGACGAACTGCCACCGGCGGACCGGCTCCGGCAGCGCTGCCTCGACGTGGGCCTGCGGGCCGAGGTCGCCGGGCCCGAGCACGGCAGCCTGGGTGCCCGGATCCGGGCGGCCCGACTGGTGCCCTACCAGGCCGTCGTCGGGGCCAGGGAGGCGGCGGACGACCTGGTCGCCCTGCGGCTGCGCGACGGCCGCCGACTTGACCCGCTGCCCGCCGGCCAGGCCCTGGCCCGGATCGGCGCCCTGGTCGCGGCGGGCAGCTCCGACCTGTGGGACGGCGCCGACCTGTGGGACGGTGCCGTGTAGGCGGCCCTGTGAGGGGGAGCGGTGCGTCGGCCGGGGCGGCCGCCGCACCCGCCGCCCGAGGACGGCCCGGTCCGCGACGTCCCGGTGGGCGCCGAGGCCCGCGCGGTGCGGGACGACGTCCTCGCGCCGCCGGGCGCACAGGAGTGCCAGGCGCTCCAGGGTTGCCGCTCCGCGTCCACCAGGGGCCGGCCGACGCGGAGCAGCCGCTACCCGAGTGCCGACGGGCGCCTGGCGCCCGCGAACTCGCCTGCCCAGCGGGGGATTTCGAGCACGCCCTCAAGGCGGGCGACCAGCGTCCCGGTGTGCTCGGCGTGGATCATCGCGCCCCCGCCCGCATAGATCCCGACGTGGTGCAGCGGAGCGTCCGGGCGGGAGAAGAAGAGCAGGTCGCCGGGGAGCAGGTCGGCGCGCGCCACGGCGGCGGAGCGGTGGTACTGGGCGACGGTGTAGTGCGCGAGCTCCACCGCGCCGCCGCTGGCCCGGTACCAGCAGTACAGGGAGAGCCCGCTGCAGTCGAAGCCGACCGTGCTCTCGCCGAGGCACTTGCCGTTCAGACAGCCGTTCTCCTCGTCGCAGAACCCGAGGCCCGCCCCCAGTCGGTCGCCGCCACCCCACGCGTACGGCACCCCGGTCTGCGCGGCCGCCACCTCGGCGACCCGCCGGCCGAGCGGGCCCGGCTCGGCGGACGGCTCGGGGGACCGCGCGGTGGTGGCCGGGGCCGCGGCCCCCGCCGGGGCGGCCGCCAGTGCCGGGGCGACGCCCGCCCCCAGGGCCAGCCCCAGCACCCGGCGGCGGCCGACACCTCGACCCGAGGACGACAAGACCATGGCAGACCCCTTGCGCTCCGCTGTCCGACACCCGCTGTCCGACGGAGCACCAGGATCCCGGCCGGGCGGTCCGACCCGCCATCACCCACAGCGGTGAACCGGGAGCACGGGCGCCGGAAGGCGCGGGCCGGGGGCGCGGACCGTCCGCCGGTAAATCGGTTGACGGGTGATCACCACCTGCCAAGCATGGACGGTGAACGCCCTTCGACCTCTGGAGAGCCCGATGAGCAGTGCCGTCCGACTGATTCGCAACCCGCAGCTCACCCAGGCCGTGGACTACGCCTACGGGGCGGCCGTCGACGCGCCGGTCCGGTCGCTCTGGCTCGCCGGCGCCTGCCCGCTGGACACGGAGGGGCGGACGGTCGCGCTGGGCGACTACGAGGGGCAGGCCCACCAGGCGATGCGCAACCTGAGAGCCGTGCTCGAAGGAGAGGGCGCCGCGCTGACCGACCTCGTCCGGACCACCGTCTACGTCGCCTCCTCGGATCAGGCAGACCTGGTGAAGGTGTGGAACGTCTACCGGGGGTACCTGGGCGGGCATGACGTGCCCAGCACCCTGCTCGGCGTGACCGTGCTGGGGTACGACAACCAGCTCGTCGAGGTCGAGGCGGTCGCCGTGCTCCCCTGAGCCGGGAGCGCGGCCGTCGGGCGTACGCCGCTGGGCGCGTTCTCGGCGGGCCCGTCTCCTCCCGGCGGCGTACCGGGGTACCTCTGCCGATCTACCCTCGGCTCCTCACCTGGGGCGACGACCCGAAGGCCGTGCAACGGCCAGGCTGGCGACAAGGCGGACGGGGCGTCCGCCTTGACCAAGGGGAGGGCTTATGAAACATCGTTTCGCCTGCGGACTGGCCGCAGCGGTCTGTCTGGCACTGGCGGCTCCGGCCGTACCGGCCGTCGCGTCCACGGTGGGCGCCGTGGACACGGTCGGCACGGCCGGCGCCGAGAATGTGGCCGGCACCTTCGGCGGGGGGCAGCGGCAGACCGCGCTGGAAGGGCTGACCCGGGCCGGCGCGACCTCCGCCATCGCGGAGATCCGTGACCGTGCCGGGGTCTGGCGCGGCACCTCGGGGGTGTCGGACCAGGCCACGGGCGCGCCGGTGCGCGGGGACGGACGCTTCCGGGCGGGGAGCGTCACCAAGATGTTCGTCGCCACCACCGTGCTCCAGCTCTCGGGAGAGCACCGGCTCGGCCTGGACGACCCGGTGGAGCGCTACCTGCCGGGGCTCATCCCGAACGGTGCGAACATCACCCTCCGTCAGTTGCTCAACCACAGTTCCGGACTCTGGGACCCGACCAACGAGAAGGGCGGGATCTTCCCCGACGAGGCCGATCTCCCCGCGCTCCGGGAGTGGGTCGCCAAGGGCGGGCTGAACCGCACCGTCACCGCGCGCGAGCTGGTGGCCGCGTCGACGGCGCACGCGCCGTACTTCCCGCCGGGGACGCGGCACCACTACTCCAATGTCAACTACACCCTGCTCGGCATGATCATCGAGCGGGTCACCGGGCACGGCTACGCGCAGGAGGTCTCGGCGCGCATCCTGCGGCCGCTCGGGATGACGCGGACCACCTTCCCCGGACTTTCCAGGGGCATCCCGGGGCCGCACGCGCACGGCTACCTCACGCTGGGCGAGTCTCCCGACCCGGCCCAGAACGACGTGGACGTGACCGAACACAACCCGTCCTGGGCCGGTGCCGCGGGGGAGCTGATCTCGACCACCGACGACCTGCTCCGCTTCGAACGCGCCCTGATCGGAGGCAAGCTGCTGAAGCCCTCGCTGATGCGCGAGATGACCTCGATGATCCCGCTCGGGGAGGAGAAGAAGGTCCAGGCGGAGTACGGGCTCGGGCTGGCCCGGGTGCAGCTTTCGTGCGGGGAGATCCTCGGCCACAACGGCGGGATCTTCGGCTACTCCACCGAGCTCTGGGGGACCGCGGACCGGCAGGTCGCGCTCTCCTTCACCCCGCGTGGTGGTGAGGCCGAGCAGACGGCGCAGGCGCAGGCGGACTGGGCCTTCCTGAACGCGGCCTTCTGCGGCAAGCGCTGACGGCGGCCCGGGCGGGTACCACGGCTCCTCGGCCGCGGTACCCGCCCGGGCGGCGGGCGGTGGAGCGCCCGAACGGCGGACTACTCCTGCTTGATCGCGGAGATGTCGAACTCCAGCACCACCTTGTCGCCGACCAGGACGCCACCGCCCTCCAGCGCGGCGTTCCAGGTGATGCCGTAGTCCTTCCGGCTGATCGTGACCGAGCCCTCCAGACCGACCCGGAGGTTGCCGAACGGGTCGCGCGCGTTGCCGGTGTACTCGAAGTCGATGCTGACCGGGCGGGTCGTCTCCTTGATGGTGAGATCGCCGGTGACCACGTAGTCGGTGTCGCTCTTCCGCTCGACCGCCGTCGAAGTGAAGGTGATCGCCGGGAAGTTGGGGGCGTCGAGGAAGTCGTTGGTACGCAGGTGGCCGTCCCGCTGCTCATTGCCGGTGTCGATGCTGTCGGTGGTGATCGACACCCGGCCGGTGGAGCGGCCCGGGTCGCCGCCGTCCAGATGGGCGGTGCCCTCGAAGGTGTGAAAGGACCCGCGGACCTTGGTCACCATGGCGTGGCGCGCCACGAATCCGATCCGGGTGTGCGCGGGGTCCAGTACGTAGTCGCCGGTGAGGTCGGAGAGGGTGGCAGTCATGGTCAGCGGGTCTCCTGGCTGGTGCGGTGGCGGCGGTGCGACGGCGGTGCCGATGCGGGCCGGGTGGCCGGTCGAACGCGGGCCGGGCCGCCTGGGGCCACGCTAGGCGGATACGTCCGGCCCCGCATGCGGTTGTTCACCCGGACGGCCCAGCTGGGTCCTGGCGGGTGCTGCCGGGCGCGGGCGGGCCGGTGGCGCGGCGACGCCGGTCCGGCCGTGCGTGGCCGAACCGGTGGGGTGTCGCGGTGGGGGAGCCGCCCCGGGTGCTACGCGCATAGCACCGACGACCTGCGGATTCTTCGCGCGGAAGATTCCGGCAGTTCCTTGACCCTCGGAGTTCGGCTGTGCCACTCTCTCAGCCAGGTCTGGACCAATGCCCTATGGAGAGGTGTTCGGGGCCGGCCTGATGGGGCAACGGGGAGAGTGTCAGGTTCCATGCACAGAGCCACGGTTGGCGATGCCGAAAACGCTTCCGGCGGGACTGCGTCCGATGGGGGCGCTGCCGGTGGGACTGCCGTCGGCGGGACCGCTTCCGGTGCGGCCCGGGTGGCCGGGCCGCCGGCCGGCCGCACCGTGCACGGTCTGCTGGAGCTCCGCTCGGCGGCACAGCCCGACCGCACGGCGATCAGCACGGACGACGGGCAGCGGCTGACCTTCGCCCAGTGGCAGGACCGCTCGACCGCCGCGGCGACCGCCCTGGTCCGGCGCGGAATCCGGCCCGGTGACCGGGTCGGCCTGCTCTTCGGACTGCGCGACTGGCCCGAATTCGCCGTCCACTACTGCGCGGTGACCAGGGCCGGCGCCGTCGCCGTGCCGGTCTCGGACCGCCAGCCGGCCGAGGCGGTCGCCTATGTGCTGCGCCACTGCGGGGCCGCCGGCCTGATCGCGGGCCCCGCCGCGACCGTACCCGGCGGTTCCTGGTGGGTCGCCGGGCCCGCCGAGCTGGCCGCCGAAGTGCCCGAACCGGCTCTGGAGGACGTGGAGTTGCCGGAGGTCACCGCCGAGCACCTGGCCCAGGTGCTCTACACCTCGGGCACCACCGGGCGCCCCAAGGGTGTCCTCGCCACCCACGGCAACGTCGTCCACGGCACCCGGCCGACGGCCAGGCACCGGCCGCTGGCGCACTCGGAGGAGTTCCTGCACTCCTTCGCGGTCGGCACCAACGCCGGGCAGACCATGCTGATCAACGCGCTCACCGCACACCCGGCCGCCCTGGTCGCCACCCGCTTCACTCCGGGCCGGTTCGCCCGGCTGATCCAACAGCGGTCGGTGGGAAGCGTGTTCGTGGTCCCCGCGATGGCCGCCGAACTGCTCAACGCCGGCGTGCACACCCGCTACGACCTCTCCTCGGTACGACTGCTCGGCTCGACCGCCGCCGCGCTGCCGCCCACCGTGGCCGCCGCGCTGACCCGGGCGTTCCCCAACGCCACCGTGGTCAACTACTACACCTCCACCGAGGCCGCGCCCGCGCAGACCGCGATGATCTACGACCCGGACCGCCCGACCGCACTCGGCCTGGCCGTACACGGCACGGTCATGGTGGCCGGGCCGGACGGCCGACCGCTGCCGCCGGGGGAGACCGGGGACGTCCACCTGCGCTCGCCCGGGGCCCAGCGCGCCTACTACCGTGACACCGAGGCGAGCGCGGCGGTCTTCCGCACCGGCTGGGTCCGGATGGGCGACGTCGGCTTCCTCGACGAGGACGGCTACCTGCACCTGGTGGATCGCGAGTCCGATGTCATCAAGTCCGGTGCGTACAAGGTCTCCACCCTCCAGGTCGAGGCGGCGGCGCTGGAGCACCCGGCGGTCGCCGAGGTGGCCGTCGTCGGGCTGCCGCACCCCGTCCTCGGGATGAGCGTCGGCGCGGCCGTCGTCCCCGTCCCCGGCGCCGGGTTCGAACCGGCCGACCTCCGGGCCTTCCTCGCCGACCGGCTCGCCGGGCACGAGATCCCCGTCCGGATCACCACCCTGGACACGCTGCCGCGCAATGAGGGCGGTAAGCCGCTCAAGCGCGCCGTGCGCGAACTGCTGGCCGCCCCGGCCTGACCGGGACCGCCGCTCCGTCAGGGCCCCGCCTTCCCGCCTTCGTACCTCCACCTTCACGGCCCACCCGCCGTCCTCGGCGTCACCCGGCGCGTCGGCGTACCCGCCGTCCGACCGGAGTGCCCCTGCGCGTCTCCCCCTCCCCTGGCACCTCCCGACTCCGAAGCGAGCTGTCGATGCCCGACCGCATCCCCGAACCGTCCCCCGTCACCCCCACCGCCGTCGGCCTTTCGCGGCAGGGCGTCTGGCTGACCGAGCGCCTCGGCGCCGCGCGCACCGGCTTCCACCTTTCGCGGCGGATCACCTTCGAGCGGGTGGACACCGCCGCCCGGATCCGTACGTCCCACGGCGTGGACGTCGAGTTCGACGTCTTCTTCGACACCCCCCATGCGACCGGCCTCGCCGAGGCCGTGAAGGAGCAGCTGTGACCGACCGTGTGAGCACCGTTCAGGCCGAGGGCCTGCTGACCATCCTGGCCGGCTTCGTCGCCGAGGCCTCCGACGGAGCCGTGACCGCCGCCGAGCTGATGGCCGCGGCAGACACCCCGTTCGTCGCGCTGGGCATTGGTTCGCTCGCCCAACTCCGCCTGGTGGACGCGGTGGAGGAGCGGTTCGAGGTCTTCCTCGACCTCGACGACGGCGGCGACTTCCTGCGCAGCCTCGGCGCGCTCGCCGAGCACCTGGCGGTCGGGCACGGTGTGGCCGGCCCGGGAGGGAGCTGACGGCACCTCGGCAGGTGCCGCGCGGTGTCCGGCGGTTTCCCGCAGGCGTGACTCAGGGGGAACCCGGGTCCCCGCCCGATACGTCGGCGGCGTTCGCGGCGACGGCGAGCACCCCGGTCCGCTGCGAACGCCCGCCAGGGCCGATGGGTTGGGTCAGCGCGCGGCCCGGGTGACGCGTTCCTCCACCGCTCGGAGGAAGGGCTCGACCTCGGCTGCGGGGAAGTACCGGGTGTCCACCAGCAGGGTGGCGAGCGCCTCGCCGTCGCGGTGCGCCAGGCCGAAGAAGAACTTGCAGTCCTGCCGGGCCCATCGCGACCGCCACCCGAAGCGCCCGGCCGGGAGACCGTCCGGATCCCCCTGCTCCGGTGCGCCGCCGCCCGGCGGGCGGTCCGGTTCGCGGTGGTCGTTGAAGAGCGCGTTGAGGTCCAGTTCGGTGCCGCGTCGCTTCCCCTCCTCCGCCACCGCCGCCGCCAGCGCGCCGGGGTCGTAGTGGCCGTGCCGGAAGGTCTGCATCTGGGACCGCCAGGCCCGCTGGGCCAGTTCGTCGAAGTCGCCGGAAGTCCCCAGGACGACAAGGCCGTTCTGGGCGAAGGCGCCGACCGCCGTCCGCTGGGCCTCACTCACCCGGTTGCCCATGATGACCTTCAGCGGGACGGCGTCGGCACCCGTGCGCTCGCCCAACTCCACCCCGACGGCGGCCAGGACGACCGCGCTCGCCGACGTTCCGGTGCGGACCGCCGCCACCCGGCTCGCCGAGTCCAGCCGGGGGCAGACGAGTTCGCCCTCCCACCAGCGCTCCGCCTCCCCGGGGCCGGCCTCCTCGGGCCACAGGGAGGCCGGAATCCCGGCGAGTTGTCGGGTCCAGAGGCCGATCGCGGCGTTGCTGCGGGCGGCCGCCTGCGGGCCGGCCTCGTACGCGGCCTGTTCCCTCGGCCGGCGGCCCGGTGGTGGCGGCGGCAGGGTGCCCGGGCGCCGCCGCGCCTGGACGAGCAGCCGGCGCAGGTCGTCCCGCACCACCTGCGCTCCGGTGCCGTCGGCGGCGATGTGCGCCACGGTCAGCACCGCTCCCGCCACCAGGCCGTCCACCAGCACCGCACTGACCCGCAACGGCAGCCCGTCCCCGAGCAGTTCGAAACGGACCGCCCTGTCCTGCGCGGCGACGCGCCCCAGGGCGGTGGCCACCGGCTCGCCGGCCGGGGCCGGAACCAGCCGGACGGGCAGCATGCCCCGCCCGTGCAGCCGTTGCTCCAGCGAGCCGTCGGGTGCCAGGCGGTACAGGGTGCGCAGGGACTCGTGCCGCTCCAGCAGCGCCCGCAGCGACGCCCCGAACGCCTCCGGTTCGACGGGATGGCGCAGTTCCAGCGGCAGCGCGATGTTGAAGTAGTGGTCGTCGGGCGCGTACCAGGAGATCGGTGCCCAGATCGTCCGCTGCCCCCAGGTCGCCGGTCCGGCCTCCTCCGCCAGCCCCTCGAAGCGGACCTCCAGCCGCCCGCCCTTTTGCAGCCCGTCGTCGTGCATCGGCATCGGGACGTCCCCCGCCTTCCGGTGGTACAGACCATCATGTGGCACCGGATCCTAGGGCGTTCCATCGTGCCCGGGCTACCGCCTGCCCACCGTGCGGACCAGCGGCAGGGCGGCCGCGACCAGCACCGCGCTGACCCAGAGCGGCGAGCGGTAGCCGAGGCCCGCGTCGATGGCGGTGCCGCCGAGGAGCGGGCCGGCCGTCGCCCCGGCATTGAACGCGGCGGTGGCGAAGGCGCCCGCGAGCGTCGGGGCGTCCGGTGCCGCGTAGAGGACCTCCGCGACCAGCGTGGCGCCGACGGCGAAGGAGAACGAGCCCAGGAGCAGGACCAGTCCGAGGGCGGCGACCGGCTCGTCGGCGGTCATCGCGAAGGCCGACCAGGCGGTGAGCAGAACCGCCCCGCCCGCCGGCAGCAGGAGGCCGGGCCGGGTGTCGGCCAGGCGGCCCGCCGTGGTGACGCCGGCGAAGGCACCCAGCCCGAAGAGCGCCAGCACCGCCGGGACCCATCCGGGCGTGATGGCGGTGACGGTCGTGACGAGGGGCGCGAGGTAGGTGAAACCGCAGAACGTGGCGCCGTTCACCAGGGCGGCGAGCAGCAGGATGCGGACCGGCCGAGGCCGGCGCAGGGCGCGCAGTTCATCGCGAGGGGAGGGAGCCTTCGGCTGCTCGGCCGCGGTGTCGGCCGTCGGGCGGGGCAGTGACCTCAGGACGGCGATCAGGGCCGGTGCCGTCACCACCGCCACCGCCCAGAAGGCGGCGCGCCACCCCCACACCTGTCCGAGCAGGGCGCCCGCCGGCACACCTACGACGCAGGCCATGGTGGTGCCGCCCAGCAGCACGGCGGTGGCGCGCCCCTTGGCGTTCGGCGCGACCAGCCCGACGGCCGTGCTGAGGGCCACGGCGAGGAAGCCGGCGTTACCGAGCGCGGCGACCACCCGGCAGGCGAGCAGCACCGGGTAGCTGCTGGTGGTCGCACCGATCACATGAACGAGCAGGAAGGCGCCGAGAAAGGTCGCGAGCGCGCGCCGCTGCGACCAGCGGCTCCCGACCGCCGCCATCAGCGGCGCCCCCACGACCATCCCGGCGGCGAACGCCGAACTCAGCGCTCCGGCGGCCGGGACGGACACCTGGAGGTCGTCGGCGAGGTCCGGCACGAGACCGGACAGCATGAACTCGGAAGTCCCCTGGGCGAAGACCGCCAGGGCGAGCAGATAGAGAACGAAGGGCACAGCAAACCCCGCAACCATGTCGAAAAACCCCGGCAGCGGATCCGGGCAACGGCCGGATCCGCCGGTGAACGCGCTCGCGGTACCACCAGGGGCCGCGCGTGCGGCGGCCGGTGGTGGTCAGCGTCTTGACGCCTCAGGGCTCGACATGGGGCAGAGGGTAGCAATGGTGGGCTCGCGGCCGCCAGGAAGTTCGGGTGCTTCGCGGATCGGCCCGGCCGCAAGCCGGACTTCGCGGATTGCATACCGAATATCCGGTTTCTATGCGCGCGAATCGGTGAGGAGTTCGAGGTGGTGCGGGTCGGCGAGGTCCGCCCGGTCGGCGGGGACCACGGGAGCGGTGCGGTGGTGGAGGGGGCACGGCCGGCGCCCTGGCGTGCGCAGGGCGGCCCGGGTGGCGGCGGTGCCGATGAAGCCGGTGGTGCCGGTGATGAGGATGTGGCGATTCATGGTCACGTCCTTGTGGCCCGGCGGTGGCTGCTTGTTAAGATACGGGGTGTTTGGTTTTGTTTTCCAGGTGCGCAGGGTGGGGTGGTTGTGGTGGTGCGGCAGGAGCGGGCGGTGCGGACGCGTCGGGCGATTCTGGAGGCGGCGGCGTCGGTTTTCGATGAGTTCGGGTATGAGGGGGCGACGATTGGTGAGGTGGTGGCGCGGGCGGGGGTGACGCGGGGGGCGGTGTACTTCCATTTCGCGTCGAAGCGGGAGTTGGCGCAGGGGGTGGTGGAGGAGCAGTTCGTTCAGGAGGAGATTCCTGAACGGGTTTGCAAGCTGCAGGAGTTCGTGGATACGGGGATGGTGGTGGCGCATCTGATGCCGCGGGATCCGCTGTTGAGTGCGGGGGCACGGTTGTCGTTGGGCCAGGATGCGTTCGGGGATCTGGGTGGGGGTGTGGTTCCGGGGTGGATCGTGCGGTTGGAGGGGTTGCTGGTGGCGGCGGGGGAGCGGGGGGAACTGTTGCCGCATGTGGTGCCGGCGGATTCGGCGTGGCTGGTGACGGCGTCGTGGGCGGGGGTGCAGATCCAGTCGCAGAAGTTGTCGGGGCGGGTGGACCTGGAGCGTCGGGTGGCGGGTCTGTTCCAGCATGTGATGCCGAGCATCGCGGTGCCGGGCGTCCTGGGCTCGTTGCTGATGGGGCCGGACCGCGGAGCGCAGGTCGTGGCGGAGGTCGCGGCGGCCCGTGCGGCGGCGGTGGCCGATGTGGCGGCGGAGGGCGTCGGCGTGGCGTAGTGGTGCCGGGGGCGGCACGTGGGCCGGTAGGGCTCGCCCGTGTTGTCACTCCGTGAACGTCCTTGCTGGGCAGGGGGATTCGGCGGCGGCGCGTGACCGGTGAGGTCCGGCGCCGCCTTCGCCGTTTCCGGGGGCGGTGTCGGGTGCGGGGGCCGAGGGTCGGTCGGGCCTCCTCGGTGGGGGGCGTTGGTGCGGGAGTTGGGGATGGAGCCGTCGGCGGGGTTGCGGCGGTTGCGGCGTTCGGTTCTGATGGCGGGGCCGGAGCGTGGGGAGTCGGAGCGGGCGGAGGTGGTGGCGGGTACCGGGGGCGAGGGTGCTCCGGGCGGCGGACGCCTCACCCGGGTCGGGCGAGAGTCGGCGCCAGTCCGGGCGCGGGTACGGCGGCGGTCCTGATGTGCTTGCGGGTGTGAAGGGTTGTGGGTTCGGTGGTGCAGGAGAGGTCGGAGCGGACACGGGGACGTCTGGTCGAGGCGGGTGCGGCGCTCTTCGACAGAAGCGGCTACGCGGGGGCGACGCTGGGCCAGATCGCGGGGGCGGCCGGAGTGACGAAGGGGGCGCTCTACTTCCACTTCGCCTCCAAGGAGGAGTTGGCGCGGGCGGTGCTGGAGCGCGCCGAGGGCTCGATGCGTGCGGCCTGCGGCACGCTGCGGGCCGGTGCGTCGCCGCTGCAGGCGGTGATCGACGCCGGGTACTGGCTGGTCGAGTCGCTGGAGTCGGACGCGGTGACGCGGGCGGCGTTCCGCCTCGGCCGCGAGGGCGGGGTGTGGCAGGGCGGGACCGGGCCGGTCGGCTCCATGTCCGGGGTGGAGGGCTTCCACGCGGTATGGGCGGGCATGGTGCGGGAACTGCTCTCCGCGGCACGCAGGTTGGGGGAGCTGCGGGACCGCTCGGGCGGGGTCGGGCCCGAGACGCTGGTGGTGACGGCGGCGTGCGGGCTGGAGGTGGTGTCCGGCGGCGGGTGCGGCCGGGAGGAGCTCTCGCGCCGGGTCGAGGCGCTCTGGGAATGGCTGCTGCCCTGCCTGGTGCCCCCGGGCGCGGTGGGCGCCTACCGGACCGGGCCCCCGCCCCGCTGACGCCGGCCGGTGCGGGGCGAATGTCAGTGCGAGTCGCCATGATGGCGGTATGAAGGACGCAACCACCCTGGCCTCTCCCGCTGTCTTGGCCTCCCCGGACGCCTACGCCGATGCCGTCGCCACCGCCGTGCGCGCGGCCGCGGCCTACTACGCCGACGGCACCACCCCGCTCGGCGACGACGAGTACGACGCCCTGGTGCGCACGATCGAGGCCTACGAGCGCGAGCACCCGCAGGAGGTGCTCCCCGACTCCCCGACCGGCAAGGTCGCCGGCGGCGCGGTGGTCGGCGACGTTCCGCACTCGGTGCCGATGCTCTCGCTCGACAACGTCTTCTCGGCGGAGGAGCTGGACTCCTGGGCGGCCGGTCTGGAGCGCCGCCTCGGCCGGCCGGTGACCGCCTGGTGCGTCGAGCCGAAGCTGGACGGCCTCGCCGTCGCCGCCCGTTACCGGGCCGGCCGCCTCACCCAGGTCCTGACCCGCGGCGACGGTCTCGCGGGCGAGGACATCACCCACGCCGCCGACGCCGTCCTCGGTCTGCCCGACCGGCTCGCCGAACCGCTCGACGTCGAGCTGCGCGGCGAAGTCCTGCTCACCCACGAGCAGTTCGAGCACGCCAACGCCGTCCGCACCGCCCACGGCGCGACGGCCTTCGCCCACCCCCGCAGCGGCGCCGCCGGGACTCTGCGCGCCAAGGACCGCCCCTACCGCGTCGAGCTGACCTTCTTCGCCTACGACGCCCTCGGCCTGCCCGGCCTCGACCACGGCGAGCTCCTGGCCCGCCTCGCCGGGCTCGGTGCCCACACCGCCGCCGGCACCGCGGCCGACCCCCGGCGCTGTGCCACCCTCGCCGAGGCGCAGCAGCGGATCGACGAGATCGCCGCCCTGCGCGCCGCCCTGCCGTTCGGGATCGACGGGGTCGTGGTCAAGGCGGACGCGGTCGCCGACCAGGAGCAGGCCGGGTCCGGCTCCCGCGCCCCGCGCTGGGCGGTCGCGCGCAAGCTCCAGGCCCAGCACAAGGTCACCCGGCTGCTCGGCGTGGAGTGGAACGTCGGCCGGACGGGCATCATCGCGCCCCGCGCCGTCCTGGAACCGGTGGTGATCGACGGCGTCACCGTCACCTACGCCACCCTGCACAACCCGGCGGACATCGAGCGCCGGGGCCTGATGATCGGCGACCAGGTCTTCGTCTACCGCGCGGGTGATGTCATCCCCCGGGTCGAGGCCCCGCTGGCGGACCAGCGCACCGGTGCCGAGCAGCCGGTCGTCTTCCCCGAGGTCTGCCCACGGTGCGGGGACGCCATCGACACCTCCGAGCAGCGCTGGCGCTGTGTGCGTGGCCGCGCCTGCCAGACCGTCGCCTCGATCATCTACGCGGCCGGCCGCGACCAGCTCGACATCGAGGGCCTTGGCGGCACCCGGGCCGTCCAGCTCGTCGAGGCCGGACTGGTCACCGACCTCGCCGACCTCTTCACCCTCACCAGGGAGCAGCTCCTCACCCTGGACCGGATGGGCGACACCAGCGCCGACAAGCTCCTCGCGGCCATCGAGACCGCCCGCGCGCAGCCCCTCAACCGGGTGTTCTGCGCGCTCGGGATCCGGGGCACGGGCCGCACGATGTCCCGCCGGATCGCCGCGCACTTCGGCGCGCTGGCGGCGATCCGGGCGGCCGACGCCGAGGCGCTCGCCGAGGTCGACGGCATCGGTGTCGAGAAGGCCGCCGTGATCGTCGCCGAACTCGCCGAGGTGGCGGTCCTGTTGGACCGGCTCACCGCACAGAACGTCGGTACCGCGGTCACCGCGCCCGTCGTACCGGCCAGGGCCGACGGGTCCACGGCGGCAGCCGACGGGGTGGAGGACGGGGTCGAGGGGGCCGAGGGTGGAGCGGCGGTGGGACCGCTGGCCGGCCAGCACGTGGTCGTCACCGGTGCCATGACCGGCGCCCTGGCCGAGCTGTCCCGCAACGCGGTGAACGAACTCGTCGAGCGCGCCGGCGGCAGGGCCTCCTCGTCCGTCTCCAAGCGCACCACGCTGCTGGTCGCCGGGGAGAAGGCCGGCTCCAAGCGCGCCAAGGCGGAGGAGCTGGGCATCCGGATCGTCACCCCGGAGGAGTTCGCCGTCCTGGTCGCCGATCAGCTCGGCTGACATCCGCGGCTCCGGCTTCGGCTCTGGCTTCCGCTTCCGCCCCCGCCCGGGCCCAGGCCTGCCACGTCGGCCCGCCGCCGGTCACGGGTGCGACGCCCCGCATGGTCGAGGCGCGTCACCTCTCCGTGGCCGAAGAAGCGTTTGACGCCGTCGAGGTCGCCCGGCACGCCGTCGGGGAACGGTGTCTGCCGGGCGCGGTGGAGGCGGGTCACCGCAGCTGGAGACCCACCCGGGCCCCTTCCCCCGCCCGGCGAAGGGCGGTGCCCGGGTGGGGTAGGGTGACCGGTGCCGAATGTGATCGCGATCTTGGGGAGGTGAGACCCATTACCGGTGTGTCGGAGCGGGTGCTCCCCGGGAACGGCCGTGTGGGCGTGGCGCCGAGCGCATAGCGCGCCGCGCCGGTTCGGTGACGGCCTTGTGGGGAGCCCTGGCGGATTGTTCCGCCTTTTCTTTGAGGGGTTCTCTTGTCGGTTTTCTCTTCTGTGCTGCTGCGTTCGTCGGTCGCCGCCCGGCTGCGGGCGGCGGGGTGCGTGTTCGCCGAGGACGAGGCGCGCATCCTGCTCGCCGCCGCCACCACACCGGCTCAGCTGGCGGGCATGGTCCGGTCCAGGGCGCAGGGCCGTCCGCTGGAGCACGTCGTCGGCTGGGCCGAGTTCGGGGGCCTGCGGATCAGCGTGGACGACGGCGTGTTCGTCCCCCGGCGCCGCAGCGAGTTCCTGGTGAGCGCCGCGGCCGGGCTGACGGGCGCGGACGCGCTGGTGGTCGACCTGTGCTGCGGCAGCGGCGCACTGGCAGCGGCTCTGGTGACGGCGGTCGGACTCCCGGTCGAGGTGTACGCGGCGGACGTCGACGAGGCCGCCGTGCGGTGCGCGCGCCGGAACCTGGCCGCCGTCGGGGGCCGGGTGTTCCAGGGCGATCTCTTCGAGCCACTGCCGGCGGCCCTGCGGGGCCGGATCACCGTGCTGCTGGCCAACGTGCCCTATGTCCCGACCGCCGACATCGAACTGCTGCCGGCGGAGGCCCGCCTGCACGAGGCGCGCCCCGCGCTGGACGGCGGTGCGGACGGCCTGGACGTGCTGCGCCGGGTGGCGGGGCAGGCCCCGGAGTGGCTGGCCCCGGGCGGTTCGCTGCTGTTCGAGACCAGCGAGCGGCAGGCGCCGGAGGCCCTCGCGGTGGCGGGGGCGGCCGGGCTGGACGCGGCCCTCTCCTGGTGCGAGGACCTGGACGCGACCGTGGTGACCGCCACGCGCCGCTGACCACCGGCCGGCCCGTCGGTACGCCTGCGCACCGGGCACCGGGCGGGTGCGGCTGCTGGACGCCGACCGCGCCCGCCCGGCGGTGGAGGCGGTGTACGACGGGGTGCGGCGGACCCGGACCGGCTGGCCGCGGCGCACCACCCCGCTCTGGGACGTCCGCCTGTACGACGAGCCCCGGATCCGGGACGGCGCGACCGCCCTGCGCCACGCCGTCCACCACGACGCGGACGGCACCCCCACCGGCTACGCCCTCTACCGCCTCAAGTCCGCCGAGCGCCAGGCGTTCAGCGGTAACGGTGACGCCGGCGGCGGCACGGTGCGGGTCGTGGAGCTCGCCGCGGCGAGCCCGCAGGCGTATGCGCGGCTCTGGGGCCACCTCATCGGTGTCGACCTGTTCGACCGGCTCACCCACGAGGGCGCGGTGGACGAAGCGCTGCCGTATCTCCTGCGCGACCCACGGGCCCTGCGCAGCACGGTGGTGGACCGGCTCTGGGTACGCCTGGTGGACGTGGCACGCGCCCTGGCGGCGCGCCCGTACGCGGCGCCCGTGGAGACGGTGATCGAGGTCGAGGACGCCTTCTGCCCCTGGAACACCGGCCGGTACCTGCTGCGCGCCGGGGCCGGTCGGCCGGCGCTGTGCGAACGCACCGATCGGGAGGCGGAGTTGGCGCTGCCGGTGGCCGATCTCGGCTCCGCCTACCTGGGTGGAACGGCCCTGGCGTCGCTGGCCGGAACGGGCCGGGTGCGGGAGAGCCGCCCGGGAGCGTTGGCCGCGCTGGACGCGGCGCTGCGGGTGGAGGGCGCGCCGTTCTGTCCGGGCGGGGAGTCGTTCCCGGTGTACTGACCGAGGCGGGCGTACTGCCGGGCACGGGCCGCAGGACGGCGAGGGCCTGGGGCCCGGGCCGGCTCCGGGCCGTCGCCGGGTAGTGGGTGAAGGGCGCGTCGCACCTTGGCTTCGGGTACGCGGGGGCGGAGTCGTGCGGGATCCGGTGAATTCGCCATAGTGGCAAGGGGTTTGTGGGGTGCGTCGGATTCGGTTTCCGTCGCCTGCCCCATCCGGCAGAGCCGCAGGTCGTCCGACCTGCGGCTCTGGCGTTCCCCGGGGCTGTGCGGGTCAGTGGGGGGCGGTCGCGAGGGCTTCGATGGCGGGGACGAGGGCGGCGGGGGTGGGGAGGGCGTCGTTCTCGGCCCGGAGGCGGGCGGCGGCGTCGCGGAGCCCCGGGTCGGTGACGAGGCGGGTGAGGAGGGGGGTGTCGACGTCGTCGGAGGCGGAGCGCAGGGCGGCACCGGTGGCGGTGAGGATGTCGGCGACGGCGAAGTTGTCGGCGCCCTGGGGGAGGAGGAGCTGGGGCACGCCGGCCTGCAGACCGGTGAGCGTGCTGCCGGAGCCGCCGTGGTGGACCACCGCGTCGCAGACGCGCAGCAACTCCGCCAGCGGGACCCACGGCAGCGGGCGGACATTGGCCGGGAGTGTGCCGAGGAGGGTGAGGTCGGCGTCGCCGACGGCGAGCAGGAACTCGGCGTCGACCGAGGCGGCGGCTTCGATCAGGCGGGCGATGGCGTGCAGGCCGTCCATCTCGGCGACCACGGTACCCAGGGTGACGGCGACCCGCGGTCGGGCGCCGCGGCGCAGCAGGCCGGCGGGGACCACGCCACCGCCGTTGTAGGGGAGATAGCGCATCCGCAGGCCGCCCGGGTCGCCGCCGAGCGCGGCCGGGACGATGTTCAGCGGGGTGGACTCGGCAGGGGCGGCGACGCCGTGTGCCTCGTAGAGGTCGGTGAAGTGGCCGGCCAGTCGCGCGGCCATGTCGAGGCCGGAGGTGAAGCCGAAGTTCTGCAGCGCCGCCGGGATCTTGAGCTTGGCCGCGACCAGCTGGGCGGAGGCCAGGCAGGAGTCGTGGATCAGCAGGTCGGCGTCCCACTCGTCGGCGGTGGAGAGCAGGCCGTCCACGGTGGATCGGGAGGCGTAGGCGAAGGCGGTGGCGGCCAGATCGAGGATCTGCTCCTGAGCCAGCTCCGGCATGGCGTAGTGCGCATCCTCACCGGCGACGACCTCGAACGCCTCCCGGAGCGGTCGGCCGTCGCCGATCTCGACGATCGGGAAGCCGGCCGCCCGGAGCTGATCCATGGGCTTCGGGCTGGCGAACAGGATCTCGTGCCCGGCGGCCCGCAGGGCCTGTGCGGTCGGCACCATCGGGAACAGGTGGCTGGGCGCGGCCGGGCCGGTGAAGAGTATGCGCACGGTTGTCTCCTGGTCGTTCTTCGGCTGATCGAGATCGAATCTGCGCGGGCCGGGCCCGCCTTCTCCGTCAACTGATGGACGGTCAATTCCTCTTCCCGGCACGATCGATAATCGGACGTTCTGGCAGAGGCCTTGTCAACGGGGGTACGGTGTGCTCCGCTCTCCCGCCCCGGACACCGGGGCGGCGCTCGCGGCCGAGCGCGGCCTGCCGTTCTCGACCTGGAGTCCGGCCAAGCCGATCGACTCTCTGACCAGGTCGGCGACCCGCCGGGTCGGGATCGTCCGCGCGGTGATCACCCGCGGTAGCCGATGCCCGCCGGAAGAGTCGATGCCGGCCGGAAGAACTGTGCCACCGGCCACTTCTGTCGGCAGTACAGCCTGGTCCGGGCAGGGGCATTCATGATCTGCTGGCCGCGCACACGCATGTGCACACCGCCATCACACAAAGGCTCTCCATGAGGCGATTTATTCAACGACGGGCGGCGTGGCCCGTGTCGGCCGTCCTGCTCGCGGGGGCATCGGTCACCGGTCTGTCCCCGGCCCCGGCCTCGGCAGAAGTGCTGACGCCTCCGCTCGGACAACCGGTGGTGTTCCAGAGCATCGGAGACGGGCAGGGCGACGGAGGCAGCCAGGGCCTCGCCGGAGGCAGTGGCTTCCAGATCTCCGGTACCGAGATCCTCTTCCGCGCGACGCCGCCCAAGGGTGACGAGGACAACCAGCAGTGGAAGCTGGAACAGTCCGGCGCCGGCACCTACAAGGTGCGAAGCCTCACCAAGGACGGCTGCATGAGCCGTAGTTCCGACACCGCAGGCAACGCGCGCCTGGCGTTCCAGCAGAACTGCGCCGACCCGAGCACCGACTGGATCTTCGACCGGGTGAAGGGTGAGCGCTACCGCATCCATCCGGCGCAACACCCCCAGGAGACCCTGGAGACGCCGCTGGACCTGTCCGGCGAGGTCACCTTCTCGCCCATCACGGTCAGCGGCGACCGCCAGCAGTGGTACGTCACTCCGGTCGCGTTCCCGCACGGCGCCATGCCGGCCGACGGCGACCGGACACTCGATCAGATGACCTTCCTGACCACGCACAATTCCTTCAACAACACTCCTGACACCAACGGCCACGCCTGGTTCGTGGCCAATCAGAACCAGTCCATCGCGAACCAGCTCCAGGGCGGAGTACGGGCTCTGATGCTCGACGCCCACTACAACAACGGCAAAGTCCGGATGTGCCACGAAACCTGTATGGGTGACGACGGCGGCAAACCGATGTCCTACGTCCTCACCGACATCGCCAACTTCCTCAAGGCCCCGGGCAACGAGAACGAGATCGTCACCGCCTTCGTCGAGGACTACACCACCGCCGAGCAGATGCGTGCCGAGGTCGGCGGCCAACTGGGGGCCGGCGGCCAACTCGACGGCCTGGTGTTCGACCCGCTCGACGACAACCCGACGGACGGCAAGCCCGGATTCGAGGTGAGGGCCAAGGGCTGGCCCACGCTGTCGGCGCTGCGGTCGAGCGGGAAACGCCTGATCCTCTTCTCCGACCGCGACGACAAGACGGACCTCTTCCCTGACGACCCGAGCCGGAACGTCGGCTTCATGTTCCAGAAGGACTGGACCGTCGAGAACTACTGGACCATAGGCGGCCCCGTCGGGAACTCGGACTGGACCTGCAAGTCCCGGTGGAACGAGATCCCCCTCGCGAAAGAAGAGAAGGGGTTCCGGCGCCTGTTCGTCATGAATCACTTCCGTGACGCCCCACTGTTCGACACGGCGGCGAAAGCCGACAACGAAAAGGTCCTCAACCGCGCCGAACGGTTCTGCACCCCGGCCGCACGCAAGAAGCCGAACTACCTCGCCGTGGACATGTACGAGCTGGGCAACCCGCTGAGTGCCGTTCAAGCACTCAACCAGTACACCTACCAGGGCGACACCCCGGGCTACGGCGGCACCCCGAACGAGGTCGTTTCGAACAAACCCGTCGCCGACGCACCCGGCGGTTCGCTGAACGCCGCCTACTCCTACCTCCAAGGGGTCCTGGACGCCCACGTCGACAGCGCCCGTCCCCTGGGAGTGCCGCGAAGCTACACCGGCGGCCACTTCGACGACACCGGCGACTTTCCCGACGGCTACCAGACCTCCTTCACCTACGACAACGCGGTCGTCATCGCCGCGCTGCTCCAGGGGTCCCGCCGTGACCCCGAACGCGCGATCCGACTCGGCGACAGCCTGCTCTACGCCCAGCAGCACGACCCCGCCACCGCCAACGAAGTCATGACCAGGACCGACGGCAGGATCCGCGCCTCCTATCTGCCCGACCCGTTCATCACGACCCTCGGCCGGGACTACCCCGTCGGAACCCCCTACATCGGCGGCTGGTCGGTGTACACCGGGAACATGGCGTGGGCGGGAATGGCGTTCTGCCACCTGTACCGGGCGACGGGAGACAACAAGTACCTCGACGGCGCGCTCAAGGCGGCCGAGTGGATCCAGGCCAACGCCTACGACGGCGGCGGCATCCCGGGCTACACCGGCGGCTACGCCGATACCTCGGAGAACGGCACCGCAATGGTCAAGAAGACCTGGAAGGCCACCGAGCACAACATCGACGTCGGCGCGCTCTTCGGCATGCTCGCGGATATCACCGGCGTCCAGAAATGGCGCGACGGGTCGAACACCGCCTTCGCCTTCGTGAAGAGCATGCAGGCCGACGACGGCCGCCTGTGGACCGGCACCGGCAATGACGGCGCCAGCATCAACCAGGACACCATCCCGGCCGACGTGCAGATCTGGAGCTACCTGGCAACCCTCAGCCCGGACTTCTCCCGCTCGGTGGACTGGGCAGCGCAGAACATCAAGGCGACCGACGGGATCTTCACCGGGATCGGCTTCGCCAACCCCAACTCCTACCGCCCCGACCTGGTGCAGCTCTACAGCTCCAAGGTCTGGTTCGAAGGCACCGCCCACCTTCTGGCCGCCTACCACGCCCGCAGCGCTCCCGGCGACGGCGACAAGGCCGCGATCCTCCAGAAGACCCTGGAAGACGCTCAGACCTCAGCTCCCAACAACGACGGGCACGCCATCGTCGCCGCCTCCAGCGACGGACTCGAAACCGGCCAGGGCGACCTCTACTACGCCTCACGCCACACCGGCGCCACCGCCTGGTACCTGCTGGCGGGCTCAGGAGCGAACCCCTTCCGCCTGTAACGACACAACGCCCACTGAACAGGGCGGCCTTCCCGCAGTTCCCGGCCGACGACCGCACCGACTCGCGTGCCGTCAGTCCATTGCATCGGCGGAGCCTCGGGCAACTGCGCGCAGTCGCCCGAGGCTCCGGCCCGGCGCCTGCTTGAACAGGGTTTTCCCGGTCCTGACGGACGGTCTGGTCGATGGGCGGGGTCCGGGTGTGGGCTGGGTGGCATGGGGCCGTGGATGGGGTCGGCCCGGGCGGGTTTGTTGTGCGTCGTGCGTGCGGGTCGGAGTCGGAGGCGCTGGCCGGGATCGATGTGGTCGCGGCCGGGGGTGACGTCGGGCGGCGGGCGAGTATCCGGCGGTGGTGCCGGCAGGGCCTGGTGGTCGTGGCGGAGGACGTGTCCGGTCTGCTGGGGTACTGCGTGCTTGAGTACACGTTCTTCGAGCAGGGTTTCGTCACGATGCTGATGGTGGCGCCGCCAGCACGTGGCAGGGGTGTCGGTCACCGGTTGCTGGAGGCGGTCGCCGACTCGTGTACGACCCCGAAGCTGTTCACCTCGACGAACGTCTCCAACCGGCCGATGCGGCGGCTTCTTTGGCGAGCCGGATGGAGCCAGGTCGGTTTTCTCCACGGTCTCGATGAGGGCGACCCCGAGCTGTTCTACCTCTGCCGGCCGCAGCCGCAGCCGGCGAGCCCGTGACGGATGGTTTGAGGGGCCCGTACGGCGCCGCCGGACAGGCCGCCCCCGTGGGCCTGTGAGGCCCTGTCACGTCCTGTTGTCCGCGGCGCCTCCCGTGCACGTCCCGGCGGTTTGACCGGGGGAGCCGGCCGGCCCGTGGCGTGTCCGCGGTGGTACGTGTCTTCCGGTTGCGGGGTGTCGTCCGGTGGGTGCTGGTTCCGTCCGGTGGGGGTGTGGGGCGGGGGTGGTTCGTGGGGTGTGTGTCCGGTGTGTCCCCGTGGGTGGTGTTGGCCAAGTCACGTTGTGGCGGGGGGACTTGATGGCGGGGGGTGGTTCTAGAATTGCGGTGGGTTCCCCCGTGCGCCGATTTCCCTCGCCGGTGCCGGGTGGCCTGGGGTTGGGGTAGGTGTTCAGTGGCGACCAGGGGAAGGGCGGCGACCGTATGAGTCCCGCACTGCGACCGTTTCGTGTCGAGGGGAAGGCCGTTCAGCTCGCCGGGTATCTGGCGCAGGAGGAGATCGGTGATCTCGTCGGCTGTTCGTGTATCGGTGACGAGGTCGTCATCGATCTGTCCGACACGCATTTCCTGATCGGTCTCGTCGAGGTGGGCGGAGCGCTGCGGCTGGACTTCCACATGGCTCACGACGGTGCCGCGCGTGCCCGTTCCTGGAGCCGCCGTCTGCCCGCGGGTACGGGAGGGCGTGAGATCGCCCGGCGTATCGCGCTGGACGTGCGGGCCCTGGCCCGGGAGCTCGCCCCGCTGCGCCGCAACCCCCCGGTGCCGGTGGCGCCGGGGGGTGCGGGCAGTGCGGGTGACGCGGGTGATGCGGGTGGTGATGTCAGCGGCCCTGGAGGGTTTTGACGTTGTTGCCGAAGGTCCAGTTCTTTGAGCCGTCCCAGTTCAGGGACCAGGTCATCAGGCCTTTGAGGCGGTTGGTGGTGGTGGTGCCGTAGGTGTTCCAGGCCTGGGCGACCTGGCTGGTGTTCATGTAGCCGCCACCGGCGCCGGGCTGGGCGGGCAGGCCGGGGACCTGCTTGTCGTAGGGGACACGGACGGTGGTGCCCTGGACGGTGAGGCCCTTGTCGAGGCAGTCGGTCTGCTGGGTGAAGCCCTGGACGGTGCCGGCGGAGTAGGAGTCGCCCGCGCAGCCGTACATGCTGCCGTTGTAGTACTGCATGTTCAGCCACCACAGGCGGCCGTTGTCGGCGTATTTCTTGATGACGGGCAGGTAGGCGCCCCAAATGGAGCCGTAGACGATGCTGGCGCCGGTGACGTAGGCGGTTTCGGGGGCCATGGTCAGGCCGAAGCCGGCGGGCATCGCGGCGAGGATGCCGTCGATGATGCGGATCAGGTTGGACTGGGAGGGGGAGAGGGCGGTGATGCTGCCGCTGCCGACGAGGCCGGTCTCGAGGTCGATGTCGATGCCGTCGAAGTTGCCGGCTTTGAGGATCGGCACGATGGTGGCCACGAACCGGTCGGCGACGGCGGTGGAGCTCAGGTCGATGCCGGCTGCGGCCCCGCCGATGGACATCAGCACGGTCAGGCCGTTGGCCTTGGCCTGGCACACCTCGGTGGGGGTGGGAACCTTGACGCCGGTGTCCATGCCGTCCTGCCACAGCGCGGTGCCGTCGGAGAGGATCACCGGGAACGCGGTGGTGACGACGTTGTAGCCGTGCGCGGGGATGCGGGCGTCGGTCAGCGGGATCCAGCCCATCGGCGGGTGGACGCCGTTGGCGGCGCCGTCCCAGTTCTCCCAGTAGCCCTGCAGCACCTTGCCCGTGGGCCGGCTCTGCAGCGCGCAGGTGGCGCCTGCGGCGGCCTGTGTCCCCGCCCGGGCGGGGGCGGGTGAGGTGGGGGCGGCGGTGGCGGCGGGCGCGGCCGAGGCGAGGGCCAGTGCCAGGGCGGCGCCCAGCAGTCGTGCGGTCCGTGTGGTCATGACGGTGTGCTCCCTTCCGGCCATGGCCTGGCGGGCCCGGGGCGGGCCGGCGTGGGGGAGGCCATGGCGAGTGACGTGGGGGTGTTCGGCGGGAAGCCCGACCGCGGGGTGTCGCGGCCCTGACAGGTGTGGGGTGTCCGGGGCGCGTTCCGCGGTCGCAGGGAATCGTAGGAGCACCCTGACGAACCGTCAATAGGTCTGGACCAATCGGTGGTCCGGGGAGCCCGGAGCCCGGATCCCGGTTCCCGGTTGACGGTGCCGGCGCCTGTCTCGTCCGTGCGGGCCGGCGCGGGTTCGGCGAGCATGGGTGGCAGGCCGGGGTCGGCGTGGAGGTGGCGATGAGAGTCGTGTTCGTGCACGGGGCGTGCGTGCGGGACGGGTCGTGGTGGTGGCACCGTACCGCCGGGCTGCTGCGGGAGCGGGGGGTGCCGAGTGTGGCCCCGGCGCTACCGAGCTGCGGTGAGGCGGGCCTGCCCGGCGGCGTCGACGGTCCGGGGCTGCCCGAGGACGTTGCCGCGGTGCGGCGGGTGCTGCGGGCCGGCGACGAGCCGACCGTCGTGGTCGCCCACAGCTACGGCTGTGTGGTCACCGCGGAAGCCGCTGCGGGAATCGGGTCGGTGCGCCACCTGCTGCTGGTCTCCGGTTATCTGCCCGAGGTCGGGCAGAGCCTGTCGGAGTTCGGGGACGGCGGCCCCGCCCCGTTCCTCGACGTCGACCCCGGCGCCGGCACGTTCGGGGTCCGCCCCGAACTGCTCGTGGACACGTTCCTGCAGGACTGTGACGCCGAGGTCCAGGCGCAGGCGGCGGACCACCTCGCCCGGCAGAGCGTGAAGGTGACCGGGCAGCCGGTCGGGGCGGCCGCATGGCGGCAGGTGCCCTCGACGTACCTCGTCTGCGCTCAGGACCGGGGCACCGCGCCGCGGCTGCAGCGCGAGTTCGCCCGCCGGGCCGGCGGCGTCGTCGAGCTGGACGCCGGCCACCACCCGTTCCTGTCCCGGCCCGCGGCGGTCCGGGACCTGCTGCTGAGCCTGTGACGGCAGCCGCGGACGAGCCGGGCCGGCGGTCCGGGGGCCCGGAGCCCGGAGCCCGGAGCCCGGAGCCCGGCGTGCTGCGCGACGGCCGGCTGCTCGTGCGGCTGCGGCCCGGCGGCCGCGCACTGGTCCGGCTCCTCCTGGCCGGGCCGGGCGGCTTCCTCCGCCCCGGCGGTCGCCCGGCGGACGGAGACGGCCTGCGGGTGCTCGCCCGCGTTCCCCGGCCCGAGCCGCCGGGACACCTGCCCACGCCCCCCGGGCAGGTGCTCGCCGCCCCGCGCCCTGCCTCCGTCCGCTCAGGCGCCCGCGCCGCCGTGGAGGACCAGCGCCCAGCACAGGCACCCCAGTGCCGCCGTGCACAGCAGCGCCCGTGCCACGTTCCACCGCACCCACCGCGCCTCGAACCGCCCGCGCACCGCCGCCGGGTCCCCGATCCGCGCCGGTGTCCCCGCCGCGGCCAGCGCGTCGTTCAGCGGGATGTTGATCCGCCGGGTCACCCCCAGCGCCGCCACGTAGAACACCAGCGCCGCCACCACCGCCGGCAGCACGTGCCGCCCGTCGGCCGGTACGTGCAGCGCCACCGCCGCCCCCGTGCACAGCAGCGCCCCCACGAACCCCAGCATGAACCAGCCGTTGAGGATCGCCACGTTCACCCGTTGCATCACCTCGATGAACGTCCGGTCCTCCGCCTCCCGCAGCGCCGGCATCACCGAACACGCGTAGGCGTAGAACAACCCGGCCGTCAGCCCGGTCGTCACCGTGGCGGCCACGAGCGCGATCACACGCGACAGTTCCATCGTGCAGTTCCCTTCCGGCGGCCGACCCGCCGATCAACCGTCACAACACCGGCCACTGCTTACCCCGGCCACTCAAGACCCTCTCAAATGACAGACCGTCAACCCATGACCAGCACCCAACGGTTGGGTCACGGTCGCGCTCTCGCGGGACTCCTCGAAGGCCCCCGGGCCCGCGGTGCGTTCCTGCCGTGCCCCGTCGTCGCCCCCACGTGATCCGGGGCGTATCGGCGCAGGACCTCGTCGAGCCCGCTCGGTGGCGTCCACCGGGGCGCCGTCGGGCCCACTCGTGAGATCGCAGAACGTGATGGCGTCCAACAGGTCGGACGCAGGCCGCTGGAACGCCGCCAGGTCATGTGACAGCCCCAGCTCGGCCGCCTTCCGCTCGGAGGACGCGTGGTGGGCCACGAACGGGCAGGCCAGCGGGGGCCACCCCGGCCGGGCGAGACAGCGAGCACCATCGATCATGTGCCGACCGGTATCAACCGCAGAGGGCACATACCCCACGTCGTGCAGGATCGCGCTCACCATCAGAGGCACACCTCGACCGCCCGGATCCGGGGCCGGCAACTTGGCCCGGGCGAAGACCGGTTGAGAGTGTTCCCACCGAGGAGGAAATTCCGACAGGAGCCTGTCCGCGAGGTCGTGCGCAGTTTCCAACCGCATCGCCCCAGGCTACGGGTCGTCCGGTGAATGATCTCCGGGCTGGATCGGCCGGGGCCGGCTGCTGTGGGCTGCTCGTGGTCCCGATGGTGCTCTTGCCCGCCGTTTCAGCCTGTCCGGCGTCGTCATGGAGCAGGGCGCCAGGACGGTGTGGCCGAGAGCGCCCGGCGGCTGCGAGTGGGAGGTCCGCGGGGAGTGGATCACCCGCCCGCGGACCCCGGCACCGCGCCGGCGGCGCGAGGCGCGGACGGCCGACCCGGCCCCCGCGCCGCCGGGAGTCGCCACCGGAGAAGTCTCCCGCCCCGCCCCGTCACACTCGCGTGCCGCGCTCCGTCGAAGCGGTGACAGCCACGGACCCGAAGGAGACGGACACCATGAACGACGCCCGGATGCCCGACCCCGCCTCGTCCCCGGGGCGATGCCCGCGATCCTCGCCGTGGCCAAGGCCGCCCGCACCGGCGGCGTTCCGCAGACCACCCTGGAACTGGTCCACCCGCGGGCCGGCCGGATCAACGGCTGCAGCTACCGCGTCATCGGCGGGATCGCCGGCACCGGGAAAAACGGCGAGAGCGACGAGCGGCTGCACGCGGTCGCCGCCTGGCGCGAGGTGCCGTACCTCACCGACGCCGAACGCGCGGCGCTCGAACTCGCCGAACACGTCACCCGCCTCGCCGACCGGGCCGTGGTGCCCGACGACGCCTGGAACGCCGCCGCCCACTTCGACGAGAAGCAGCTCGCGAGCCTGGTCCTGTGGATCAGCCTGACCAACCTCTTCAACCGCCTCCACGCCACCACCCGCCAGCCGGCGGCGCCACCTGGTAACAGGGAGATCGGGAGTCAAAAAGCGCTCTGGGTCGAACTGCCCGTCCAACCGCCCACACGCCTGCCTCGCTCCCGCTGCTCCTCGGCCGGGATCGACTGAACACCCCTGAACCGGATCTCCCGTGCGACCCCCTCGCGACGGGCCGGCATCCCGGGCGTGGAACGCGGTGTTCGGCCGACGGCAGGACCACCTGCCGGTACGCGCTTACGTGGATCAGCCGGTGCAGTGCATGTGACGGAAGAAAATCATGCGAGACACATCAGGTGCATCGTCAAGAATGTCCTCATGACCCGTCGGATCGAAGCCCCCTGCGCCGCCGATGCCGCAGCTGTGGGCCGGATGCAGCTGAGGGCTTGGCTCGAGACGTACCCCAACGAAGCGGCGGGGATCGACGAGACGTGGATCCGCGAGCACCGCGGGTCCTCTGCCACGGCGGAGGGCATCGCCCAGTGGCGGGAGTTCATTGAGGAGGCCGAGCGGCAGCCGGACCTGCTCTTCTGCCGTGTCGTCCGCTCCGAGGCGGAGATCGTCGGGTTCCTTTGCGGCCGCCGGGACGGGACGGTCACCCTCGGACCGATGTACCTGCTCGACGAAGCCCAGGGCCAGGGCATCGGACAAAGGCTGATGGGCGAGTTCCTCGCATGGGCGGGGGACGTGCGGATACGCCTCTGGGTGACTGATTACAACGAAAGGGCGGTCCGCTTCTACGAGCGCCACGGATTCACGTTCACAGGTGAGCGCGAGCTCTGGAGAGGCAGGCTGTCCAATGCGCGCATGGTCCGCGACTCCACGCTGGACCGCGAGATCATCTGAGACACCGGGCGGATCGGACCAGTTCGTCCGAGAGCGGGGCCCGACGGATCGGGCCGACCAGACGGGGACGGGTTCTTCATGGCCGCTGCCATGTCACCATGACGCGCGGCCGACGGGCGCAACGCACCCGGCGGGGAACGGCGTTCGAGCGCTCGAAGACGCTTCGGTCAGTGGCGCTCCGGAGCGCTCGCACGGGAACCGCCGCGTCGCGCCCGCCCGGCCCCGCACGCCTGGTCTCCCAGGAACGCGCCGGGGGTGTGCGGCCAGGCGACGGGCCCGGCCAGCGTCTCGAAAAGCGCCTTGAACGGTTTGGTCCCCACCCGGCGACGCGCCCGGCACAGCGCGGAGATGCACGGCCGCGCCAGGGCGAGGGCATCCAGACCGGCGGCGAGCTTGCCCCACACCGCTCCCCCCTCGCTCCCCAACGACTTGGACAAGCGCAAGCAGGTCTCCATCATCAAGTGCGAGGCGACCCCGGACGGGTGGCACGCGGAGGGTCTGGCGGCCAACCCGGACAAGAAGGCGGCGAATTACAAGATCGCGGTTGACTTCACCAACCCCGAAGCCACACTGCTCGCTTCCGGCAGTACCTCCCTGGACGTAGACGCAGAAAAGGACGGAAAGTGGGAAGTGCGGGAGAAATTCACCGCGCCCAAGGGAACATTGTGCGTGCTGGGCCCAGTGTCCTGAGAGGGGAGACGGACACAGTGTAGGCTTTGCCCTATTTCGTAGACACTCGCCTGTTATAGAACCAAGTCCAGGTTAATGACGCTCGTGGCGTGCTGCTGCTCGTAGTCGATGGGGCTGCGGTAGCCGAGGGCGGAGTGCCGCCGCTTGCGGTTGTACCAGGCCGGCCAGGCGAAGACCGCGATGCGGGCCTGCGCCCGGGTCAGCCGGCGTGAACCGTAGAGCAGTTCACGCTTCAACGCGGCGAGGAATGACTCCGCCAGCGCGTTGTCGTAGCTGGAGCCGACCCGGCCCATCGAGCGCCGTATCCCGTGCGTCCGGCAGACCCCGGCGAACGCACCCGACGTATATTGGCCAGGTTCAACCAGTGGACGCAACACTGGCTTGTTGGGTCGATAGTAGGTGGTCGTTGAGGGCTTCGGCGGGTGTCTTCCAAGCGAGGGTCTTGCGAGGCCGGCTGTTGAGCGTGGCAGCGACCGCCTCGATATCCTCCGCGGTCCAGCGGGACAGGTCTGTGCCCTTCGGGAAGTACTGCCGCAGCAGGCCGTTCGTGTTCTCGTTGGTACCGCGCTGCCAGGGGCTGTGCGGGTCGGCGAAATAGACCGGGACGCCGGTCTCGATCGTGAACCGGGCGTGTGCCGACAACTCCTTGCCGCGGTCCCAGGTCAGTGACCGCCATAGCTGCTCGGGCAGGGTGCCGATCGTCGTCGCAAGTGCATCCTTCATCGTCACGGCGCCGTAGCCAGCCAGCGGCGGCCCGTTCTTGGTGCGGGGGACGACGCCGTAGCCGTCCTGGCGGGGCAGGTAGACGAGCACCGTGAATCGGGTCGTGCGCTCGACCAGCGTGCCGATCGCCGATCGCTCGAGTCCGATCAGCAGGTCGCCCTCCCAATGTCCGGGCACAGCGCGGTCGTCGGCTTCGGCCGGCCGTTAGCTGATCAATACCTCAGGCGTGATGTGGGCCCACGCCTGCCGCTTGGATCGGGCCCGGGGCACCCGCGGGGCCCTGCCGGTGCGCAGGCAGGTGACAAGCTCGCGCTTGAGCGCTCCCCTGCCTTCGATGAACAGGGCCTGGTAGATCGCCTCGTGGCTGATCCGCATGGAATCATCATCGGGGAAGTCGACCTTCAGCCGGTTCGCGATCTGCTCCGGACTCCACGCCGTGGCCCACCGGCGGTCGCCGCGGTGCGGCTTGTTCCTCCCGTTCCACGGCGCGGCCTCTGGCCCCAGTGCCGTCCCGTCCGGGCGGCTGACCTGGCCTGAAAGTCTGTCCTGCACGTAGTCCCTCAGCCGGTCGTTCGCGGCCAGCTTTGCCGTCTTCGGGCGCTGAGCCACGAGGTCGGCCTTCCACTGCGCGACCGAAGCCCGATAGTCCATTCGGCCGCCACGGGGCGCGGCGTTACGCCGTAGCTCTCGGGACACGGTCGATGGATCGCGGCCGAGGCGTCGCGCGGTCTCCCGGACTCCGATGCCCTGCGCTTTGAGGATCGCGATCTCTTCACGCTCGTGGAAGGACAGGTACCGGCCGGACTGTGGGGCAAGATCCATCGGTGGCATGCCGCCACCGTGCCGAAACCACCTGCAACCCGCTGCCTGGGATACGCCGACCGCGGCTGCCGCCTCCTCAGCCAGCACCCCCTTCGCGATCTCCCGCCAGAACTGGCGTTCCACTTCCCGCCGAAGCGCTGGCGCACCCGGGGATTTCATCGGCGACCGCCCGGTCAACGCCGCCATCCACCCTGCTGGCCTGCCCATCAACACCTCCGAGGACGAGGTGTTGCGACGACCGATTGAATCTGCCCCGGGCGCCGTGGTCCGGGTGAAACACCACCCCGCGCATGTCGCCGCCCCGGGCGTCGACGGCGGCCTGGACGGCGCCAACGGGCCGCAGCCGGCGCGCATGTGTTCCGCGAGCGACCAGCCCACGACCCTCCCGCGAGTGCATGTCGATCACCGTCGCCAGGTACATCCACGACCCACCGACCGGCAGGTACGTGATGTCCCCGCACCAGCGAACGTTCGCCGCCCCGGGCCCCGTTCTTTGGGTGCCGCCCCGGGCCCCGGTCCTACCCGGCGGCGTGCAGGGCGGCGTGGAGACGGGCGGGCAGGCTGTCCCAGGGGCGGCAGTCGACCACGGGCAGGGTGTGTTGGCGGGCTTGGTCGCCGAGCCAGTGCGAGAAGCGGGCGCTGACCTCGGCGCGGTGCGCCTGGACGCCGTACTCCGGCTCCCGCTCGGCGTAGTTGGCGGCGATCTGTCCGGCGTCGGCCTCGTGAAGGAACACTGCCTGTACCCGTCGGCCGGCTGCTGTGCCTTCGTGCATGGCCCGTGCGGCGGCGGCCGGGGTGAGGTAGTCGCCCTCGATGACGGCGGGTACGTTCACGGTCAGCCGGTTGCGTACGACTCCCAGCACGGCGGGTTCCAGCGCCCGGGCGGTGGCGATCTGGAGGTCCAGCACCTGGGTGGCGGGGAGTTCGGCACTGTCCGGCAGGGTGTTGAAGTGGTGCAGGTCCGGGTGCTGTCCGGCGGTGGTGATCTCCTGTATGGCGCTGACCACGTCGTCGAACTCGACCACGAACGCCCCCGATTCCCTGGCGAGCCGGGCTGCTGCCCGGCTCTTGCCGATGCCCGACGCTCCGCCGAGCAGCACGATGTCCCATGCTCCCGTTGTCATGGGGCGACCGTATCGCGCGGGCTCGGCCCCGGTTCTCGTGGGCCATGACCTTCGCGCAGACACCGTCCAGCAGCGGGCTCGGACGGTCCACAGGCTTCTGGAAGCCGCCCGTGCGCCCGTCGGACCACTGGCCCGGCCCCACCACCATCGCGCGCCCGGAACCCGACAACGCCTGGACCATCCCGCCGCCAGCGGCCGGCGTGGGCAGCCCCGAGTCCGGCGGCGGCGCCCGCGCGCCGACCTGGTCGAGCAGGTGACCGGGCCGGACGGCACACCGGGGCGCAGCGTGCGGCGGCGCCCGCCCGGCACCCCCGGCCCCGCCTCGGTGACGTCCCCCGCCCCGGCCCGGCCGGGTGTGAGTGATCTCTCACCGCCCCGGCCAGGGCGTTTGGGCCCGGCGTGAGCGGTCAGGCGGGGACGGTCCACCGTCCCCGGCAGAAGAAGCGGACCCTTGCGCCCATCGTCACCGACCGCCACCCCGCCCACCCCCGCACCCGGCCCGCCCGCTCCCGGGCCCGCTCCCGGGCCCGCCGCCGCGTCCGCTCCCGGGCCCGGTGGCGGGTCGCCTGTACCCGGCCGGGTCACCGTCGTCGAGCCGGGTATGTTGCGTCGCGCGGTCACCGCCGCGGCCCTGGGCAACGCCATGGAGTGGTTCGACTTCGGCGTCTACAGTTATCTGGCGGTCACCCTGGGCAAGGTCTTCTTCCCGGCCGCCGACGGCACCGCGCAACTGCTGGCCGCCTTCGCGACGTTCGCGGCGGCCTTCCTGGTCCGGCCGCTGGGTGGCCTGGTGTTCGGGCCGCTCGGCGACCGGCTCGGGCGGCAGAAGGTGCTCGCCGCCACCATGATCATGATGGCGGCCGGTACCTTCGCCATCGGCCTGATCCCCTCCTATGCCACGATCGGGATCTGGGCCCCGGTCCTGCTGCTGCTCGCCCGTATGGTGCAGGGCTTCTCCACCGGTGGCGAGTACGGTGGCGCGACCACCTTCATCGCCGAGTACGCTCCCGACCGCCGCCGCGGGTTCCTGGGCAGCTGGCTGGAGTTCGGGACCCTGGTGGGCTATGTCGCCGGGGCCGGCCTGGTGACCGTGATGACCGCGTTGCTGGACGAGCGGAGCCTGCTCTCCTGGGGCTGGCGTCTGCCGTTCCTGGTCGCCGGTCCGCTCGGCCTGATCGGTCTCTATCTGCGGATGCGTCTGGAGGAGACCCCGGCTTTCCGCGAGCTGAGCGACCGCGACGGCGCTGCCGACCGGGCCGGCGCCCCGGCGCGTCCGGGGGGCGGGCTGCGGGAACTGGTGACCACCCACCGGCGGGCCCTGGCGCTGTGTGTGGCGCTGGTGCTGGCCTACAACGTGACCGACTACCTGCTGCTGTCCTACCTGCCGACGTACCTGAGTACCGAGCTGGGTTTCGATGCCACCCACGGGCTGCTGGTGGTGGTGGCCGCGATGGTGCTGATGATGGCCGTCAACGGGCCGCTGGGGCTGCTGTCCGACCGGATCGGGCGGCGTCCGGTGCTGATGGCGGGCTGCCTGGGGTTCCTGGTCCTGTCGGTGCCCGCGCTGCTGCTGATCCGCCGGGGCGCCTACCCGGCGGTGCTGCTGGGCGTGGGCGGGCTGTGCCTGCTGCTGGCCTGTTTCACCGCCACCATGCCGGCCTCGCTGCCGGCGCTGTTCCCCACCCACATCCGCTACCGGGCGATGTCGGTCGGCTTCAACGTCTCGGTGTCCCTGTTCGGCGGCACCACGCCGCTGGCCGTCACCTATCTGATCGGCGCCACCGGTGACCGGATGGTGCCTGCCTACTACCTGATGGCCGCGGCGGCGGTCGGTGTCGTCGCGGTGCTCCTGATGCCCGAGAGCGCCGGCCGTCCGCTGCCCGGTTCGCCCCCGGCGGTCGCCTCCGAACGGGAGGCCCGGCACCTGGCGGACGCCGGTTAGTACTGCAACGGTGCTTAGCGTGACGAGGCTTCAGCTCTTGGGCTGTGGCCTCGTCTCTTGTAGTGGCTGGTCCGGGCCTGGTGTTGGCGTCG
>NZ_JBFBIL010000051.1:44989-57480 GCF_040685575.1 Kitasatospora sp. NPDC088351 | reverse complement strand
CGTCGCGCAGTTCGACCTTTGCCGGCTGTCCGGTGGGCCTGCGGTCGAGCCGAGCTTTCCTCCAGGCCGTCAGTTTCGGCTCGATCAGGGCCCATAGGACGTCGGACAGGTCGCATCCACAGATACCAAGGACACCGGCTGCAACTGGCTGACGCCCACGGAACGTGTGCATCAATGTTCACCAAGCCAAGAGCGAGGGATCCGCCTCTACCACCTCGACTCACGGTTGTAGGCAACACACAAATCCGCCGCACGACCCCAGACGCTCTCACCCACGCCCCCTCCACCGCCCGCAGCACGGCGGCGGCAGCCCTGCCCGGCGCCTGTCCACCGGCGCCCGTTCCAGCCGCGGCGACGCCGCGTCGAGAACGCGATCCCCCACCCCACACCTGACGAGACGTCAGCAAAGTGGGCATTGAGTCAGCATCGGCCTGACTGAACCCGGTTACAGATGGCCGCACCCGAAACTCGCGGCCGATCACCGGAGCCATCACTCGGCAGCAGGGACGTCCCATCAGAGCGATGGATCGCAGACCGTCCCAACAGCAATCCACCGGGACTCGGCGCGCCCGCCTTGGGTGCATAGCCCCAGGTCAGCGTGCCCTTCCCCGTGGCTTCAACGGAAGTTGGGGAAGCTCGGGCGCGGCAAGCCGATCGCCGTCGTAGCCGTGCACCTCGCCGAAGCGGGGGGTGTTCTCCCAGTCGCTCCGCGCCTGCTGGATCTCCTCACCGGACCGGCCGATGAAGTTCCACCACATGACGATCTTCTCCTCGAACGGTTCGCCGCCGAGGAGGAGGACGGCGGCGTCGGTGCGGGCGAGGAGGGGGAGTTCGCGGCGGCCGCAGCCGAGGTAGAGCATCGAGCCGGGTTCGACGCGGACGCCGTCGACGTCGACGCTGCCGGACATCGAGAGGACGGCGTACTCGAAGTCGGGCACCAGCGGGAGCCTGAGGTCGGCGCCCGCGGTGAGGGCGAGGTCGGCGCCGACCAGGGGGGTGTGGGTGGTGCCGGGCGAGGTGGCGGTGTCGAGGGTGCCCATGATGACGGTGCCGCGCAGGCCGGGGGCGGCGACGACGGGCAGTTCGGCGTGGTGCTCGAAGGCGGGGGCGGTGTGCCGGTGGGCGTCCGGGAGGGCGACCCAGAGCTGGGCGCCGTGCAGGAAGCGGGCGTGCTCGCGCGGGGACTCCTCGGAGTGGGAGATCGCCCGGCCGGAGGTCATCAGGCCCAACTCGTAGGGGCGGACGGTCTGCAGGCTGCCGAGGCTGTCGCGGTGCAGCACCTCGCCCTGGTGCAGCCAGCTCACCGTCTGCAGGCCCATGTGCGGATGCGGCGGGACCTGCATGCCGGGCTCGTCGGCGATGTCGTCCGGGCCGTAGTGGTCGACGAAGCACCAGGCGCCGACCATCCGGCGGCCCAGGTTGGGCAGCAGCCGGCGCACCATGGTGCTCTCGCCGAGCCTGACCTGACGACCGGTCAGCAGTTCCTTCACCGGACCGGTGCCGGCCTCACCGCCGCAGCGGGTCGGTTCGGGCTTGAGATCGAGGTTGCTCATGTCGCGGGTCCACCACCGTACGGATCGGGGCCGGCCGGGGCCGGGGGTCGTCGCCAACGATCATCCACCAGCCGGCCCCGTTCCTCCACCCGCGGCCCGCGTCCGGCCGCCGCGCGCGCCCCGCCGCCATGCGGTCAGGCGCCATGCGGTCAGGCGCCTCGGGCGGCGAGCGCGTGGCCGAGGAAGGAGACGACGTCCGGGAGCACCTTCCGCCAGTACGGCGCGTCGTGCCCGCCGGGGGTGAAGCGGGCCTGGACCGGGTCGCCGGTCAGCTCACGGGCGGCGGCGCAGAACGGGTCCTCGGTGCCGCACCAGACGCCGGTCGGGCGGCCGTGCGGCTGGTCCTGGTGGAGCAGCGGCTCGTGTGCGCGCCAGTCGGCCTCGTCCCGGAACACGCCCACCGCGTCGGCGTCGGCCCAGCTGCGGAACAGCGCGGGGCTGAGCACCGCCACCGGCCCGAAACCGGCGCCCCGGTTGCGGGCGTAGCGCAGGGAGCCGAAGCCGCCCATGGAGATGCCCATCGCCGCGTCCGGCGCGCGCAGGCCCTGCCGGGCGAGCCGGCCGGGCAGTTCCTCCAGCAGCATCCGCTGCGGGTCGTCGCCGGACGCTGTGCGGCGCCAGTACGTGGCGTCGCCGCCGTCGACGGCGACCACCGCGAACGGCGGGACGCCGGACGCGAAGGCCGCGTCCAGGATCGCCGGCAGCCCGAGGTCCGTCCACGCCCGGGCGGTGGCACGGCGGCCGTGCAGGGCGACGCAGACCGGAAGGCCGGCGGGGCGGGCGACGCCCTGCGGGACGATCGTGATCATCGTGACCAGGGCGCCGCCCCGGGCCGCCGAGCGCTCTTCCTCGGTGCGCAGCGAGGGGCCGGAGGGAGCGGGGCCGGAGGGCAAGCGGCCGGAGGGCCGGCGACCGGAGGGCCGGCGACCGGCGGAGAGCGCCACGGCCGCCCCGGCACCGGCCACGGCGAGCCCGCCGGTCCCGAGGGCGGCCCTCAGCAGTCGGCGCCGCCCGGGCGTCCCGGGGCCGAACCCGCCCGGGCCCACCCCGTCTGCGGCCGCACCGCTCCCGCGGCCACCACCACCGTCATCGTCCAGGCCCACGCCGCCCCTCCCCCACCCTCAGCCGACCGGCACCGCACCATGTCCATCCCCGTCGGTCAACACCCCGACACCCCGACGCCACAGGCCGGGGAGAAGGAGACGAAGACGGAGCCGCGCGACGCCGCCCCCGCCGCTCAGTGCCCGCAGGTCCACCAGGCCTCCGCCGTCGCCGAGTCCGCGAGCGCGCGCAGGTCGCGCACGGCGCCCGCCGGGTCCTTCGCGCCGTACACCGCCGAGCCGGCCACGAAGACGTCCGCCCCGGCCTCGGCACAGCGCTCGATGGTGCTCGCCGAGACGCCGCCGTCCACCTGCAGCCACAGCTCCAGGCCGTGCTTGTCGATCAGCTGACGGGTGCGGCGGATCTTCGGCAGCATGATGTCCAGGAAGGCCTGGCCGCCGAAGCCCGGCTCGACCGTCATGATCAGCAGCATGTCCAGCTCGGGCAGCAGGTCCTCGTACGGCTCGATCGGCGTCCCCGGCTTGAGCGCCATGGAGGCGCGGGCGCCCTTGGCCCGGATCTCGCGGGCGAGCCGGACGGGTGCGGCGGCGGCCTCCACGTGGAAGGTGACGGACCCGGCTCCGGCCTCGACGTACTGCGGGGCCCAGCGGTCCGGCTCCTCGATCATCAGGTGGCAGTCGAGCGGGATGTCGGTGGCGCGGGCGAGCGACTCGACCACCGGAACGCCCAGCGTCAGGTTGGGCACGAAGTGGTTGTCCATCACATCGACGTGCAACCAGTCCGAGCCCTTGACGGCCTCCGCCTCCTCCGCGAGCCGGGCGAAGTCCGCGGACAGGATGCTGGGGTTGATCTGCGCCATTTCCGTTGCCTTCACAGGAGGGTAGGGGTGCCGGGAGCTGGCACCCGGCCCCATCATCTCGCGGGCCGCTGGCGCGAAGTGAACAGTGAGACCTCCCCGTGACCCTCGTCACACCCCGCCCGGGGTTATCGTGACCGCCGCCGTGGTCATCAGCCCTGTACAACGACCCCGCCTCCGCCTCCCGTTCCTGACCCCTGCCCCATCCCCGTCCCCCCGAGGAAGGTCTTCCGTTGGCCGATCTGGTCCATCCCGCCCGGGCCCTGTGGTGGCTCTTCGAGCCGGTGCACGCCGTCACCTACTTCTCCCCCGAGGGCCGTGCCGCGTTCGAGGAGGCCGGCCTGCGCGGCGGCTGGCGCGGCTACTTCGCCGGCCGTTCGGCGCCGCTGGGCGCGGTGGACGCGGCACCGGTGATCGCCGCGTTCTTCAGCTTCGCGCCCGCGACGGTCGAGCGCGCCCTGCCGGACGTCTGGTCCCAGGCCGGACCGGACGCCGCGCTCGCCGCCCGGCTCGACGGCTCCTCGGCGGCGCTCGCCCGGCTGCTGGAGCACGTGAAGCCGGAACAGGTCGAACTGGTGGCGGACCTCCTGGAGCAGGCCGTGGCCCGCCTGGACTGCGCCGGTCGGGTGCTGGCCGCCGCCAACGCCGCCCTCCCCCGGCCCGAGGGCCTGTACGGGCGGCTCTGGCAGGCCGCCACGGTGATGCGCGAGCACCGGGGTGACGGGCACGTCGCCGCGCTGGTCTCGGCCGGGCTGGACGGCTGCGAGGCGCTGGTGGTGCGCTGCGCCCTGGACGTCCGCCGCGAGGTCCTGCAACCGCTGCGCGGCTGGAGCGACGAGGAGTGGGAGGCCGCCGCCGCCCGGCTGGTCGAGCGCGGCTGGCTGACCGAGCGCGGGACGATCACCGAGTGCGGCCGGATCCGGCACCAGTCGCTGGAGGCCGCCACCGATCTGGCCGCCGCCCGCGTCTGGGAGCACCACCCGCGCGCCGAACTCGACCGCCTGGCCGCCGCCCTCAAGCCGATCTCGGCCCTCTGTCGCGGCTCGATGCCGCCCATCAACCCGATCGGTCTGCCGGCCGCCTCGGCGTAGCCGCGGCCCTCAGCCCTCGGGCGGGCCCAGGACGATCCCCCGGCCCGCGTAGAAACGCTCGAACCGCCGCCACGGCACGTGCGCGAAGGCCTGCGACTCGCCCGCGAACCCGGACGGGTTGTGGATCACCAGCGCCGTGCCCGTGGTGCCGACCGCCAGTACCAGGTGCCCGCCCCGCCGTCCGGGTTCCGGCCCGTCCGGGTTCCGGATCGCGGGGTGCACCGACACCATGACGAGCCGCCCGCCGGCCACCTCCGCCGCGATCTCCTCGGACGTCAACTCCCTTGCCTGCGCGGCCAGTCCCCAGCGATCCCGCGCGTACGCGGCGAACGGCGTGTGGATCAGGCCGCGCAGCCGCTCCCCGTCCCTGACGTACGCCCCGGCCGCCTGGCACTCCCCCGCCAGCCCGACCGCCGCCGGCGCCACCCCCCACCAGTGGTCCAGCGCCATCCGCAGGCAGGCCACCCCGCAGAGCCGCCACGACCAGTACTCGTACTCCTCCGGCGTGGCCGCCCCCGACTCCCCCCACCGCGGATCGTCGGCCGCGCTCACCGCCCCCGTCACGATCTCCCGGACCAGCCCCGCGGACTCCCACTGCGCGTAGTACGGCACGTCGTGCACGACCGCCGCCCCGCCGCTGCCATCTGCCATGCCCCGACGCTCTCACGCCCCCCGGGCACCACCACCGCGCGACACCCACTCACCCGGAGTGCCCTCGCCGGCCTGCCCTCCGCAAGGGCACCGCGCCACCACCGGCGAGGAGCCGACGAATCCGAGGACGACCTCGTCGGCCGTCGAAGTCCGTCCCGCATCCGGAATCGCCGGCAGGACGCCCGAGCGCCAAGGATCACGACTTGCCGTCAGCGGCGGCGGCCAGCCGGGTCACCCGACTCCCAGCAGCCCGCACAACCACGATCGGATCACGCAGTTGATGGCGAAGACCCTGGGCTCGGTCAGGACTCCGAACGACACCAGCAAGGCGCCGGCGATCGACTCCCGCCCGAGTCGGGCCGATGCGCGGCCCTCCTCGACCTCTGCACCCAGATCCCCCCCCGGCGGTCCTCCGACGTCTCCTCGGTATCAGCCCAACAGCTGCCGAACGATGGGCCGCCGGGGCCGCCGGGACCGCATACGCGACGGAAGTCGCTCGCCGATCGTGAGGGTCCTACTGGATGCTCCAGCGGTGCGGGTGGTCGGGATTCCCGGGGCAAGCGAAGATGTTGAGCTCGCCCCAGCGGCCCACGGTGACCTCCGTCGGACTGGCGTCCGGGTGCGGGGGCAGGCCTTGTTCCTCCACCGGTTTCCAGCTGCCGCTACCGCCGTCCCACTCCGAACTGTCGATGGTCAGCAGCAGGTGCATCGGTGTCGCGCAGGTGAGACAGTCCATGGGAGCCGGGTCGGTGGCGTGCCAGGAGGCGAAGCCACCGACGCGCCAGCCCGGTGGGATCGACAGGTCGTACTGGTAGCCGACCACCGCTGCGGCATCCTCGTCCGCCGATTCCTCGGCCTCCTCCTCCAGGGCCTCCTCCCAGGCATCGATCCGGGCGCGCAGGTCCTCCGGAAGGAGGCCGGCGAACGGGTAGGTGGCCACCTGCTCCGGATGCAGCACGCACGGCTCCGGCACGTACCCCTCATAGCCGACGACCTGCGGCTGCGGCGGTGCGGTCAGCACGTCGGTGACCTCCCACGACCGGCGCCAGCGAAGGTCGAGCAGCATGCCGGCACCGCTTGGGCCGTGTGCGTCGAATGGACACCAGAACACCTGGAGCAGATCGCAGTCATCCGGCCCGGCCGGCAGGTCGGGGATTTCTCTCCGGTACAGCTGCGCAAGGCCGATCAGTGGCAGCGGATCGGCCGCAGTAGCCTCCTCAACACGGTGGCGCCGGTCGAGTTCCTTGAGCAGCTGCCGTTCTTCGTCGGTGGGGCCGGGGTTCGGTTCACGGCGCCATGCTGATGCCAGGATCCGGCGTCGCTGGTGGATGTCAGCCGGCCGTTGGCCACGTGCGTGGCTGTGAGGCTCGGTGCACACCGGCCAGGGTTCATTCGACGGCCACAGCAGCGGGCCACCTACGGAACTCGCCGCTACGTCCGGTCGCCCCGGGCTCGGATGGAGCCGGGTGGTGGTGCCTCGGTAGGCCGTCAGCTCCGGGAAGAGCGCCTCGACATCGAGTGGGCGCGGCGGTGTGGTCCTCGACATGTACGTGACCTTAGACAGCTGTCAGCCACCGTGATTCAGCACCCCCTCGGACAACCACCTGCACATCACGGCTGTCGGAGCCGTGGACACAACCGCTGTTCCCAGCAGCCCGAACAGTCAGTGATCAGGCTCCGAATGAGCACGTCTGTCGTACCGTCGGCCAAGTGGGCGATCTGTGAAGTCTTTTGGGTGGTTCCGGCCCACCCGGGGCGGGTTCGCTCGGCCCAGGCGGCCACCGGGGGGCCTGCTGCGCCCAGGCCTGCGAAGAATGCGCCGAGGAGCAGCCGTCCCGGGTGTCCGAGCGCAAGGACCACTCCGGTCAGGATCACGGGGGCGAGGGCCTGGCCTGCGTCGAAGCCGACACCGAGGAGGCCCTGATATTGCCCTTGGGCATGGTCGGGTGCGAGGCCGAAGCCGAGCGCGAAGCCGGCCGAGGACTCCCACACCTCTCCGACGCTGTGGATGCACACGGCAAGGACGGCGAGTGCCGGCGCGACCCAGGCGGGAACATCGGCTGTCAGTGCCGTCAACGGGCAGCTGACGAGGAACAGGAGCCCGGCGAGGCGGAATGCGCGGCCGCCCTGCCGCGGGGTCTCCACCTTGGAGCCGAGTCTGCTCTGCAGCAGCACGCAGACGCCGCTGTTGACCGCGTAGACCACTGCCACGGTCCAGCGCGGTGCGTCGGTGTGGGCGGTGAGCCAGACCGGCAGCAGGAGGGAGAGGGTTTGGTACTGCAGGCCCATGGCACTGTAAGAGCGCGACGAAGGACACGTACGGCCGGTCGGCCAGGACGGACCACTGACGGTGCTCCTTGGGCCGGGGCAGAGGCCGGTCGCTCGTCGCCACACTGGACCGGCTGGCTGCCACGGCAAGCGGCGCCGCGGGCGGTGCGCTCATCGCAAGGGTCGGCGGTGAACGCCCGGCCGCCTTCCGGGCCAGACTCCGCACGTTCGTCAATCTCGGCGTCGTCATGGGCACCCTGGGTGCGGCCTTCGCCATCCAGATCAACACTCGCCCTGCCCACACCGGGCTGATCCTCGCCAACGCCGCCAGCTTCGCCTGTGCCGGACTGATCGTGTTCATGGGCGTCCCGAACCACGGAACGCGAGCCAGCTGTCGATGAAGACGAAAGCCGCCATGGTGACGGCCTGCAAGGCGAGGGTCGTCAGCCAGATCGTGCGTGGTCCGTACCGGTCGGCCAGATTCCCCGCCGGTATGCCGGCCGCCAAGCCGCTGAGGCCGGCGATCGTCAGACCCGCTCCGACCTGTGTGGCGGGCAGGTGCACCACGAGCGTGAAGTAGAGGATGGCAGCGGTGTTGAAGAGACCGTTGCCCACCCTGCCGACGAAACTGGCGATGATCAGAGCTCGCTGCGGACCGGAGGCCGGCCCGCTGGGTACCCGTTGCTTGAACCCCCTGATCATGTCGATCAGGCTGACAGTGGCGTCTCTCCAGGGCTCCGGTCCGCTACGTCGACGGCAGCGGCTGCGAGTGGCGCCGGCTCCCGGCCGGCCCGCGCCCGGAAGGGCCGCGCCCGGGGTGCGGGCGCGGCCCGGGTGGGCCGGTGGTCCGGGCGCGTCCGCCGGATCTACCAGGCATAGTCCTCCGGGGCGGGCTGGTGACCGGGGAAGATCTCGTCGAGGCGGTCGAGGGTCTTCTGGTCCAGGGTCAGGTCCAGGGCGCGGAGGGCGCCGTCGAGGTGGTCGAGGGTGCGGGGGCCGACGATGGGGGCGGTGACGGCGGGGCGGGTGAGGAGCCAGGCGAGGGCGATGTCGGCCGGGTCCTCGCCGAGTTCGGCGGCGAAGTCCTCGTAGGCCTGGATGCGGTCGCGGTTCTCCTCCAGGATCTCGCTCGCGTGGGCCATGGCGCCGCGGACCCGGGAGCCCTCGCGTTCCTTGCGCAGGACGCCGCCGAGCAGGCCGCTGCGGAGCGGGGACCAGGGCAGCAGGCCGAGGCCGTAGAACTGGAGGGCGGGGATGACCTCCAGTTCGATGGCCCGGTCGAGCAGGTTGTAGAGGGACTGCTCGCTCACCAGGCCGAGGAAGTGGCGGGAACGGGCGGCTTCCTGGGCCTGGGCGATGTGCCAGCCGGCGAAGTTGCTGGAGCCGACATAGATGATCTTGCCCTGGGCGACCAGCACCTCCATCGCCTGCCACACCTCCTCCCAGGGCGTGTCCCGGTCGATGTGGTGCATCTGGTAGAGGTCGATGTGGTCGGTGTTCAGCCGGCGCAGGCTGCCTTCCACCGCGCGGCGGATGGCGAGGGCCGAGAGCCGGCTCTCGTTGGGCCAGTCCCCCATCGGGGCGTACGCCTTGGTGGCGAGCACGGTCCGCTCGCGGCGGCCGCCGCCCTGGGCGAACCACCGCCCGATGATCTCCTCGGTGCGGCCCTTGAGATTGCCCTCGTTGTCACGGCCGTAGGCATTGGCGGTGTCGAAGAAGTTGATGCCCCGCTCGTGGGCGGTGTCCATGATCAGGTGGGCGTCGGACTCCTCGGTGTGCGGGCCGAAGTTCATGGTGCCCAGGCACAGTCGGGAGACGGTCAGGCCGGTGCGGCCGAGATGGGTGAACTCCATGCCGCCCACCATCTGTCCCACCGGCCCCGCTGTCCAGCTCATTTCACCGGAGCGGCGGAACAGCGGCGGATCCGTACCGAAACACGCCGGTCCGCGCGCCCATCCGCGCCCCTCCGCGTTAACGCCCCGCCCATCCGTGTCAGTTCCGTGTCGGTCCACGCCGGGGCCCGGCGGATCACCGCCCGTGCGTGACGAACTTCCGTACGGCCAGCGGGCCGAAGACCGCCAGCAGCAGCGCGCTCCAGAGCAGGGTGGCGGGCACCGCGTGCTGCATCGGCCAGGACGGCCCGGGCGCGGACGGGTTGCCGAACAGTTCGCGGCAGGCCTGCACCACCGCGCTGACCGGGTTCCAGTCCGCGATCACCCTCAGCCAGCCGGGCATTCCACCGGTCGGCACGTACGCGTTGGTCACCATGGCCAGCGGGAAGACGGCGACGGCGAGCTGGCCGGCCGCCTCCTCCTTGCCGACCATCAGGCCGAGGCAGGTCCCGACCCAGGTCATCACGAAGCGGAACACCAGCAGTAGGCCGAACGCCCCCGCGGCGTCGGCGAGTCCGCCCCGGATCCGCCAGCCGGCCGCCAGGCCGACGGCGGCCAGCAGCGTCAGCACCAGGACGCTGACCAGCAGGTCGGCCAGGGTCTGCCCGAGCAGCAGGCCGGTGCGCGAGACCGGCATCGAGCGCAGCCGGTCGGTCACGCCGCGGCCGACGTCCCGGGCGGCGCCGACCATGGTGGGCATGACGCCGTTGACGGCGACCATCGCGAACAGGCCCGGCATCAGGAACTCGCGGTAGTTCCCGCCGCCCGGCACGGCGATGGCGCTGCCGAACACGTACCCGAACACCACCACCATCACCACCGGCACGCCCAGCGAGGCGGCCAGCAGGCCGGGCGAGTGGCGGTAGTTGAGCAGGATCCGGAGCATCGAGGACCAGGTGTCGCTCACCAGGCGGCTCGGGGCGGACAGGACGGGCGGCGCGGTGCAGACGGCCATCAGAGGACCTTCCCCGGGGAGTGGTCGGCGGAGCGGTCGGAGACGCGTTCGGCGGTACGGCCACCGGCCCGGTCGGCCGAACGGCCCGCGCCACGGCCCGCGCCGCGGTCGGCGGTGAGCGCGAGGAACACGTCGTCCAGCGAGGGCGGGCGCAGCGCGACGTCCTGCGCCACCACCCCGACCGCGTCCAACTCCCTCACCAGGGCCGGGAGCAGCACGTCGGACCCCGGCGCGGTGACGACCGCGACCGTCCGCTCGGCCGGGTCCACCACCGCCTCCCCGCCCGCGAGCGCGGACAGCACCACGGCGGCGGTGCCGAGCTGGCCCGGGTCCGCGAGGGTGACCGAGAGCCGGGTGCCGATCGCCGCCTTGAGCCGGTGCGGCGGTCCGGTGGCGATGGCGGTGCCGTGGTCGACGACGACGATGTCGTCGGCGAGCCGGTCGGCCTCCTCCAGGTACTGGGTGGTGAGCAGCACGGTGGTCCCGCCCGCGGCCAGCTCCTTGACGGCGTCCCAGATCTCCTGGCGGCTGCGCGGGTCGAGCCCGGTGGTCGGCTCGTCCAGGAAGAGCAGCGGCGGGCTGGTGACGAGGCTGGCGATGAGGTCGAGCCGGCGCCGCATGCCGCCGGAGTAGGTGCGGACGAGCCGGTCGCCGGCCTCGGCGAGGCCGAAGCGTTCGAGCAGTTCGTCGGCCCTGGTCCGGGCGGTGCGGGCGCCGAGGTGGTGCAGCCGGCCGAACAGGCGCAGGTTGTCGCGGCCGGTGATGCCCTCGTCGACGGCCGCGTGCTGCCCGGCCAGCCCGATGCTGCGCCGGACGGCCTCGGCCTCGCGCACCACGTCGTGGCCGGCGACGCGGGCCGTGCCGCGGTCGGGGGCGACGAGGGTGGCGAGCACGCGGACGGCGGTGGTCTTGCCGGCGCCGTTCGGGCCGAGCAGTCCGCAGACGGTGCCGGCCGGGACGTCGAGGTCGAGGCCGCGCAGGGCCTCGGTGGTTCCGAATCGTTTCTCCACGCCCACCATTTCGACGGCGGGCCGGCTGGTTTCCGGCATGGCTCTTGCCCCTCTCTAGGTACATCGTACGTAGAAGTGCGCGCGACCGCATCCTACTACGTACGCCGTACGTCTCTAAGATGGGAAACCGAGGTGATCGTCCAGTGCCGTCCAGCAAGCCCCCCGCCGGTGAGTCCGCGCCCCCCGCAGCACCCGCCACGCCCGAGCCACCCGAGGCGCCCGAGCTGATCTGGCTGCGCCCCGAGCGCACCGGGCGCGGCCCGAAGCCGGCCCACAGCCGCGCCTCGATCGCCGCCGCCGCGATCGCGATCGCCGACGCGGAGGGCCTGGACGCGGTCTCCATGCGCCGCGTCGCGGCCGCGCTCGGCGCCGGGACGATGTCGCTGTACAACTACGTGCCGAAGAAGGAGCACCTGCTCGACCTGATGCTCGACGCGGCCACCGCCGAGTACGACTTCCCGGCGACCCCGGCCACCCCCGCCGACGACTGCCGCGAGGGCCTGTACCGGCTCGCCCACCAGCAGCTCGCCATCATGCGGCGGCACCCCTGGCTGCCCGCGCTGGTGATCGCCCGCCCGGGCATCGGCCCGAACGCGTTGCGCTACACGGACCACTTCCTCGCCGTCACGGCCCCCACCAGGCTGGACGGCACCACCCGGATGGAGGCCCTGGCCCTGCTCAACGGGTTCGTCTGCCAGTACGCGCAGTACGAGCGGACGGCCGCCGCCGGGGCCAAGTGGCAGGGCGAGCTGGTGGGTTACCTCACCAGGGCCGCCATGAGCGGCGACTACCCCCACCTCGCCGCCGCGTTCGCCACCGCCGGCCCGCCGGCCGACCCGGACACCGCCTTCGACCGGGCGCTCCACCGGGTGGTCACGGCGATCCTGGCTCCCGCGCAGAGCGGTTGACGCCATGTGAGACTTTCATGGCGTGCCGGTTCCGGTGGCGCGCGTCTGCCCCCCAGAGGTGTGAAACGTTGGAGCCCCGTCGGCCTGGTGACCAGTTGGTCACCAGGCCGACGGGGCTCCGTACGGTCAGAGAACAGAGGGTCAGAACAGCTGGACGGCGTTCCAGTCCCAGTTGTCGGCGGCAACACTGTTCGGCGAGGCGTTGAACTCACCGATGTGACCGGCCGTATCGGCGAGAGCCGTGT
>NZ_JBFBIL010000051.1:0-44890 GCF_040685575.1 Kitasatospora sp. NPDC088351 | reverse complement strand
CTGGGCGCCGTCAACGACGTATAGAAACCGATCCCCCCGTCACCACGGTAGTAGGCCATCAGCGCATCGGCGCGGCCGTCCCCGTTGGCATCACCGCGCACCCCCGCACTCCGGACGGTGTCCTTGACCCAGCCGGTGAGGTCATCGGTCCGGGCGCTGGAGACTCCGGTGCGGGTCTCGGTGCTGCCGAGGCAGCCGCCCTGCCAGGAGCGGGAGGCGACGGCGACGAGTTCGGCCTTGCCGTTGGTCTCACGGACGGTGGGAGCGCCGGTGTCGCCCTTGCAGACGGCGGCGCCGTTCACGCCGGTGGTGTCGACCGAGGTGGTCTTGACGGCGTCGAGGGTGAACTGGCCGGAGTGCAGCTTGAGCGGTGCCCATTCGGTCGTGGTGCGGCCGTAGCCGGGTACGCGCAGGGTCTCGCCGGTGGCCGGGGCGGTGGTGGCCAGCGGCAGCGGGGCTATGCCGTCGACGGGCGTGGCCAGGCGGGCCAGGACGAGGTCGCGGTCCTGACGCGGTACCAGCTCGACGATCTCCGAGACCGCCCCGGCCCCGGTGTTGGTGAGGTCGGTGCGGCCGATGGTGGCGGTGGTCTTCCACTTCGGGGCACCGGCGGCGAGGGCGGCGGGCTGCGCGGGGTCGTCGGCGAAGCAGCTCGCCGCGGTGATCACCCAGAGTCGGTCGACCAGCGCACCGGTGCAGGCCCGGGTGTTGTCGCCGATGTCGAGGCGAGCGGTGTAGGCGTACGTGCCGTTGGCGGCGGGGGCGCCGGTGACGGCGCCCGCCTGGACGGCGGAGAAGGTGGTCAGGGCGCCGGCGGCGACGGCCGCGGCCAGCACGCCCCGCCAGGTACGGAGAGAGGTCCTGCGTAGCATGGGTCACTTTCTGAACGCAGAGTTGGACAGGAATGGGTGGCTGTTCGTCAGCCGGTGACGCCGAGTCCGACGACGGCGGTCGGGACCGGCCGGCACCTGGGCATGGGCAAGAACATGGGTCCCCCTTCCGACGGCCCACCCCGTGAAACGATCATGCCAGGGCGATCGGACACTTGTGCGGTAACCGACAACTGATTCATCCTCGGTTCACCTCGGGGGAGGCGGTCCGTCGCCCGTCCCGTATCGCCCACAGACGAACGGAAGCCCGGAAGACGAAGCTCGGCAGAACGGGACCCGGTAAATCGTTCGTGCCGGACGGCGCGCCACCGTAACGTGACCCGGTCAGTGATCGCGGCCGCCGCCGGGGCGCGCCACGGCCGCACGCGGAAGAACGGGACGAGAGCCATGCAGCAGTACCACGGTTGGGCCGACGCGGGCTTCGGGGCGGTCGCCGACACCTTCGCCCGGAACTTCGACGACTTCCCCGAACTCGGCTCCGCCGTGACGGTGTTCGCCGACGGGCGCAAGGTCGTGGAGCTGTGGGGCGGCATCGCGGACGAACGCACCGGCCGCCCCTGGGCGCAGGACACCGTCGTCCCGGTCTTCTCCTGCGCCAAGGGCCTGGTCGCCGTCTGCGCCCACCTCCTCGCGCAGCAGGGCCGCCTCGACCTGGACGCGCCGGTGAGCCGCTACTGGCCCGAGTTCGCGCGGCACGGCAAGGAGGCCGTCACCTGTCGCATGGTGCTCGGCCACCGGGCGGGCATCCCGGCCCTGGACGCCGTCCTCTCGTTCGACGAGATCGCGGCCTGGACGCCGGTCGTGCGCGCCATCGAGGAGCAGCGGCCGATCTGGGAGCCCGGCACCGCGCACGAGTACCACGGCCATGTCCTCGGCTTCCTGATCGGCGAGGTCGTCCGCCGGATCACCGGGCTCACCCCTGGCGCGTACTTCCGCGAGGCCGTCGGCGACCCGCTCGGCCTGTCCGCCTGGATCGGTCTGCCCGACAGCGAACTCGGCCGCGTGGCACGGCTGGTGGAGGCCGAGGGGCGGCGCCCGATGCCCGGCCCCGAGCATCTGCTCACCCGCATCGTGACGATGAACGGCGCGCTGGTCTTCCCCGGGCTGGACGAGCCGCACGGCTGGAACGACCCGGCCCTGCACGCCGTCGAGCTGCCGGGCGCGGGCGCCGTCGCCTCCGCGACCGGTCTGGCCGGCCTGTACGCGGCCGCCGTGACCGGCATCGACGGCGGCGAGCGGCTGCTCTCGCCGGACACGGTGACCGACGCCGTCCGCGAACTCTCCTCCGGGCAGGGCTTCCTGGGCTTCGACCTCGGCGCCCGCTGGGGCTCGGGCGTACTGCTCGACTCACCGGCGTTCCGCCCGCTGTTCGGCGCCCGCAGCTTCGGCAACGACGGCGCGGGCGGCCAGTTCGCCTTCGGTGACGACGAGTTCGGGGCCGGTTTCGCGTACGTCGCCAACCGTATGATCGGCCACGGCGACGCCCGCGCCAACCGCCTGATCACGGCCGTCCGCGAGTCCCTGGACGGCTGACACCTGGGGCCGTCACGGCGGCGGCGCGCTCACCCCGCGGCCGAACCGCGCCGCAGGGAGACGGAGGCGGGCACGGGCAACCCGACGGGCCCCGGAAGCTCGCCGGGCCCCAGGAGATCAGCGGGCCCCAGGAGTTCAGCAGGCCCGACGGGCCCGGCCGGCCCGGCCGGCACAACCAGCTCGGCCAGGACCGCCAGCACCTTCGCCCGCAGACGCGGGTTCCCGGTGGTCCGGTCGATCAGGCCCAGCGCCTCCCGGAGGTACTCCGCGGCCCGGTCCGACCGGCCGAGCCGGCGGTGGTGGTGGTCCCCCAGGTTGGCCAGCGTGATGCTCTCCAACACCTGGTCCCCGGTGGAACGGTGGCGAGCGAGCGCCCGGTTGAGGTGGACGTCCGCCGCCTCCGGATGACCGGCGAGCAGGCCCACCACGCCGAGGTTGGCCTCGCAGACGCCCATCGCCCACTCGTCCCGGCTCTGCGAGGGCTGCTCCCGCAGAATCGCGATCGCCTCACGGTAGTAGGCGGCGGCGGGCCGGTACTGCCCGGTGCCGAGGCTCTGGTTGCCCAGGTTCCCGATCACATGGGCCTCCCCCGTGCGTGGGCAAGGGCGAAACCGGCTCGGCCTGACCTCCACCACCCCCTGGGCCGCGCCTTCGCCGGCGCGGCCCCGCTCGCCGCGGTGCTGGCCGGGACGTACGCGGCGGGCCGGCTCTGGGGCGCCTTCCGGCTCGCGACCGACCCCGATTCCGCAGCCAGCTCCATCTACCCCGCCGAGTTTGACGGCCCCCTCGTCGCGGCGGCCGCGACGCTCGTTCCGCCAGTACTGACGGCGGGCGCGGTCCTGGCCAACCGCTGGTCCGCGGCGAGGATCCTCGCCCTGGTCACCATGGTGGTGGTGCCACTGGTCCGCGTCCTCGCCCTCCCCGGCCTGCTCGGCATGCCGGCCGACATCGCGCTCTCCTTCAGCCTGGACCTGCCCGACCTCTGGCTGCTCGTCCTCAACGCCCTCCTGCTCCTGATCGCACCGCCGGGCCGCACGCACCCGCGCTCCGCGGTGCCCTGGGCGCTCACCGTCGCCATCATCACCGGGGGCATCGCCATCACCCTCACGGGCGGCTTCGCCACATTCCCACTCGTCACCCCGGTCGTCACCGGCGCCGCCGTCGCCTGTACGGCCCGCACCACGGGCCGCGCCGCACTGGCCTCGGTCCTTCTGGCCGCGCCACCGTTCCTCAGGTCCCTCCTCATCGGCAGCGGCATCTCGACCCCGTACCTGCAACTGCTGACCGTCCAGTTCGCCTTCGGCTACGTGATCGCCCTTGGCGCGGTACGGCTCACCGGCCGGCTCGCCAGGCGGCGCTCCGGGCTGCTCTCCCGACGGAGCGACCTCTCAGGCCCCTGACCGACACCGGCGCCGCGGTCCGAGGGCGTGCGCAGTGCCGTCCCGACCGGGCCTGCCCCGGGCCTGGTCAGCCGGGGGCCGGACCGGCCGCCGACCGGGCGGCGCGGGCCTCCAGGTAGCGGCGCTCCGTCAGGCTGGTGGTACCGCGGGCGGCACGCTGGTAGTACTCCCGGGCCGCCGGGTGGTCGCCGGCCCGCTCCAGCAGGTGTGCGCGGACGGCGTGCAGCCGGTGGTGGTCGGTGATCCGGTCGTCCGCGGCCAGTTCGTCCAGCAGGGCCAGGCCGGCCCGCGGTCCGTCGGTCATGGCGACCGCCACCGCCCGGTTCAGGCTGGCCATCGGGTTCGGCGAGATCCGCTCCAGGATCTTGTACAGCGTGTTGATCTGGCGCCAGTCGGTCTCGTCGGTGCTGGGCGCCTCGTCGTGCAGCGCGGCGATGGCGGCCTGCAACTGGTAGGGGCCGAGTGCCGGGCGGCTCATCGCGTCGGTGACCAGCGCGACGCCCTCGGTGATGCGACCGCGGTCCCAGCGTGAGCGGTCCTGCTCGTCGAGCGGGACCAGCTCGCCGTCCGGGCCGGTGCGGGCGTCCCGGCGGGCGTCGGTGAGCAGCATCAGGGCCAGCAGACCGGTCACCGCGCCGTCGTCGGGGAGCAGCCGGTGCAGCAGGCGGGTCAGCCGGATCGCCTCGGCGGCCAGGTCGTCGCGGCGCAGCCGGTCGCCGGAGCTGGCGGTGTAGCCCTCGTTGAATATCACGTACAGCACGTGCAGCACGGCGCGCAGCCGCTCCGCCCGGTCCTGCCCGACCGGCATGGTGAACTCGCTGCCGGCGGCCTTGATCCGCTGCTTGGCCCGGCTGATCCGGGCCGCCATGGTCGGCTCCGGCACGAAGTAGGCGCGGGCGATCTCCGCGGTGGTCAGGCCGCCGACCGCGCGCAGCGTCAGCGCTACCTGCGAGGCCGGGCTCAGCGCCGGGTGGCAGCAGAGGAACAGCAGGGTGAGCGTGTCGTCCCGGTCGGCCGGGGTCGGCTCGCCGGGGCCGGGCGAGGTCGGATCCGGTTCGCGGGCGGCCACCTCGTCCTCGCGTCGGCGCCGGGCCCGTTCGCTGCGGATCTGGTCGACCAGGCGGCGGCCGGCGACCGTGGTCAGCCAGCCGCGCGGGTTGTCCGGGATGCCCTCGGCCGGCCAGCGGGTCGCCGCGGCGAGCATCGCCTCCTGCACGACGTCCTCGCTCAGGTCGAACTGCCCGTACCGGCGCACCAGCGCGCCGAGGGCCTGCGGCGCGAGCGCGCGCAGCAGGCCCTCGACGGTGGCGCGGTCGGCACTCACGCGGACGGGCCGCCGGAGAAGATCACCTGGCGGACCTCGATGCCCAGGCCGTTGACCCGGGCGTCCGGGATCAGCGCGGCCAGTTCCAGCGCGCGGTCCCGGCTCGCGACGTCGACCAGGTAGTAGCCGCCCAGGAACTCCTTGGCCTCCAGGTAGGGGCCGTCGGTGACGACCGGCACCCCGTCGCGGACGCGGACCACCGAGCTCTGGGACGGGTCGGCCAGCGCCTCGGTGCTGACCAGTTCGCCGGACTCGCTGGTCGTCTTCATGAACTCACCGTGGCCGGCCATGATCTCCTGACGCTCCGCCTCGGTCAGTTCCTCCATGATGGCCGGGTTGATGTGCATGATCAGCAGGAACTTCATGTCCAACTCCTCACCGTCGCGGCGCCCGGTCGGGCCCCGTCATCAGGTGGTCGTAGCGGGCCGGCCGTCCTTGACATGCCGACGCGGGGTTCAGCGGATCAGCCGGAACCAGCGGATCGGGTGATTCCGCCGGCGCGGATCAGGATCCGTCGAGCGGCTCCGACCCTACCGTGACGATCCCTTCCGAGGAGGTTGCCCCCATGAGCACGACGAGCACGACGACGGCCGCTACGGCGCCGCCACCGGCCGGGGACGGCGCCGGGCGGCGGGCCTGGCTCGGCCGGGCCGCACGTGGCCGGCATCGCCGGCGCGGTCGCCTTCGCGGGCCTGGCGGTGTGCTTCCTGCGGGTGCACCGCAGGTCCCGGCGGGGCTGACCGGCGCGCCCGGTCGCCCAGCACAGAGCGTGGTGGCGCGCACCCCGGTGTGAGCGCCGGCACGCGCCACCACCCTCATGCCCCCCATATGCGCCTCACCCCAAGACGTGCGGCAGCGCCGGCACCCAACGCGACGGGCCGTCTGACGGAGGAACTGTCAGTTCCGGTGGACCACTGACGTGGATGTCGGTCTTCGACGCCGCACCCCGGGGGCCGCGTCCCCGGTCACGAGGTGCGGGTGAGATCGCCGGACCCGCCGCGGACCTCCAGGTGCAGTGTCCCATTGGGCTTGATCGCATACACCCGTGGCGTCGAATCCGGAGTGCACCCGAGGCCCCCGGTCAGCGCCGAGACCTTGAGCACGACCTGATTGGCGCTCGCTGACTCCAGATAGTCGGTGCCGCTGCAGGTTCTGCCATCGGGCCAAATACTGGTGGCGTTGGCGACGACCTGGTCCACCTCTCCCTGCCGCAGGGTGATCCGATAGGTGACCGAACCGTACAGGCCCGGCTCGGTCAGGACGCCGCTCCATGAGCCGAGATATGCCTGCGGAATCGCACCCGTGGGGGACGGCGCGGCGGTCAACGGGGCGGCGCTCTGCTGAGCGGGCGCGCCCGACCGGGCCGGGTTCTGCGGCTGCCCGGTCGAGACGGACCCGCCGCCCGCCTGCGACTGCTGCTCGGCGGCCGACGACTGGCCGCGTGTTGACGATTCGTCACTTCTCGACAGCCACCAGGTGACGCCGACCGCGACCACGGCGACCAGCACCGATGCCCCGAGCACAGCGGGCAAGCGGCGTCGCACCGGCGGCTGCGGCTGCGGCTGCGGGAAGAACGGCGGTGCTCCATACGGAGGCATGCCCGTCTGAGCACCCGGCGGGGCCGAAGGCGGGAACTGCGGGGCCGGGGCCGCCGGAGCGCCGAACGCTCCGGCCGGCGGACCAGGGGGCACGTGCCCGCCCGGTCCCCCGCTCGCGCCCCCTTCCACGATCGTCGCGCGCCACGCCTGGCCGGCACCCGGAGGCGCGGGCACGTGGTCGAGGTCCAGCAGCTCCACCGCCCGCCGGCCTACCGCCGCCGACAGCGTCCCTGGCAGCCAGGCCCCTTCGCTCAGCCGCGCCGTGCCGACCCCGGACCCGTCGAGCCGCTCGGCGAGCTCCACCGGCGCCAACCGCCGCGCCGGGTCCTTGGCCAGGCAGGCCATCACGATGGCGCGCAACCCCGGATCGAGGCCCCCCAACTCCGGGTCCTCGTGCGCCACCTTGTAGAGCATCGACGCGACACTGAGGCCCTCTCCGAACGGCGCCACGCCGGTCGCCGCGTACACCAGCACGGCGCCCAGCGAGAAGACGTCGGACGGCGGTCCGACAACGGCCCCCTGAGCCTGTTCCGGCGACATGTACCCCGGCGAGCCGATCACGAAGCCGGACCGGGTGAGCGCGGTGGCGGCCTCCAGAGCCCGCGCGATGCCGAAGTCGATCAGCCGCGGGCCGTCCAGGGTGAGCAGCACGTTGGACGGCTTGACGTCCCGGTGCACCAGGCCGAGCGCGTGCACCGCCGCCAGCGCCCCGGCCAGCCCGACCCCCAGCGCGCGTACCGAGTCGGCCGGCAGCGGTCCGAACTCCCGCACGGCCGCGCCGAGGGCCGGACCCGCGACGTACCCGGTGGCGACCCACGGGTGGCGGCTCTCGGTATCCGCATCCAGCACCGGCGCGGTCCAGCGGCCACCGACCAGCCGGGCCGCCCGGACCTCCTGCCGGAATCGGGCACGGAACTCGGTGTCCTCGGCCAGCTCGCTGCGGACCACCTTGACGGCGACCGTCCGGCCCCCCGCCGTACGGCCCAGGTACACCCGGCCCATGCCGCCCGCGCCGAGCCGCCGCAGCACCCGGTACTCACCGACCTGCCGCGGGTCGTCCGGCTCCAATGGCTCCATGCCCTGCTCCCCTCCCAGCCCCTCCGGCCCTCCACCCCAACCGACTGGCACGACCGTACACCCGCCCCGACCAGGTCCATATACCGCAATGCCCCTACTGTCAAAGCACTGTGACGCTCCACCAGAAGTGATCACGGCGGCCGTCGCGCGCGCCGCCCCAGGGCCTGTCTGGAGTCGTGATATCGGCGCCGATGGGCCGGTCGGCTACGTCGGGATCGGCCTGGGCACCGCGATCGGGCTGCCGCTGGTGGCGGTCGAGCCCAGGATCACGGCCGCGGTCTTCGGCATGATGTGGCCCGATGCCCTGGTCGAGACGGCGAAGCAGATCACCGTCCCGATCGAGTTCGCCATGCAGTGGGACAACGAGCGCATCCTGCCCGAGGCCGGCCTCGCGCTGTTCGACGCCTTCGCCTCGAAGGAGAGGACGTTGCACGCCAACGCGGGCCAGCACATCGACATGCCCAGGTTCGAGGCCGACAGCGCGGTCCGGTTCCTCGCCCGGCATCTTGGCCGGACGGTCACCTCGCCGGCCCGAGGTGAGCGGCAGCGGCGTCCGCTCTGCCGACCGGGCGCCGCGACCGCGGCCCGGGTCGAGGCTGCGCATCCAGACGATGGATCCGCGTAGCTGGAGCCCCGCCGTGTAGCTCGCGGGCGTCTTGTCGTAGCTCGTGGCCAGGCCCCGCCATGCCCGGATCTTGTTGATGCAGTGCTCCGCCGTGTGCGGAGTGTGGATGACGGACCAACGTGAGAGTGCGCCGCCCAGCACGCCGTCAGCGATGTTCAGCGCGGCCATCGAGCCCACGTCGAACCGCAGGCCCGGATAGGCCTGTTGAGCCGACTTGATCATCACAGCAGAGGCATCGACACCGAACGCCGCCAGCCCCGGCTCATCCAGATGGGCGGTGATGTGGCCAGGCCCACACCCGGGTGTCGGAGCGCGCCCCCACGCCTGCGAGGCCACGCCGACGTCCCGCTTACGACAGGTCCTTGCGCATCAGCGCGCACATGGTCTCGTACCGGTGGATCGAACCGTCCGGCGCTTCCTCGTCCCATGCGTCGGGCTGCCGGTCGTAGGCCACGTATCCGAGCCGCTCGTACAGTGCGCGGGCCCGCGGGTTGCTCTCCTCGACACCGAGTTCGGCCCGCAGGATCCCGCGTGCCCGGATGCGGTCCTCCGCGGCCCGGACGAGCAGCGTGCCGAGACCGCACGACTGCAACGCCGGAAGCACCGCGAGCTGCCACAGTGTGCCCGCTCCGGGCCTTGCCCGGTAGTCGACGCCGCCGATCGCCACGGGAAGACCGGCCGCCGTACAGACGGCCAGGTAGTCCACCTCGCCGGCCGCCGTGCGCTCCAACTCCTTGGCCACACAGCGCAGATGAGTAGCCGAGCCGGACCATGCGCACATCGGCAGATCTGCGGGCGTCAGATCACGCACGCGGACCGGTACAACGACCTCGGTCCCGCCAGTAGGCAAGAGGTTCATGCTCTCATCTCAGCAGGGCAGGAAGAGGCATGCCAGGGAATTTCGCGGACTGCACCGTCCGCCGCTCCTGGGCAGGAGACGAATCGGATCCGGCGCCACGATCGCATCCCGCTCTGCGGTGGACAAGTGCAGGGAAACCGTGGGGAGTTAAGGATGCCGTTGTAGCGGTGAAACAGGACCTCCGGTCAGCTCCGTATCTCCTGCCGGCAGGAGGTGATGAACCGCAGCAGGTGTTCATTGACCAGATCAGGACGCTCCGGGTTGAATCCGTGGCCGGCCCGTTGCACGATCTCGGCCCGGACTCCCGGGATCACCCGGTGCCCCTCTGGTTGAGGGCCAACCAGCCACCGTAGGAGAGACCGACCAGGTGGATCCGTTCCAGCCCGAGACACGTGCTCCCTCACGTGGCCGGGCGGTCCAGCCGGTCGATCAGGTCGGCGAAGGCCGCGCGGACGGCTTCCGGGTTCTCGATCCACGGGAAGTGGGCGGCGCCCTCGATCCGTCGGTGCAGGATGTGCGGGCGGGTGAAGGCCGGTTCGTCCTGCCACAGGCGCTGGGTGACCACACGGTCCAGGGCGCCGCTGACGATCAGGGTCGGCACCGCCTGCGGGGCCCAGCGCGCCTGATACGTGTCGTCGAAGTGCGCGTCGGCCCACGCCACGGCGGCGTGGTTGTAGTCCAGGCCCGCCAGGAGCGACCGGCCCTCGGCGAGGGCGTGCTCGCCGAAGTTCCACGGTGCGGCGGCCAGCGTCAGCGCGCGCAGGGTCCGGTCGTCCGGGTGCCCGGCGTAGTGCGCGGCGGCCGCGTCGACGGCGGGGATCGGGTGGTCCTGGGCGTACCGGGCGAACGGCGGGCGCCAACCGGCGTGCGGGGCGCTGCTGACCAGGGCCATCCACTCCCGACCGCGTCCACCGTTCCTGCCGCCGCGGCCCCATTGAGCTCCCCTTCTCCGCTGTATGCCCCGCCGGGCCGGTAGAACGACGGTGGTGGTGGGTCACTGCTCCTTGCCGACCGCGATGTCCGACGGGCCGCTGCGCCGGGTCGGCGATAACTCCCGCGCACATCCGTGGTTCGTGCATCAGACTGCCCGGATGGAAGCGGGCGTGGTGGCGGAGTTGGTCGGACAGGCGCTGATCGCGGCGCGTGGTGCCGAGGAGGCGAACGACCGGGGCGAGTACCGGACGTTGCTGTGGCGGGCGGCGGCTGACGGGTTGGGGTCGCTGCCGCTCGGCCTGGAGCTGATCGGTTCGGATGATCCGATCGAGCGTGCGACGGGCTGTGACCTGCTGGGCGACGCGAGCGATCAGAACGAAGTGGTCCGCGCCGAGACGGTGGCCGCGCTGGTCGCGCTCGCGGAGCGAGAGACCGAGGGCCACGTGTTGTGCTCCCTGGCGCGCGCGATCGAGAGGACGGACGACCAGCGTGCCGTCCCCGTCCTTGCCGCTCTCGCTGGACATCCCGGCGCCGATGTTCGCCGGCGGGTGGCGAGTTCTTTTGCGGGGGTGGCCACTGGACTGCCGGACGGGCCGGACATCCGCGCGCTCATCACGCTGACCCGCGACGAGGATCCGGAGGTTCGTAACCGGGCAACGTTCACGCTGGGCTTCCAGGTCGAAGTCGACAGCCCCGGGATCCGGGCCGCGCTCTGGGAGCGGACGACCGACGAGCATGCGGATATCCGGGAGGAAGGCATCCGTGGACTCGCCCGGCGGCATGACCGGCGCGTCGTCCCGCTGCTGGCCGAATTGCTCAACGACCCTACTGGCGCCCACGCCCTCACCTTCAGTGCGGCTCGGATCATGGGCATCCCCGAACTGCTGCCGGACCTACTGGAGTACGAGCCCGACGGCGCCGGAGTCACCGCCGCCGTCAACGCCTGCGACCCGGTGGAACGGGCCCGGTTGGATGCATCCGCCTGGGACCTGCTGTGCGCGCTTGACCGGCTCCGCCCCGCCCTGGAGGCCTCTGTGCACATGGGGCGCTTCGACTCCGGTATCCGGCTTGGCCTCGGCGCCGGCTTCGGTTCACCGGGCTACGACGTCGAGGCGCTGCTCCGGCGGGCGGGCGGCGACCTCGCGCACGCTGCCGAACTGGTCGCGGCCGACCAGCCAAGGAGCCTTGGGCAGAGCAGCTGAGCCCTGGACCGGGGACACCCGGATCATCGTCCGGCGCGAGAACGCCCCACCCGGGGCACCCGGCTCTCCCTGTTCGACCTGGAGAAGGCCGCCGCACGCGGCCACACGGGCCGGGAACGCCGGCCGTTCCTGAACACCGCTGCGAGCCCACGGGCAATCAGGACCACTACGGGCTCGACCAAGGCCCATCGGGTGTCGGACAGATCGCCGCGGTACGACCTCCTCGTACACGGTCTTCACCAGCTGATGGTCAGCCTGGTGTGCGGGCGGGTGATGCGTGTTCCGGGGCCGAGCCGGTCGTCGGGGGTGGCGGCGGGGTGAGCGGTGACGGTGGGCTGGGCGGGGCGCTTCCGGCTCCAGTGGTGCAGGAGGTCTCCGGTGAGAGCGGCCGGCTTGTCGGCGTCCGGCCCGTAGGCGGCGATGCCGAGTTCGTCGGTGTCGTCGTCAACGGCTCGGGTGGTGAGGTAGGCGAAGGCCGCGCCTTGATGGAGGGCGGCGCCCGACCAGCGCACGGCGGGGTCGGCCGGGAGGAGTGCGCGTGTGGCCGGGCCGACGGCCAGTTTGCCGAAGTGGAGCCCGGTGTCGGTGGTGGCGAGCCAGAGATCGAGGTGGGCAGCGGGTTCGTCGTGCCGTACGTGGATGCCGGTCCACTTCAGGTGTGCGGGGTGGGTCAGGGCCCTGGCGAGAGTCTCCTGGTCGGGGTGGTCGTCGGCGTCGACCTTGAGGATGGCGTCGTCGGCAAGGCGAACGTGGATCTCGCCCATCTCGGCGGCGCCTCGCAGCGGGACGAATCCGCACACTGCGGCGTCGGTGGCCACCATGCGGTCGTCGGCGGTGCGGATGAACGCGAGCGAGCGGGTCAGGCCGCTTCCGTGCAGGCGCAGTGGGACGACGAGGCGTCCGGTGGGGGCGAGTTGGATCCACCAGGCGGCGGGGATGTCCCAGGCTCCGGCGGTGACGATGATGCGGTCGAACGGCGCGCGGTCCGGGTCGCCGAGAACGCCGTCGCGGCACAGGACGATGACGCGGTGGTATCCGGCGGCGGCCAGGTGGGCGCGGGCGCTTTCGGTGAGGTCTTCGTCGAGTTCGATGGTGACGACGGTGCCGGTGGGGCCGGTGAGTTCGGCGAGGAGGGCGGCGTTGATACCGGTGGCCGCGCCGATCTCCAAAACGCTTTGCCCGGGGGCTGCTTGGAGCTGTTCGAGCATGGTGGCGACGATGTTGGGGCTGGAGGCTGAGGAGAGTGCGGTGCCGTCGGCGGCGCGCTTGGTGACCACCTGCTTGGGCTGGTAGGCGGTGGCGAGGTCGACCTCGGGCAGGAACAGCTCCCGTCGCACGGCGAGGAAGGCGTCGCGGACGGCCTTGGTACGGAAGGTGTGGAGGCTGTCGATCCTGGTGACGAGGGCGTCGCGCAGGGCCTGCGGGTCGGGGGCCGGGCTGGTGGCGTTCATGGATGCTGGCCTGACTGTCGGGGTGGTCGGTGTGCGGCGGGAGTCGCGGTCGGCGCCGGATCGGTGGTGGAAGACGGTGTGCTGGGCGGCGGTGGCGAGTGCGGCCTGCCGGTTGGCGGGAATGCCGAGCCGGTTGAAGGCGAAGAGCAGGTGGTCTGTGAGGACGGCCCGTATACCGCGTTCCAGGTGGCCGTGGTGGGCGAGGTCGGCGAGCGCGTGGCCGGCGGCCTCGAAGGCTGTCGGCCACGCGGGCTCGCGGGAGAGCGGGCTGCCGGGACGGTCGGCGGCGGCGGTGATGAGGGTCTGGACCGCTGCGAGGGTCGAGGCTGACGGCTGGGGGCTTCCGGCGGTGGCGCGATGCTCGGCGACCGATGCCCAGATGTCGCCCTGTTCGTAAAAGTCCTGGCCGGCCGCACGCATCAGACGGGTGGCCAGCCGTCCCCCGATCTCGGTGCGGTGGTCGCCTGTTTCGGCGGTGTGGGCGAGGTGGTCGAGGACGTGGCGACTGTCCGCGTGGAACAGGTGGTGGGCGATCTCCATGGCCGGCTGTCCGCCGAAGCGGCGGGTCTCCGGCTCGTACACCACGCCGTGGGCGAGGGAGCGCAGCCCGGGCAGGGCGGTGAGCTGGTCAAGGAGGACGGCGGCGGAGTTGTCGCGACCCGGGGCGGAGCGCAGGCGCAGCCGCCACGTTTCGCCTTTCCGGATGAACCACCAGGCGACGAGGGCGGAGGTGTCCTCGGCTTCGGTCAGGAGCGGGAGGAGGTCGGCGGCGGCGCGTTCGGCGTGCTGCCAGGTGTCGAAGTGAAGGTTGGTCTGGCGCCAGTCGGCGGACGGGGTGTGCGTGGGGCCGGGCATGTGGTCGTTCCTCTCAGCCGATCAGCAGGCAGGTGGTCCAGCCGTCGGTGCCGGCGGTGGCGATGCTGTGCAGAGTGAGGGCGACGCCGGCGCTGCCCTCGATGAGACCGGGCAGCGCATCGGGGGCGGTGTGGTGTCCGTGGTCGAGCAGGCGTTGGATCAGGTGGTCCACCTGGTGTGAGAGGTGGGGTGTGTCGGCGTCGGCGGCCGCGTGCCAGGCGGTGGCGGTCACGCCGGCCCAGCCGTGGCAGAGAGTGGGGTCGGTGAGGCGGTTCAGTTGGACGGGGTCGGCCAGGCAGGAGGCGAGGGCGTGTTCTGCGGCGCGCTGGCGGGCGGTGTCGCCGAGTGCGAGGGCGGCGAGCTGCTGGGCGCGGGCGAGGCCTGGTGTGCCGTAGCACCAGGAGGGCCTGTTCGGCCCTCCCTGGTGAGGGCGCCCGTCGTCGAGTTCGTCGAGGGTGATCCGTTCGGGCCACCAGGGTCCGGCGGGCGAGGCCTGGCGCCAGGCGTCGAGGTGCTGGCAGATGGTGTCCACGGCCTCGTGGTGACCGTCGACGGTGACACCCTCGCGCGCGGCGAGTGCCAGCAGGGCCAGGGGGCCGGTGATGCCGTGGGCCATAGCGAGGTTGGCGTGTCCGTCGGCGAAGGCCGGATCGTCGCAACGGGCGGGCACCTCGGCGGTCCACCAGCCCGGCGCTCTGGTCCCGGCTGTGTCGCGGGCGGCGATGGGGTGGGTGAGGCGTACCAGGTAGACGAGAACGCGCCGCAGGAGGCCGCTGCCAGGGTCGGCCCGCAGTAGGTAGGCGCCGAGGCCACTCAGGCCGCGCGTGAGGTCGAACTCGTACGGTGAGGGGCGCAGAGCGGCATCCATCCGCTGGTCGGCGGCGGTCAGCCGGTCGGCGGTGAGGCGGGTGACCGCCTGGTGGAGGCGGGCGGCTGCGCCCGGGTAGCGGCCGGGTGTGGCGACAGTAAGGGCGAAGGCGACGGCGGGGGCGCCGAACCACAGCCCCGCTCCGGTGCCGGCGCTCAGGTCGTCGCGGGTGGCGCGGGCCAGCCAGGCGTGCACGGGCGCGGTGTCGGCGAGTTGGGCGCTGGCCCGCAGGCCGTGCAAAACGGCGACTCCGGCAGCGCCCTTGGACAGGGACTGGTCGCGCCAGCGCGCACTGCCGGGGGCGGTGTCGGCTCCGAAATCCACGTCCGGCGGAACCGCGAGGGCGGCGGCGAGGTGTTCGGCGACGGCTGCGGCACGCTCGCGCAGCGCCGACGGGTACGACGTGTTCCCCTTCGCCACGGTCATCGGTCCCCTTCCCGGTTCGGCCGGTCGACGGGGTTGGCGGTGCTGGCCAGGGCGATGCCCCGGGCCAGCTTGTACGTCGTGCCCTCGCCGACGGGGTCGATACCGCACGCGCGGGCGTGGTGGAGGTGCAGCAGTGAGCCGAGGACGCTGTCGGGAGAAGGCCGACCGCCTCGGGCGGTGAGCTGTGCGGCGTAGCGGGCCGCTGTGTCGGCGCGGTCCGCCCAGGCGGCGGCCAGTTCCCGGCCGCCTGCCAGTGACCGGAAGGCGGTGTGGTCCTGGTCGAGGATCAGTGCGTGGCGGCGCATGGCGCGGTCCTGTGCCGAGGCCCCGGCAGTGTGTTCGGGGTGCCGGAGCAGCCAGTGCATTCCCGCTGGTCGGCCCCCGGCGACAGCGGCGGCCAGGGCAGCCAGGCTCACGGCGGTCAGCGCTTGCGGTGGGATGTTCCGGTTCGCGGCGAGGAAGGAGAGCTGGGCGAGGACGGCAGTCGAGTCGGCGCTGAACAGCCGCTCTGCGGCGGCCATCGCCGGCCCGGTCCCGTAGCGTCCGGTCTCAGGCTGGTAGGTGTCCAGGGTGACCTCGTCGGCCAGGCCGACGTGCCGCAGCTCCCGGGCCCAGGCGGCCACCTGACCGCAGGCGTGCCGGTGGTCGGGCTCGTGCAGGCGCAGTCTCAGGTGGGGAACGGGGGTGCGGTACCGGACGAACCACCAGAGCGGGGGCGTCGGCCATTGGTTCAGCAGGTCCGGCAGGCGGTGGGTGAGGATTTCGTCGACCGTCTGCGGGGGTCCGTAGAGCCTGGCGGACACCACGCCGTCGCCGTCGTGCGGGTTGGCGACCGGCGGAGGGCGGGTGCTGCTCAGGAACGCCGGAGCAGGGCGCGGCGGGGCGGTGGCCGCCAGCGGGATGACGATCTCGTGGGCCCGGCCCTCGCACCAGCCGAGCTCGGCCGTGGCAGGCGCTTCCGAGATTCTGAGCGGGGCGGCTGTGGGCGTGGCATGGCGTCGCAGGACGGCCACGTCCATCGGGTTGTCCAGGTCCAGCCGCAGAAGCCGGTCACCGTTGCCGAGCGCCACCCGGGCGGGCACCGCTCGGGTGGCGCGCAGCCGCCGTACGGCTTCCTCCCACTGGTCGGTGGGGGCATCGGGTCCAGGGAGGTCAGCGGGGTCGACAAGCCACTGGGCCGGGGCGAGGATGCTGCGGCCGTGGCGTACACGCGGCAGCCGGGGCAGGCAGCCGGCGATGCCCCAGTCGAACACGGCGACCGCCGGGTGGGCGGCGCGCGGGATCTCGAACAGCAGCCGCGCCAGCGGCGGCATGGTGTGCCGGGCCGCGGCGAGCGGCAGCATCGGTTCCACGACCCGGCCTCGCGAACGGGAGATCACGTACAAGCGCTGCGCGTCCGCCGCGACGGCCAGATCCGCAAGCGGCAGAGTTCCGCGCGTGTCGGCGCGGTGCTCACCCACGGGGATCACCCACGGCAGGACGGCTGGAACGCGCAGCACGTTCTCAGTACGAACATGCCTCGGGGGAAAGGACAGTTGTGCGGCGATGGCGCCGTGCACGCTGGTCGGCTGGTCGGAGTGGAGGGCAGCGTGTCGGCGGCCGCCGTTCTCCAGCAGGTCGAGGAACCGTCCGGTGGTCGCGCCTCGGCGCCCGAGCCCCCGCACGGTCAGGGTGAACTCGCCTCGGTCGATCGCGCCCAGGTCCACAGCACACAGGTCGGCCAGGGCATCGACCGCTGTCACCGGCCGGTGTGGTGTTTCGGTCAGGGGGGCGATCCGGTCGAGGACGGCGTCGTCGAGGGCGATCTCCTCGTGGCCCTCCAACGCGGCCTGCTGGGCAAGGGCGAGCAGGGCCTTGTCCCGCCGCGTCACCCCAACGCCGGCCTGCGGATCGGTGAAGTGGAGCGGGTGGCCGAGCCCCCGGGTCGGGTCGGTGAGCACTGCGAGCGGCACCAGGACGCCGGAACCGTAGCGGGCCAGGAAGTCCCGGTGGTAGGCGCACCAGGACGGGCTCGCCGTGGGCTGCGGACTGAGCCGCATCAGCGCTCCGGCTGCGGCGGCGGCCTCGTCGGCGACCGCCTGTGGCAGCATCAGTGCCGCGCCGAGCCGCAGATCCACGGCCAGGGGTTGGTCAGCGCCCGGGGCCATCGCACGCATCCGCTCGGCCACCCGGAGGCGGCCGAGCTCCCCGGATCGGCCGGTGCCGTTCAGCTCGCGGTAGAGGGCATGCAAGTCCCTGCACAGCGCCGCCGCCTCAGGCACGGCGTCGGCGCCCGCCGTATCCAGTTGTCCGAGCACGTGGGCGAGGGGGTCGGTGCAGGTCCCGGGCGCCCGCAGACTGCTGATCAGCACGCCACACGCCACCAGGCCGCCCACCACCTCTCGCAGCGCGTCGCGGGCGACACCGGGAAACCGAGCCACGACCCCGTCCACCAGGGCGGCGGCAGCAACGGGTGTCCGGGCCGCCACCGTGATCGCGCGCACCACCGGGGTCAGGCGAACCGACACCTCCTCGACGGCATCGCCGCCACCGCAGACGGTACTCAGATGCGGCTGGCACGCCACCACCAGCCTCGAACCCCGCTCAATCGCACAGTCGTTGGCGACGACTGGCAGCCGCTCCAGCAAGGGCAGGCACGCTTCGAGACGGGCGATCACCTCGGCAAGCCACACTGCGTCCGGGCGGGCCCGAAGTCGGTGGTCCCCGCTCCACCGAAAGCGGGCGCCCTCACCGAACCGGAGGGTTCCGACCCCGGCGAACGCACCGAACGGGGTGGCCCGGCCCTGAGCACGGAGCAGGTAACGGGCCAGGGACATCGTCGTACGGCGCAGCCGGATACCGGAGTCACCCCCTCCGACGAGAAGCTGCTCGATCCGGCCGGCCAGGGACGGACTGGCCAGGGCGACGGCCTGCGCCAGGGGCCGGATCGTCCAGACCCGCGCGATCCACCTCCGCTGCTCGGCCGCGTCCGCGCTCTCACCCGGCCAGGCAGGCAGATCACCGGCAGCGCCAATCACACTCGCCCGCCACAACGCTGTCCCCAACGGCTGATAGTGCGAACCGTGTTCACCTGCTGCCATGTCCTTACCTTTCGGTCGGGAACGGGTGGTCGCCCGGGGTACCTGGGCGGGAGTTTCTCGGCCCGCCCAGGCACCTAGTCAGGACAGGGTCAGCAGTCGCTGCCGCGGACGGTGTCGCACCCGTCGTCGGTGCTCGACAGCAGAGCTGCCGCCACCGGGCCTGCGGTGACGATGGTGACGTCCAGGTCCAGGTCGACGGTGTTGGTCTCCGACAGGGGCTGGGTCCGTGCGGTGCTGGTCGTGTTCATCCTGCAGTTCCTCCTTCGCAACCAAGGGAGTGCTTCGGACGGTGGTGCGTGCGGCTGCCGGGCAGCGCCCTGCCGGCGCTGCCACAGCCGCTCCCCGGCCACCCGGCCGGGAGCTGATGGATCCGCCCGTACCTGCGCTGGGCTACTGCCGTGCCCGACGACTCGGTGCAGTTGTCGGGCACGGCAGCTGTCGTCTTCACACGTCAGCCGTCTCCCCGCATGCGCGCGGTTCAAGAGCTGGGCCCGGCTGTAGACCCCGCCCTGTGGCCCGCCGACCGGTACTTCGGGCCCGGTGGGAGCGTAGTGACGATTACCGTGGGCCTGCACTGGAATCCGGAAAGTGACGCCAGGTCCGCGATCGCAACCGGCCCCCGGCGTACCGGACAGCCCATGTCCGGGCGTGTCAGTGCGCCCCAGCGTGAGCCCCGGCGCGCACTGACACGCTCACGCCCCCAACCCGCGCCTCACGCCAAGACGCGCGGCAGGGTCACCCCCACCCATTCCTCGGGCTGCGACAGATGCGGAGCGTGACCGGCGCCCGTGTACAGGTGCCGTTCCGCCTTCGGCAGAGTGAGGTCGATCATGTCCAGCACCTCGCCGTACATCGGCGCGCTGTCGTCGCTCTGCGTCAGCAGCGCGGGTTCCGTGTACCGGGCGAGCGCGTTCAGGTCCAGGTCCAGCGCGTCGGGGTCGCGCAGTTCGTCCAGGTACGTCGGCGCGTTCCGGATGTACGTGTGCCGGATCGGCGCGGGCAGCTGCTCCCACGCCCCCGGGCCGAACGCGAGCGACTCCACGAACAGCTCGGCGGCCGCGGCCGACTCCGCCTGCTCCAGCAGCTCCCGCACGGCGTTGATCCGGTCCGCGAAGGCCGTGCCGATGGGCCGCAGAGTAGGGTCGGCGAGCAGCATCGACGTCCCCGGCGGCTCGTGCACGGCCAGGCCCCGCAGGAGGTCGGGACGGGCGGCGGCGAGCCGCAGCACGACCAGCGAGCCGTACGAGTCGCCGCAGACGAAGGCGGGCGCGAGGCCGAGCCCCTGGATCAGGCCGGCCAGGTCCGCCGCGTCCTCGTACACCGAACCCTGGGTGAGCAGGTCCTCGCTGCGGCTGTGCCCGCGCCGGTCGTAGGCGACCACGGTGGTCCGCTCGGCGAGTCCGGGCATGACACGCGCCCAGCTGTCGGCGTCGCTCCAGGAGCCGTGGACCAGCACCACCCCGGGCCCGGAACCCCGGGCCTCGTAGTGCAGCGCCACCCCGTTCACCCTGATCTCGGCCATCACGGGCCTCCCGATCTCGTCGTGCTCCGGTCCTCCCCACCCACCAGCGTGGCACACCCGGACGGGCCCGGGTGCGCCACGCTGAGGACCACGCCGGATGGGGTCAGATCAGCGGGCCGAACACCCCTCGCTCCCAGTGACCGAGCCAGGAGGCGGTGGCCGAGGGCTGGTCCTGGCCCTCCGTGGACTCGTCGTACGGCAGCACGGCGGTGGGCGCGAACCAGCCCTCGCCCGGGTCGATCCGCAGCCGCAGGACGCGCAGCGGGCGGCGGAGGGTGACGAAGAACCGCAGGTCGTTAGTGCGCGGGTGGTGGGTCTCGTACCGGTCGTGGAGGGTGCGGCAGATGGACTTGATGTCGGTGTCGGCGAGGAGCAGGTGGCGGCTGCCGGGTCCGAGGTTGACGCAGAGGCGTCGGCGGGCCGTCTCCCGGGCGGCGTACGGCAGGTTCTGGTGGTTGTCGACGTGCAGGCCGGGGCGCAGGCCGGTGTCGGCGCTGAGGTGGGTGGTGGGCTCGCCCGGCGGGTCGTCGGTCTCACCGAGGGTGACGGGGACGGGGTCACCGAGGGTGCCGACGAGCGCGGTGAGGGCGTCCCGGCCGGTGACGGTCTCGGGGAGCCGGAACAGTTCGATGAGACCGCTGTCCCGGCTGAAGATGCTGGGCGCGAACCGCTCGGGGTAGCCGTCGGGGAGGGGTTCCCAGTGGCCGTCGGGCAGGACGGCGCAGGTCTCGTAACCGGGTTCGATGGCGAGTCTGCGGATACCCGCGATCTCACAGCGGGCGTGCAGGGCGGCGGGGTCGCGGAAGGCGATGGCGGCGGGGTGCATGGGGGTGTTTCTCCGGACGAGTCGAGGGGGTCAGCGGTCGGAGCTGCGGTACAGAGGCTGGGGGTGGGGGTGGGGTTGGGGCTGGGGCCGGTACCGGTACTGGCGCCGGTGCCGGCGGTCGAGGAAGGTGTCCGACCAGCTGACGCCGCGCATCAGGGCGGCGGCGAGGGTCGTCCACCAGACGACGTGGGCGGTCGCGGGCTCGCCGGGGTCGACGAGGGCGGAGGCGACGCAGGCGAGCCCGAGGCTGAGGGCGAACACGACGGCGAGGGCGGCGAGTTCGGCGGCGCTGGGGCGGCCGGCGGTCGGACAGTCGGCGGTCGGACAGTCGGCGGTCGGGTGGCCGATGGTCCGACGGGCGGTGGGGGTGACCGGATGACCTTCGCGCGCGGCGTGATCACGTCCGGTGGTACTGCGGCGGTGCTTGGGACGGCGCCGGTGCTTGGGGCGGCAGTCCGTGGTCATGGCGTTCAACTCCTGAGTGGCGCCGGGCGGTTCTCCCCCTCGGCGAGCAGAACGCGCACCCACACGCGCTTGCCCGCACCGCGCCGTATGACCACTCCGAAGTCGAACGCCAGCTGTCGGACCAGCTCGATCCCGCGCCCGCCCTCGCCGAACCGGCGAGGACGGCGCTCCTGGAGCGGCAGGTCGCAGCGCGGGTCCCAGACCTCCAGGCGGCAGTCGCCGCCGAACTCCTGGAGGTAGAGCCGGACTTCGCCCTGCCCCTGGCAGGCGTGGACGATCGCGTTGGTCACGAGCTCGGAGACGATCAGGACGAGATCGTCGACACGCTCGCCCTGCCACCCCCAGTCGGTGAGTCGCTGGTGGACCTGGTGGCGGGCGGTCCGGACCGAGCGGTCGTGCTCGGTGAGGATCGCCTCCCAGGTCTGGAGGACAGGTCTGCTCAAAGTGGACATGGTTCGCCCCTTCGCCTCGGTTGCGGGCGGAAATTGGCAGCACGCACGACGCGACGACGCCCCGTCAGGAGCGTGTCCGTGCGGTCACGCTGAGTGTGACGGATGCAGAATCGAACTTTCAACCCGAACACAGAAACAAATCCGTTGATCTTGAACTGGCTTGAGGTGACGGTCCATCATTGGCAACACTGGTTGTCCACACTCAGAGGGGAGGCGCCAGCTTGAAGAAGAGCCTGTCCGCGATCCGGCAGATCCGCCTCGGCGATGAACTGCGCGCTTGGCGGTTGGAGAACAACAAGACCCTGGCCGACGTCACGGTCGGCCTGAAGGGCTGGAACCCCGCTCGCCTCAGCAGAATCGAGCGCGCCCACCAGCCGATCAGCGCCGCCGATCTGAAGACGCTGCTCGACCACTACGGCGTCTCCGGCCAGGAACGTGAGGAGTTGGAGAGCCTGCTCGGGAACGGCCCGACCAAGCAGTGGTGGCGCGACCTCGACTATGCCGAAGCGATCACGCCGGCGTTCGCGGAGTATCTCGCGCTCGAAGCCGATGCCTCACACATGCTGGAGTACTTCCCCTCGGCGTTCCCCGGCCTGGTCCAGACCGAGGGATACGCAAAGGAGATGATTACGGCCGGTCTCGACTCTCCCAACGAGGAACGTGTGGAGGCTGGAGCCGAGGTCCGGATTCTCCGCCAACGCCGGCTGACGCAGGACCCGGTTCTCACGTTCGAGGCCTACTTCGGTGAGATCGCGCTGCTCGTAGCCGGTGACCAGGCAGTGTTGGCCGAACAGATCCGGCACGCGATCAAGGTCGCCCAGTACCCCAACGTCACACTGGGCATGGTGCCGCTGAGTGCCGGACGGCCAGGCATCCTTTCGTCGGGAATCGCCCTGATGCGGTTCCCTGACGATCTCGAAAACGGCTTCGCGTTCATCGAAGCCGTCGGCGGTATGCTCCCGCGTAGAACGGGACGCGACGTACGACGGGCCGAGCGGGCCATCGCCCGGGTCAAGCGGTGCGCGCTGTCTCCGGAAGACACCATCACCGCCCTTGAACGGAAGCTGGAAGAGCTGACGTGAGCAACAAGCACGACCCTTACGACCACAACTCCGCCGACGCCCAGTGGACCAAGTCCCCCTTCTCCGGTGACGGCAACGGCAGTTGCGTGATCATCGCCCGCTTCCCCAACGGCGATGTCTGGCTCGGCGACGACAAGAACCCCACTCGCCCCCACCTCGCCTTCGACCACGCCGAATGGACCGCCTTCGTCCAGGCCATCGAAGCCCGCTCCCCCAACTTCACCACCTGAACTGCACCACCAGCACGGCCCTGCCCACTCCGGGCAGGGCCATCGCGCGCGTAGGAGGAGATCCCGTGACCAAGAACCACGACCCCTACGACCACGACCCCGCCCACGCCCAGTGGACCAAGTCCCCCTTCTCCGGCGACGCCAACGGCAGTTGCGTGATCATCGCCCGCTTCCCCAACGGCGACGTCTGGCTCGGCGACGACAAGCACCCCACCCGCCCCCACCTCGCCTTCGACCACGCCGAATGGACCGCCTTCGTCCAGGCCATCGAAGCCCACTCCCCCCACTTCACCCCCTGACCACCAGCACCGGTCAACAGCCGACCCACCTGATCTCCACGACGAGAACGACACACTGGCGGCTCGTCAGAATTGAAAACGCCTGACAGGCGGCCTCGGAGGCCCGATGCTGGTGCTCACGTCAACTCCGAGCGCAAGAATGCGCGAGGTACGTGACAGGAGGGGTATCAGTGGTTCATCGGAATCGGCCCCAACACCGGGGGCGGCGGCTCGCCGACGGTGTGGGTGGACGAGGAAGAGCGGGAACTGTTGATCCAGGGCTGGAACCTGACCCCGGAGAAGAGGACCCGGCTCAGCGAAACGGAGTGGGTGCCCGGCCACACCACCGGTATCCCTGACGGCGAGAACGTGGCCCGCATCCCGACGCGGATGATCCCGATCTTGAGAAGGGCTTGTGATGACGCAGAGCGTGCCGGACTTTGCTGAGCTCCTGAAGGGCGCGACACGCTCCGCTGTGCATCTTGAGATGCGCGACAACTACTCGGTCGGGGACGAGGTCGAAGCCTTCGACCACTTCAAGCGGACCGGCGAGGTGGACAACGACCCGAACGCCTCATTCTGGCCGACGTGGGTGCCCTTGGTGACGGACGCCATTGCCCGGGGCGTCGTCATGCGGCGGGCTCGGATCGTCTCCGAGCCGGTCACGGACTACATCCGGTATGAGCACGCCACCACACCGGTCAACCTCCTGGCCGGCGAGCAGGTCCGCTGGCTCCCCCGGAGCCAGGCCTCCGCCATCGCTCTGCCGGGCAACGACTTCTGGCTCATCGACAACCGGCTCGTGCTCTTCCACTGGTTCACGGGCGACGGCGACTGGGCCGGGCACGCCTTCACGGAGGACGAAGCCGCGGTGGCCCTCTGCTCTGCGGCGTTCGAAGCCGTATGGACGGCGGGCATCCCGCACGAGAAGTTCACCCTCTGACCTACACCCCGCAGCGACCGCAGCAGCGATGCCGATCTCCCCGTCCTCCAGCGCCCAGGCGGCCCGCGCGGCCCTCGCCGACCGGCTTGGCGAACTCATGCGCGACGCCGGGCTGAAGGGCGGGGAACTGTCCGCCCTCTGCGGCTGGCACCCGGCCAAGACCTCCCGGATCCTCAACGCCAAAACTCCTCCGTCGGACTCCGACATCCGGGCGTGGTGCCAGGCGTGCGGCGCCGACGACCAGGCCGCCGACCTGATCGCATCCAACCGGGCGGCGGACTCCCTGTACGTCGAGTGGCGGCGACTTCAACGAACGGGCCTGCGACGTGTGCAGGAATCCTACGTTCCGCTGTACGAGCGCACCCGCCTCTTCCGCGTGTACTGCTCCAATGTGATCCCTGGGCTGTTGCAGACAGAGGCGTACGCAACGGCCTTGCTGACGAACATCACCCGGTTTCACCGGACCCCCAACGACGTTGCCAAGGCAGTGGCCGCAAGGCTCGCCCGGTCGCACGTTGTGCGCGAAGGGGACCACCGGTTCGCGGTCCTGGTCGAGGAGTCCGTCCTGCGCTACCGAATCGGCGACGCCGAGGCGATGACCGGTCAACTCGATCACCTGTTGGCGCTCATGAGCCTTCCAAGGATGTCCCTCGGCGTGATCCCGTTCCGTGCCGGCCGCGACATGTGGACCCTGGAAGCGTTCAACGTCTTCGACGATGAGCGGGTGAGCGTCGAACTGCTGACCGCCGCCGTCACAGTAACCGTTCCGAGCGAGGTCGCGCAGTACGTCCGGGCATGGGCCGAGCTGGCATCACAGGCGGTCTACGGCGCCGCCGCCCGCTCGCTGATCACCGCGGCCATTGACACTCTCGGGTGAATGCACAGAAGTCCGTAGAAGGTAGAAGTTCGTCGCCGATGCCCCTGGCCGCTCCCTAACGTCATGTTTCCTGCACCTGGCGGAACCCCGTGGTGTACCGGTCGCGGGACCCCGGGGCGTGGCAGAAGGCGGTCCACTCGAACGTCCCGCTGACCACACATCCGGCCGTTGCCCCCCTGAAGCCCAGGCGTAGCCCTTGCGTGATCACACGGCCGTCGCCGATCTGTTCAGGCAATCCGGTGCTCCCAGTGCAGGGCCTGATTGTCGCCGATCCAGTAGGAGCGGGCGGCAGTGGCGATCTGCCGGCCACCGATCCAGTAGACGTGCGCCCTGGTGGTGATCTGGAGGCGAACGGCGGTGATGTCCGGCCGGCCGGCGTCGTGCCAGGCAGTGAGCGTCCGCTCGACGGAGTCCCAGAGCGCGGCGGGGCCGCCCTGGCGAACCGTCCAGCCTTCGCCGTCCTCCGTGAGGGCGGCGAAGGACTCCCGGTCGGTGTCGAAGAGGTAGACCGTCTGTCGGCCCTCTCCGTCAACGGCGCGTTGGAGCTGTGTGCCGGGAGCGGCGAGCTGGGTGAGGAAGGCGGGCATCCACTCATCGAGGAGCTTCGGGTCGAGGGAAGTGGATCGTTCGGTGTCGGTGTAGGCGGCGCGGGCCGACAGGTCGCCGCTGAGCGGGGTGACGGCCTGGGCGCGGGCGGGCATGAAGCTGCTGCGGCCGATGATCCGGCCTTCGGCGGTGCCGTCGTCGTTGACGGTGACCTTGGCCAGACCGGTGCCGTAGGACCAGGAGCCGACGGTGGCCAGCACGGTGCCGCCGGGCCTGGTCTGCCGGATCCAGGTGTAGGGGATACGGCGTACCGCGCAGGTGGCGATCACCCGGTCGTAGGGGGCGCGGCGGGGGTGACCGAGGAGGCCGTCGCCGGTGACGGTCCAGGTGGAGTATCCGGCTTCCTCCAGGGCGGCATCGGCGCGCCCGGCCACGCCGGGATCGACCTCGACGGTGGTGACGTTGTCCTCGCCCAGGCGGTGACACAGCAGCGCGCCGGAGTATCCGGTGCCGGTGCCGATCTCCAGGACCTGGTGGCCGTCTTCGAGGTCCAGGGCCTCGATCATGCCGACGACGGTGGCCGGGAGGGTTGAGGAGGAAGTGGGAAAGCCGCGTACCGGGGCCGCGACCTGGTCCGCGGTGAGGTGGCCGTCGAGCTGAGTGACCAGGGACTCGTCGCGGTAGGCGATGCGGCCCCACTGGGCAGGGTCGGTGCCGAGTGGGGTGGCCGGCTTCCACAGGCCGTCGCCGGTGGGCAGGAACACCCCGGGGTGCAGGAACAGCTCGCGTGGCACGGACTCGACCGCCGAGCGGAGGCGCGGGCTGGTCAGGTGGCCACCGGCCGCGAGGCGGTCGGCGAGCGCGTGCCGTTCGGGTTCGGTGTCCTTGGTCATGATCGTCCTCGCATCAGCAGGTCGGCGAAGGCCACGGTGAGTGGCAGGCCGGTCTCGTCCTCAAGCCAGCCCCACTGCCCGTTGGGGTTCAGTTCGAGCCAGTGGAATCCGCCCGTACGATCGAGGGCGAGGTCGAAGCTTCCCGACGCGAGACCGAAGTGCTCCAGGTAGGCGAGGAGCGCCTTTTCCAGCTGCGGCGGCAGGTCGATCACGCTGTAGGTCAGTGCGCCGTAGTCCCTGCGCCAGTCCAGCAGGTCGGAGTCGATCCGCACGGCGAACAGCCGGGTGCCGGCGACGACCACGCGCACGTCGGCGATCTTGTCGACGCGGGCCTGGAACAGGTGCGGGACGACGGCGACCGACTCGTCCACGGTGTCGGCGGTCACCGGCTCGGTCCAGGAGGTCAGCCCCGTGTCGCCCTGCTGGTACGGCGTCCACCGCAGGGTCTTGTGGATCACCTCGCCGTGGGCGTGGATGAACGCGCGGATGTCGGTGAGATCGTTGGACACCAGGGTGGGCGGGACGGTCAGGCCCAGACGTTGAGCGGTGGCGAGTTGGAGCGGCTTGTGCTCGGCCCCGCGGTTGCGCAGGGGGTGGTTGACGAAGAGGCAGTGCGGCAGGGCGTACAGCACGCCGCCGAGTCCGTGCCGGGCGTGTGCGGCGGCGAAGCGGGCGTCCTGGGGCGCGAGATGTTCGAAGGCGGGCCAGGTCGGGCGGCGCCAGTACAGCGAGCGGATGCCGGCCAGCTCGGCGGTCCTGGACGGAGTGCGGACCTGCCCGGCCGGGATGGCCGGGCAGGTGCCGAACTGGGCGGAGACCGTCAGGCTGTGGCCGATGTCGGCGGGGTTGAACCTGATCACCGGTACGTCGCGGCGGTTGAGCTCGGTGATCACCATGTCGGCGGTCCGGTCGTCCGCCTCGGTGGCCACGGCCACCGGTCCCGTACCCGTCACGTCATCAGTCCTGTTCGCTGTCCTGGTCGTGGTCGGAGTCGTTGCGGCTGTCGCTGTTGGTGCTCTGCGGGTTCGTCTCGGTCCCCTTGCTGGTGCCGTGCTTGCCCATTTCCACCACCAGCCCGTCCCCGTCGAGGAAGACCCCGAGCTGCGTGTCCGGGTCGATCGCGACGGTGGCGAACGGCTGCTCGTGCACCACCGGGTACGGCTGGAGCCTGCCGACGCCCCAGGGGCGCACTGCGGTACTCGTTGTCATTCGGTTTCCTCCCGTGCTCGCTGGTCCCGTACGAAACGTGGCCGTGGGAAGGCGTCGTCGCCGTGCGAGCGCAGGTACGCACCGCAGCCCTTCACCCTGTCCGGCGGCCTTGCACGACGATAGGGAGCAACCAAGTCCCCATCCAAAGGAGTTGCACGGTCTTGCACGGATTCACCCGAACGCGTCAATCAAGCAACCGGGGCCTCCGCGCTCCGGCAACCGCGCCCTTGACGGTGGCAACACAGTCAGGAATCGTCGGGCAAATCCGCGCAACCAGCTTGCAAAGGGAAGTTGACACGGCACTACGGTTCATCTGGATCGGCCTCCAACACAGGAGACGATGAGTGCCCGACGGTCTGGTACGACGAGGAAGCAGGCGAGATCGTCGTACAGGGCTGGAAGGCCGACGAGAAGCTACGCGCCAAGTGCCTGGAGACCGGCAGCATCCCCGACACCGAGGACGTGGTCCGGCTGCCCGCACGCATGGTGCCGATCCTGAGGAGTGCCTGCGATGCCGCAGACAGTGCCCACGTTCGCTGAGCAGCTGAACGCCGCCCAGCACACCGCCGTCCACCTGGAGATGCGCGACTCCTACAGCGTGACAAAGGAGAAGGACGCGTTCACCGCGTGGCGCAGCGGATTCCGGTACGACCCGGCCGACCGCGCGTCCTGGTGGCGCCCTTGGCTGTCCCTCGTCGAGGAGACCGTTCACCGCGGTGTCGAGGTCCGCCGAGCCCGGATCGTGTCCGAGCCGGTGTCGGAGTACATCCGGTTCGAGCACTCCGGCACGTTCACCAACATCACCGCCGGCGAGCGGATCCGCCGGCTCCCGCGACGTGAGGCGTCGGACATCGCACTGCCCGGCAACGACTTCTGGCTGTTCGACGGCAAACTGGTGCGGTTCAACCACTCCACCGGCGACGGGGAGTCCGCCGACCCGTCGTTCAGCGACGACCCCGCGGTGGCCCTGCTGTGCGCCACCGCGTTCGAGGCGGTCTGGGACCGGGCCGTCCCGCACGAGAAGTTCGCCGTCTGACCGGCACCCCGCACCGACCGCAGCAGCGATGCCGATCTCCCCGTCCTCCAGCTCCCAAGCGGCCCGCGCGGCCCTCGCCGGCCGGCTTGGCGAACTCATGCGCGACGCCGGGCTGAAGGGCGGGGAGCTGTCCGCCCTCTGCGGCTGGCACCCGGCCAAGACCTCCCGGATCCTCAACGCCAAGACTCCTCCGTCGGACTCCGACATCCGGGCGTGGTGCCAGGCGTGCGGCGCCGACGACCAGGCCGCCGACCTGATCGCATCCAACCGGGCGGCGGACTCCCTGTACGTCGAGTGGCGGCGGCTCACCCGCACCGGCCTGCGCCGGGCCCAGGAGTCCCGGGTGCCGCTGTACACGCGAACCCGCCTGTTCCGCGCCTACTCCTCCCGGGTCGTACCCGGGGCCTTGCAGACCGCACCGTATGCCGAAGCTCTGCTGCGCACGGTGGCCGACTTCCGGCAGACCCCCGACGATGTGGCCGACGCCGTCGCGGCGCGCCTGGCCCGCTCCAGCGTCGTCTTCGAGGGCCGCCGTCGCTTCGTCGCCGTCATCGAGGAGTCCGTGCTGCGGTACCGGATCGGCGACGCCACCGCAATGGCCGGACAGCTCAGCCACCTGCTCACGGTGATGTCGCGGCCCTCGGTGTCGCTGGGCATCATCCCGCACTCGGCGGCCCGCACCATGTGGCCGGTGGAGACCTTCAACATCTTCGACGAGCAACAGGCCGCCGTGGAACTGCTCTCCGCCCAGGTCACCGTGACCGCACCCAGCGATGTCGCCCTCTACGTAGAGGCGTTCACCCGCTTTGCCGGCCTCGCCGTCCATGGTGCCGCCGCTCGCTCACTGGTCACCTCCGCGATCGACGCCCTGGAGTGATGCCCGCGCAACTCCGTTCAACTTCGTTGCCGCCGCCTGACCGGACCACGGCGCCCCGAACCGCCCGTCACCCCCTTCGTGATCACCGAATGACCAGGGACCGCCGGAAGGTACTGGTGATCTGCAAGGGCAACCACTGCCGTTCCCCGATCGCGGCGCTCGTCATCGCCGAACGCTCCGGCGGCACAATCGACGTGCGGTCGGCCGGCACCCGGGATCAGGACACGGGCGTCCGTTTTCTTCAAGACCCGGCGCCCGTCCTCTGCCTACGCTGCCGATCATGAACAGCACACCGGCACCGCTGTTCGACTCCGTCGGCCTCGTCGTCTCCGATCTGGCCGCCTCGCTCGCCTTCTACCGGCGCCTCGGGATCGGGTTTCCCGATGGATCCGAAGACCAGCCGCACGTCGAGGCCGTACTTCCGGGCGGGCTCCGCCTCGTCCTCGACACCGAAGACACCATCCGCTCGTTCCACCCGACGTGGCCTCCACCAGCGGGCGGTGGCCGGGTAACGCTGGCGTTCCGGTGTACGGACCCCGAGCACGTCGACGTGGTGTACCAGGACCTTGCCGGTGCCGGCTGTCACGGTGAGCTGAAGCCGTGGGACGCCTTTTGGGGCCAGCGCTACGCCACGGTCCATGACCCGGACGGCAACAGCGTCGACCTCTTCGCACCCCTGCCGAACGCCTCAGCGTGAGCTACCGTCCCACCAGGCCGCTCAGCGACTCCCCCGTCAACTCCCGCACATCGCTTGCCAGATGAGCCTGGTCCGCAAAGCCCGTCCGTGCAGCCGTCTCCGCGAAGGGGACGCCTGCGCGGGCCAAGGCGAGGGCACGTCGCAGGCGAAGGACCCTGGCCAGGGTCTTGGGGCCGTAGCCGAAGGCAGCCAGGGAGTAGCGGTGGAGTCGTCGCGTGGCCAGGCCCACTGACTTCGCGGTCGCTGTGATTGAGTGGCCGGCCGCCAGGGACACCACGATCGCACGCAGGAGCGGGTCGCGGGGCTCAGCTTCGGCTGCGAGGCACAGCGCCAGATCCTCGAGGGCGGCGGCAGGGTCGGGCGCCACGTCGATCTGCTCCGTAAGACGGCGCACCTTGGCACCCGGCCAGAGGCCGGCGAGGTCGACGCGTTGGTCCCGCAGCTCGTGCGCGGGCACGCCGAGCAGGGCAGGGGCGGTGCCGGGGTAGAACCGGATGCCCGCCCACGGGGCTTGATGGCCGGAGTGTTCGAGCACTCCGGCACGTTCACCAACATCGTCGCCGGCGAGCGGATCCGCCGGCTCCCGCGACGTGAGGCGTCGGACAGCGTGAAGTGCTCGCGCAACGCGGGCGGCCATCTGCGCCCGCGGAAGCCGTCCTGGCCGCCTCGGAATCCAGGCCCCGGTACAACTGCTCGATCAGGGGGCGCCGTTCGGTGCGGCGGTTCATCGGCTGCCTCCCTTGCCGAGGGTGCGCGGACGTGGTCAGCCGAACAGGCGTCCCAGCAGGGCGCCCTGGCCGGACTGGAGGATGTGTGCGGCCTCCAGCGGGATCCAGAAGCACTCGAAGTACGTGGGCTCCTGCTCGCCGTCGTGGTCCTCCTGGCTCATCCACCGCTCCGGGGTCGGCTCGGTGAGCTCCAGGTGGAAGACGTGGCGGCGCTGGATCTCGAACCGGTACGGGCTGATGTCGTACTCGGTCTCGCCGAGCTTGCGCACGATCTTGAAGTCCGTGAGGCCGGTCTCCTCCCGGGCCTCACGCAGCGCGGCGACCTCCGGGCCCTCTCCCGGCCGGATGCTGCCGGCCGGGACCTGGATACCGACCTCCTCGTAGCTGTAGTCGGTGTGCCGGAACACCAGCAGCCGCCCGTCCCGCACGACGTAGACGAGCACCTTCTCCTTGACGACCTTCTCGGGCATCGAAACCTCCACTTGGTCATGAATGATCAGCGGAAGCCCGCAGGACCGCGGGCCACGCGCCATGGGCCCAGCCGACGGGGCGAATCCAAGGGGTCCACGATTCTAAATGTGCTGACCTGTCGTCAACTAATCTTCGGTCGACAGGACTGGATGAATGAGTCCGGTGTCTTCGGTGCTCAGTTGCGATGATTGATCGCCCGATCGTGGTGCGGTGGTCCAGTTGTGCCGGATGGCAGTGGCGAGAGCGAGTAGCCGCTGACCGGTACAGGCGAACACTCCCACTTCGGTTCGCGCGCCGCGTGTTATTCACAGCGTCGTACCGCTCGGTGCCGAAGACGCCTTCCAGGAAAACGTGGTGGCCTCTGGCGAAGGCGAAGGCGAGGGCGAGGGCGAGGCGCGCCAGCCGGCGGCGCGCCGGCCGTGACCCCGGTCGTCGCGGTCGTGATGGCGGTGGCAGTCGTGGCAGGCCGCCGCGGCGGCGAGGGCCAGGGCCGAGTCGTGGTCGAGCCCGTGGTGGCGGGCGAGGAGCTGAACGAGGAGGCTGACGCGGGCGTTGTGCCGGGCGCCGTGGATAGAATCGATCACGGCCGGGCCCGCGAACCAGGAGGCGTCCGGTACCAGCAGGACCGGCCGGTGTGGCATCGTGACTCGGGCACTCGGACCGGCAGGCCGCCCACGGGCAATCCAGGTCAGGGTGTGCTGGTCCATGTACTGGTGGTCCGGGAGCCGCCCTGTCTCGGCGAGTACGCGCAACGACACATCCGCGGGTTCCGGTGTCGGCGAGATCATGAAGGGTTCCTCGATGGGGTCGGGTGCGATGGACGTCACGCTGGGCGTGGTGGTGCTGACGATGGGCGACCGGCAGAAGGAGCTGCACGCGCTCCTGGACTCGGTGGCGGCCCAGGAGGGCGAGAGCGTCAAGGCCGTGGTGCTCGGGCAGGGAGTGAAGCTCCCGGAACTTCCGGCGTGGGTGGATGCCGTGGAACTGCCGGAGAACCTCGGCATCCCGGGCGGCCGGAACGCCGGGGTGGACCGGCTGCGCGAACTCGGCGGTGTCGACGTCCTGGTGGTCCTGGACGACGACGGCCTGCTTCCCCGGACCGACACCTTCCGGCTGATCCGGGAAACCTTCGAACAGAACCCGCGCCTTGGGGTGGTGAGCTTCCGGATCGCGGACGAGACGGGGTTCACCCAGCGCCGGCATGTGCCCCGCTTCGGTGCCTCGGACCCGCTGCTGTCGGGCGAGGTCACCACCTTCCTCGGCGGCGGCCACGCCATCCGCATGAGTGTGATCGACCAGGTCGGCGACTTCCCCGCCCCGTTCTTCTACGCGCACGAGGAGACGGACTTCGCCTGGCGTGCGCTGGACGCCGGCTGGGGGATCGAGTACCGCGCGGACATGGTGCTGCAGCACCCCCGTACCGACCCGGCCCGTCACGCCACCTACTACCGGATGACGGCCCGCAATCGGGTGTGGTTGGCCAAGCGTCACCTCCCTGCGGTTCTGGTGCCGGTCTACCTCACCTCCTGGGCGCTGTACACGCTGGTGCGGAGGCCGCCGTCGGCCGGTCTCAGGGCATGGTGGTCCGGGTTCTTCGAGGGTGTCCGGACGCCGTGTCCGCCGCGGCGTCCGATGCGGTGGAGCACGGTGTGGCGGATGACGAAGCTGGGCCGGCCGCCGGTGATCTGACAGCCGGCCCGGCAGCCTGCGGGTCAGGACCGGATGACACGGAGGGCGTCGATGACGCGCTGCACGTCCGTGCTGGTCATGGCCGGGCAGCAGGGCAGGGACAGCTGCCGGGCGGCGATCTGCTCGGTGACGGGCAGGTGGCAGTCCAGGTACCGGTAGGCAGCGAGGCGGGGAATCCCCGGCGCCGTCGAACTCACTCAGCGCGCTACCGAACTCGCCCCCCGCTGACAAACCGCCATCGATGATGCGAGTGTGGCGGGGCCCCTCGGATTCCCCGAGGGCCCCGCCACATTGCGGTCGGGACGACCTGCTGCGGCTCGTAGGCAACGGAGCGTTCCGCCGCGTCGCCCCTCGCCCTGCCCGGCCTGAACGACGGCTACCTGTCCTCGCCCAGGCCCTGGTCGCCGAACTGGAGACCGGCGCTGTCACCACTCGTCGTAGTCGCCGATCACCCGGAAGCTGCCCGCGACGCCTTCGTCACCGAACACGCCCCCGTGGACGGTACGGGTCACAATGCCGTTGGTTTCGCCGCGGGGACCCACGGTGGCTACCGGAGCGCCGTTGTCGCAGGTAAAGCCGCGGAAGACCTCGATGGTCTTCCGGCTGTCGTTGAAAACACTGAAGCTACTGGAGCCCAGTCCGCTGGCCGCAGTGATACAGCCCTCGGTGGAGGCGGAGTACGTACGTTCGTTGAAGTAGATCCTTCCCTCTTCTTTGTGGCCGTAGCCGCGTCCGCCGCCCTCGTGGTCACGGCCCTCGTCCCTCTCCCCGCCTGTGCTGCCGCCGCCCGAAGCAGCTGCGGCAGGGACGGCTGGGGCGGCAGGGGCGGCAGGGGCGGCTGGTTGGACAGGCTCGGCAGGCGGGGCCGCCAGCTGGACAGACGGGGACGTCGGGGTGGATTCGTCAACCGAGGCATAGGTGATACCAGCGGCGGCAAGGACCGCCGCGCTTCCGGCAGCGGCCACACCCAATGTACGCGTGCGCATTTCACTTCCCTCTGTCATACGGACGTCAGCCGGGCGACCGACCTGCGACGAACGTAACGACAGCCCCTATAGCTGTCATTTCAGACGTGCCCTAGGTGTGACGCCAGGAGTCCAGCCAGGTGGAAATGCAGCACACCTCGCATACCGATGAAACATCTGCGCCTCGCAAGGCGCCCACTCCTGTACTCCGGCAGGACTTCGCGGCTTGACCTGGGACGTCGACCACCAGGGCGAGGCCCTGTCCGCCGACGGTGAGCGCTCGCCCGCCACAGCCTCGGCAAGCCCGACGGGACCGCCTACCACCTCGCCTACGCGCCGCTCGACACAGCCGTCCAGGAACTGGTCCGGGTCGCCGGGAGACGCTGTGCGGTGTCTTTCTGGCCTGATGGCCGGTGTGGGCGGTCGGGGCCCGTGGTGAGGGTGGTTGGCTGTCGCGGCTCTGAAGGGCCGTCCAGTGGCCAAGGGAGTCGAGCGGAGCGCAGGCCGGGCCGGCACCGTCCCACGCCGCACCGCACCGATGACGTCCGCACCATCTCCGAACAGCGCCTTGTCGGGTGGTCCCGCGACGCCGTCACCGACAAGGAAGTCACCGACATCCGCATCCGCCTACGGCTCGTGCTCGACATCCGAGGCCCTGGCCCCGGCCGCAGGGCAGGACCCGTCACAGGTCTCCGGCAGCCGGGGCCGGTCGGCGCGCCTGCCGGGGCGCTGGGCCAGGCTCTCCCGGAGAAGACCGCGGCGGCCGGGCACAGTGCGCTCGGCCGCCCGCGGTGTCCGGGCGAGCCGCGAGGGGATCAGGGTCCACTGACCCGGGCGTTCCCGAGAGCGTCCCGCCACGACCGGCGAGCACCCGGAGGCCGGCCCGGCCGCCACCGACCCGGCACCGGCCCGAGGCCGCTCGACGGCCCGCCCAGGCCCCACGGCGCCGCACGTCGGGCACGGGTCCTGCCCGGCCGGGAGGAGGTGCCGGCCGGGCAGGAGCTTGACACGACGTCAGGCCAGGCGTGTCTGCGCCCAGTTGTAGAGACGGTGGGCGCTGTCACCAAGGCGTGTGGCGTAGAGCGTATTGGCCTGCCCGCCCGCGACTTCTTCGCTGGTGGTGGTGACGCCGACGACGGTGCCGGCGCCGGTCCGGGTGTCGAACTGTGCGAGGTGGGGACCGCCGCTCGCCCCGTGCGACATGTCGCAGGGCTCACCCCACAGGAGGGGTGCCTTGGGGCCGGGCTGGGCCGGTCCGGCGCAATGGATCATGCGTGATCCGGCGTACTTGGCGCCGGGGTCGTTGAGTCGGTTCTTCGGGTACCCGAAGGTGTGGATGAACTCGCCCTTGGTGGGCTTGGTGAACGCGATCTTCTGGCTTCCCGTGACGTCCGCGATCCGTCGTCCCCCGGCTGAGGGGTTCGCCACGAGGACTCCCGTGTCGTAGCCGGCGACGGCGACCTCCTCCGAGGTCGTCCTGCCCGGATCGGCGTCCCAGCGGGATGAGGTGGCCATGCTCTTGATGCTGAAACCGCCGAGCGGTTTCGTTCCGTTGCGGTAACCGGGCACGAAGTAGAGGTTGTGGTGCCACGTGTCGTCGGCAGCGGCAGCCCCGACGCCCCTCAGGCAGTGCGCCGCCGTGATGAGGGTGCTGCGGTTCGCGCTGTTGACGACCGTTGCGGTGCAACTGCCGTCGTAGCCGTCGGAGAAGGTGAAGAAGAGCCGGCCGACGCTCTCGTTCACCGCTCCGCCGTGCGTCCATGTGGCCCCGGGATCCAGCGTGTTCGCGGGAAGCGGCCGCGGATCGTCAGGCGTGTTGTCATCCTCGGGCACGGGGGTGATCTCGGGGACCAGGGCGCCCGCCAGCTTCATCCGCGTGGCGGTCCAGTAGGTGTCGATCCGGCTGCGCTCTTGTGCGGTCGTGGCGCCGGAATGCGTGGTGACGGAATCCGGCCCTGCGGCGAGGGCCGCGGTGGCGCCGTCCTGCGGTGCGGCCCCCGCGGGCGCGGCCAGCGCCATGCCCGCGGCCAGCACGACTGCCGTCAGGACGGCTTGTGTGCACGCTCGGCTGTGGATCCTGTGGTGGTGACCGTTGATCCGACCATGTGTATGTGGCATGCGTGGCACTGTAGGGACGGGACGTCAGATTCCTGTCTGAAGAGGGTTTCATCCTTTCGTCAGTCCCATCAGGTTCCGGTAAAGAGCGTTTCATCCTTGTATCGGTAACAGACACGACGGCATCGAACACCGCTGCCCGTCCGTCCAGCGTCACCGCGCCCCCAGTCGTCCCGCTCGGCGATACAGCGCCGCAAAGGCATGGAGGATGGGCGAGGCCGTCAACCCGTCACAGGAGCCCGACCATGGACGCCGCCCTCAGTTGCGAAGTTGCGGCTCGCCCCGGGCGGAACACCCCACCGGCCTCCCGCGTCACCGGCGGCCGGTCGGGCGTGCGGGCTCTGCCACGAGCAACGAAATGCCGAGTCCCAGGGCGCCCCCGGCTGGACGCGCGGCTCGACTAGCCCAGAGTGCGGGCCCGTTCGAGCACCTCGGCCGGGGCCTTGGCCACCGAGCCGGTGTCGAAGGGGGGTTGCGGGTCGTACTCGGTGTAGAGCTGGATCGCCTGGGCCGTCACCTCGTCGGTGAGCAGGGCGGCCAGCCGGACGGCCATGTCGATGCCGGAGGAGACCCCGGCCGAGGTGATCAGCCGGTCGTGCCGGACCACCCGTTCGGGGGTGTAGACGGCGCCGTACGACTCCAGTTCGGCGGCCGCGGCCCAGTGGGTGGTGGCGGTCAGGCCGTCCAGCAGGCCGGCCGCGCCGAGCACCAGGGAACCGGTGCAGACCGAGGTGGTGAAGCGGGTGCCGGCGTGGATCCGGCGCACCCAGCCGAGGAACCCGGGGTCGTTCACCATGGTCTGGAAGCTGCCCCCGCCCGGGATCAGCAGGACGTCGCAGCGTTCCACCTCGGAGTACCCGGTCGGCACGTGCACCGGCAGGGAACCCAACACGTCCTGCACCAGGCCAGGTTCGTCCGTGACGAACCGCACGGTGGCACCGGGCACGTACGCGAGGATCTCGTACGGCCCGATCGCGTCGAGCGGCTCGAAGCTGTCGAAGAGCGGGATCACGATGTCCATGCGCCGCAGCATAGCCACCACCCGGCCGGACCTCGCCGGGACCGGTGAAACCGGCGGGTCCGGGAGTGCGGTCGTCCGAGATGGGGCCTGGTGGTTCACGGCGCGGCTTCAATCCGCTTCTTGACCGCTGCCACCCGTTCCGACGGCGGGCCCGGGGCGATCGACACGCACTCGTATCCGAGTGAGGCGTAGGCGTCCCGATGAACCTGCTCGAATCGCAGTGCCTCCTCGAAAGTGATCAGCCGCGCGTCGGTCCGTACGACAAACCCGAGGTTCTGGACGAACAAGACCTTCTTGTCGTAGATGTCCCCGGCTTGGATGCGCTCCAACTCGCAGGCCAGGGCCGAAGAGACCGGGTGGCCGAGATACCTGGCCAGGGCGTAGGTGCAGACGGGCGATCGATCGTAGATCTGCACCTCGTCCTGAAGGGACGCGGCCTGCTCCTGCCGTCGGCGCTGCAAGTCGGTGATCGCGTCCACGAAGGACGGGTTCGTCCATGGCGCCGGTTCGCCTTGGGCCTGTCGCAGGGCGATGACATCTGTCGCCGCTTCCTCGACCACGGTGTAGCCGTCGTGCTCCAGCCAACGCAGGATCGCCGTCTTCCCGGCTCCGGGGGAACCGGTCAGGATGTAGCGCTTCATCAATGCCCCTGTGTGTCGAGACCATCGCCAGAAGTCATCCGACACCCAACCACAGCGGAGACACTCGCTCAGCCCGCGAACGGGCCGAACGAGCGGGCCCGGCGACGAGGTTCGTCGCCGGGCCCGCTCAAGGCCGGGCCGCCGGGCCGGCGGCCTGCCGCTCCCGCGTGCCTGTCGACTCAGGCCCAGATGGAGAGCCGGGCCGTCGTCGGGGCGACATCGCAGAAGTAGCTGACCGCCTCCCCCCGGGCCACGTAGGCCTGGCCCGCGGCCTCACACGCGGCACCGCTCGGGTACATACCGACATAGACATATCCGGTCGTCACCCTTGTGGACGCCTGAGCAGCCGGAGCGGCCATCAACCCGCCCGCGGCCAACAGTCCAGCCAGGGCCATGGTGGAAACCGCTTTACGCATCGCCATGCCGGTACCTTCTTCCCTCTGAAAAGAGCACCGGAGTCCGCAGCCCGGCGCTTCGCCGCGAGCCTCCCCCACTCCCGGACCCGGAGCAATGGTCGAGACCAATTCGGCAGGAAGCTGCCGAGGCCGCCGTGGCGACCTCGGCAGCTCCGGCTCCGCGACGGGCTCCGCGACGGGCTCCAGCGTCAGCGCCAGCACGCTCAGTCCGAACATCAGGACGCCCAGGGGGAGCTGGACCGCCGGTATGTGCGCGATGCCGAGCACGACCTGGACCGAGGCGAGGACGAGGAAGCCGGACGCGTGCCAGACGGGCCGGGGCGAGCCACCGCCCGGCTTCCACGCCGGCACCGCCGCGAGCACGTACAGCATCGACGCCCCGTACATCACCCGGGCGCCGACACCGTGCAGCGTCTCTCCGTAGGACGAGGTCAGCAGCAGTCCGGCGGAGACCGCCTGAAGGAAGGGCGCGACGTCGCCCTCAGGACGGATCTCAGGGTGCGGTCCGGTGTACACGTCCCCGCCCTTGCGGTACAGCATCCACGCGGGCGGCAGCAGCCGCAGCGCCTCCCCCAGGACCGCGGCGAGGTCGGCGCGGGCTTCCTCCCGCACCCCCTCGACGGGGCCATGATGCGGTCTGCGCTTTCGGGCAGACCGCGCGCTGCCGGTGATGTCGCGCCGTAGCGGATGCGGTCGCGGCGACGACATCGCACTCGCCGGGACCGGGCCACCGCCATGCGCTGCCGATACAAGCGCCACACGAGCGGTCAAGGGGCCGAGCCCGACACGACCCTCATTCCTGACAGCAACTCAGGCGACTCGGACTCCGGGGCCGGGAGGTCCGAACGAGTGGCCGGATTTGCGTCAGGAACCCTGCACGGTAGGGCAGTTATGCGATCACCCGCCGGGCCACCGTTCGGTCTCCGCCTCGACACCTACCGATCAAAAATGTTCTGATGATCGCACTGTATGGCTTACTTTCCAAACTTATCTGACTGTATGTCGGAGAAACGGAGGAACGGTGCGGGCTGCTCGTGGCGCAACCGCCCTGCTGGCAGTGGGGGTCGTCGCGACCTTCGCCCTGACCACGGGAGGCTCCGACTCGAAGGACAGACCGTCCGCCGCCGACGTCGCTCCGTCGAGCACCGAACCCAGCCCGAGCGGCACACCGTCCGACAGCCCCAGCCCCAGTTCCAGCCCCTCGCCGACCTGGGACGGCGTGGTCAAGGTGCTCGGTGACGGTTCGACCTCCGACACCGGTCCGCAGCCCAGGCAGCCCAAGCCCGAGAAACTGAAGCCCGGCGAGAAGCCGCCGCAGTTCGTGGTGTTCTCCTGGGACGGCGCGCTGGAGAACGACGACCACCTGTTCTCGCGCTTCCGCAAACTGGGCGCGGAGAACAACGCCCAGATGACGTTCTTCCTGACCGGCATCTACACCGTGCCCAAGTCCAGGAGCACGCTCTACCACCCGCCGCAGCACGACGCCGGCGCCGCCGCCATCGACTTCCCCACCGACGCCCACATCAAGGAAACCCTGGAGCAGCTGCGCCTGGCCTGGCAGGACGGGAACGAGATCGGCACCCACTTCAACGGGCACTTCTGCGACGCCAAGGGCGGCCGCGACTGGAGCACCGAGGAGTGGAAGAGCGAGCTCGACCAGGCGATCTCCTTCGTCACCAACTGGAAGACCAACACCGGCTTCAAGGACCTCCCGCCGCTGCCCTTCGACTACACCAAGGAGCTGGTCGGCGGCCGCGCCCCCTGCCTGGAGGGCCAGAAGGCCCTGCTCGCGGCCGAGAAGGCGGACGGCTTCCGGTACGACGCCAGCTCACCGGGCGAATTCCAGGTCTGGCCCGGCAAGAAGGAGGGCATCTGGAACTTCCCGCTCCAGATGCTGCCCTACCCGGGCAAGTCGACCCAGGGCCTCGCGATGGACTTCAACTTCCTCGCCAGCCAGTCCGGGGAGAGCACCAAGGGCGACCCGAAGAAGTACGCCGCGTGGGAGAAGGAGACCCGGGACAGCTACCTCAGCGGCTTCGAACGGGTCTACAACGGCAGCCGGGCCCCGCTCTTCATCGGGAACCACTTCGAGACCTGGAACGGCGGCATCTACATGCAGGCCATCGAGGACGTGATGAAGAGCGTCTGCAAGCGGGACGGCGTCCGCTGCGTCTCCTTCCGCCAGGTCGCCGACTGGCTGGACGCCCAGGACCCCAAGGTGCTCGACAAGCTGCGCCAGCTGGACCCCGGGCAGCCGGCCGACTGGTCGCGCCTGGTCAAGTGACCGGTCCGGGCGGCCGGCGGGCCCGTGGTGTCACGGGCCCGCCGGCCGCCCCGGCCTACCGGCCGCGCGCCTCTCCCCGGCCGTCCTGGCCACCGGCCGTCTTCATGTACGAGGTCCAGATCTGGGTGGGCAGCGCGGAGTCCGGGGTGTCCGGGGCGGCGCCGCCCAGCCCCTCCAGCGAGAGCAGCTTCATGTCCTTCAGGTCCGCCCGGAAGACCGTGACGGCCGTGGACATCTGCCCGTTGTAGCCGACGAACCACCCCGCCGTACGGTCCGCGGTGGTACCGGGCTTCCCGGCCAGGTCCGGGCCCGCCTCCGCCGCCGGTTTGGCGCTCCCGGTGCGGACCGCGTCCTTGAGCGCCGCGTCCACGTCCCCCGCGACCGCCGGGGTCAGCGCCTGTACGGCGGTCGGCAGACGCAGCGCGAGCGGCGCGCCGTTCCGGGTGATCCTGAGTACCGAGTAGGGGTCCGTGTGGCTGCCTCCCGCGGCGAAGGCGGCGTACGCGTCGGCTGTCCTGATCGCGCTCGGCGTGGAGTTCCCGACCCCGAAGGCCGGCGCCAGCTCACCCATGCTGACCGGGAGCAGGCCCAGGTCCGCGGCGGTCTTCTGCACCCGGTCCAGGCCGACGTCCATACCGAGCTGCATCATCGGCCCGTTGACGGACTGCTCCACCGCGCTCCTCAGGGTGACCGTGCCCCAGTCCCGCTTGCCGTCGTTGGCGGTCTTCACGATCTTCCCGTCACGCCCCCAGTACGGCCCCTCCGGGGTCATCACGTTCACGCCGTTGTCGCCGTTGTAGGTGGTGGTGGGCAGCACCGGGGTACGGCTGCCGCCCCGCTGGCGCTGCACGCCCTGGCTGAGCCCGGCGGCGTACACCAGCGGGGTGAAGGCCGAACCGACCGGCACCGTGGAGGTGTTGGCGTTGTTGAAGCCCTGCTTCAGATAGTCGGGGCCCCCGTAGAGTGCGACGATCCTCCCGTCGGGGGCCACCGAGGCGGCACCGACCCGCAGGAACCTGTCGGCGTCACGGTTGCCGGGGTCGATCCCCTTGGTGGCATCCTGCACCACGGCGGCCAGGGCACTGACCTTCGGCTTCTCGAAGGTGGTGTATATCTGGTGGCCGCCGAGGTCGAGCTGGGCCGACGTGATGTCGCTGTGGCTCTCCACATAGGCCCTGGCCATGTCCACCAGGTACCCGACCTGGCCGCTCAGCCCCGCCGCCTTCGGCTGGGGCCTGGGCTCGGGGAACACCGTGTACTCGGCGCGTTCGGCGGCGGAGAGCCTGCCGACCTCCACCATCCGGTCCAGAATCCAGGACCACCGCTCCTCGGCCCGCCGGCGGTTGTCCGCGCTGATCGCCGGGTCCAACTGCCCGGCCCCCTTCAACAGGGCCGCCAGGAAGGCCCCTTCGCTCGGATCGAGCTGCGAGACGTCCTTGCCGTAGTACGCCGCCGCGGCACGTTCGATGCCGTAACTGCCGCGTCCGAACCAACTGGTGTTCAGATAGCCGGCCAGGATGTCCTGTTTGCTCATCCGCTGGTCCAGCTTGATCGCGATGACGATCTCACTGAGCTTGCGGGAGATGTCCTGACGCTGGTTCAGGTAGATGTTCTTGACGTACTGCTGGGTGATGGTCGAGCCGCCCTGGGTGTCGCCGCCCGAGCCCATCTGGTAGACCGCGCGGCCGATGCCCGTGATGGAGATCCCCGGATCCGAGTAGAAGGTCTCGTTCTCGGCGGCCAGCACGGCCCACTGCACCGGCTGCGGCACCCGGTCGAGCGGCACCTCCTGCCGGTTGATCTCACCGATCCGCGCCATCTCGGTGCCGTCCGCCCAGTAGTAGACGTTGTTCTGCTGGGTGGCGAAGGAGTTCAGGTCGTCCGGGACCTCGGTGATCATGTAGAACCGGGCCAGCCATCCCGTCAGCACCATCGCCCCGAGCCCCGCCACCAGGAGCAGCTGCCGCCAGGACGGAAGCCAGCGGCGGACACCGCGCCGCCCTCTGCGCGGGTAGTCGATCCGCCGCAACGGGCGCCACCGCCGCCGTCCGGTCTTCTCCTCCTGGGCCCCGCCACCTTCGTGAGCACGCACAGTCCGGTCTCCGATTCGCTCGTGGGACACCCCTCGAACACACAGACGCGATGGGAGCTGCACCACGGTCACCGGAGACTGGTGTGATCATGGTCATACCGCGCGAGACGGCCGTCCGGCGGCCAGCCATTGACGACTGCTCAGTTGACGTACACCCAGTTATCGGGTCAGTGAGTCTGGTTGTGGGAACGGCCTTCGGCGGCGGACTTCAGGTCGCGCAGCCACGATTCGAGGCCCTCGCGGAGGATCCTGGTCGCGGTGGGAACGTCCGCTTCGACCTGGGCGCCGGTGTGGGTCTCCTCGGTGCTCACGCGGACGCCACCCTTGACCTCGGTGAAGTTCCACACATGGACGCCGTCGATGCGCAGTCCTTCGCCGATCGCGGGGCCGGTCCAGCGGATGCACGAGTTGGGCTCGATCTGCCGGACGGTCGAGGTGATCTCCAGGCTGGTGGCGGGAGTTGAGGGGTTGGGGGGCACCGGGGTCGTCCACCGGAATGCCGAACCCTTGCGGAAGGGGCCATGGTCGAGGCGCTCCACGGTCTCGACGGGGGCCTGCCAGGACGGCCAGCGCTCCACGTCGGTCTGCAGCTTCCAGACGGTGCGCAGCGGGGCGTTGATCACGATCTCGGCCCGGTGACGGACGAGGGCGTCGGGGTCGACGCCCTTCCCGCGGCAGGTGAGGGACGCGCCGGGCCGGGGGGTGTGGGAGCCGGCGGCCCCGGCGGGCGCGGCAGCGGCGCCGAGGAGGCCGAGGACGAGCGGGACGGTGAACAGAGCGGCGCGGACGCCGGTGCCACGGATGCCGGACATGGAGTTCTCCTCCGTCGGTCGGGGGGTGTGAGCGCGACCGGTCGGCCGCACCGCGCGGCCGCACCGAGTTAGATGCTCACGTGTTCATTAGAAGTTATAACGCGATGCGGAACGGCGGGTCAATGGGTTGCGTGATAGCCTCTAACGAACCCTTGAGGGTGTAGCCGAATGAATGGGGACGGTGGCAGGCCATGGCGACGAAGGGCGCGAACGCCTCGCGGGAGCGCTACCGGGCGCAGGTCCGGGCCGAGATCACGGAACGCGCCTGGGAGCAGATCGCCACGGCGGGGGCGTCCGCGCTCTCCCTCAACGCGATCGCCAAGCAGATGGGCATGAGCGGACCGGCGCTCTACCGCTACTTCGCCAGCCGCGACGACCTGATCACCGAACTCGTCCGGGAGGCGTACCGAAGCCTCGCCGAGACCCTCCGCACGGCCTCCGCCACCGGTGCCGACCTGGCCGGGCTGGCACACTCCCTGCGCGGCTGGGCCCTGGCGGACCCTCAGCGGTACTTCCTCGTCTACGGCACCCCCGTCCCCGGCTACCATGCGCCCGCGGACATCACCGCCATCTCCTCCGAGATCATGACGACCCTGGTCGACGCGTGCGCGGCGCTCGCCCCGGACAGCGCCGTGACCCCCTTCGGCACCTACCTGGAGGACCACCGGGACTGGGCCGCCGGCCACTCCGCCCCGCCCGAGGCCCTCCACCGGTTCCTGACCTTCTGGACCCGCCTGCACGGCGTCCTGTCGCTGGAGCTCGCCGGCCACTTCACCGGCATGGGCCTCGACCCCGCCCTGCTCTTCGCGGCCGAACTGGACGACCTGCTGGCACCCCGGGCCTGAGGTCGCACGCGGCACGACGGGGCCACCCCCGCCAACGGCCCGAAGCGATCACCGTGGAGAAACTCACTGGCGAGCCCGGGCCCTCACGAACCACCATGGAACGCATGAGCGACCAACCCGCGCGATGGAGCCAGGCCACCGTCCACCCCGACATGTGGGCCGACCCGGACGACGACCCCCGCAACAGCGAAGGAGTCAGTCCGGACGGCGAACTCGCGACGCTGCAGGACTTCCTGACGAACTACCGCATGACCCTGCGGATGAAGTGCGAGGGCCTGGACGCGGAGCAACTGGCCCGTCGGTCGGTTCCGCCGTCGACGATGTCGCTGCTCGGCCTGGTTCGGCACCTCGCCGAAGTGGAACGGGACTGGCGCAACTGGATCAGCCCCGGCGATCCACTGCCGAAGCTGTACGGCAAACGTGACGCGGACTTCGACGGAGCCGTCGCCGAGCAGGCCGAGGTCGACGCCGCGTACTCCGATCTGGCGCGCGAGCAGGCCGCGACCGACGCCGCGCTGGCCGAACACCCGGATCTGGGCGAGCGCCTGGGGAAGGACGGGATCGCCGCGCGGGAGCTGATGGTGCACAGGATCGACGAGTACGCCCGTCACTGCGGGCACGCCGACCTGTTGCGCGAGTGCATCGACGGACGGGTGGGCCAGTAACTGATCGTTTCAGAATGAGGTTCGGAGCTTTCGCAGGCAGATGATGCTGCAGGCGAGTTGGAGCAGGCCGAGGTGGAGGTCGGCGCGTATCT
>NZ_JBFBIL010000050.1:0-57614 GCF_040685575.1 Kitasatospora sp. NPDC088351 | reverse complement strand
GTCTTCCTCGCCGACGGCCGCATCGTCGACGAACTCGTCAACCCCACCGCCGACACCGTCCTGGACCGCATGCGCCGCTTCGACGCCAAGGGCCGCACCAGCTAGAGCCGGCCGGCCCCCGCACCCACCCGTCCGGGCTCCGACCCCGTTCCGGCCGCCCCCAGACACCTCAGGACTGACACTCCCTCATGTACCGCACCGCACTGCGCAATGTGCTGGCCCACAAAGCCCGGCTGCTGATGACGACCCTCGCCGTCATGCTGGGCACCGCCTTCGTGGCCGGCACCCTCGTCTTCACCGACACCCTCGGCAACGCGCTCAGGTCCCAGAGCGCCAAGAGCTACACCGACATAGCCGTCACGGTCAGCGACCGCGACGCCGTCGTCCGGGGCTACGACCGCGGCGCCAAGGCGACCGGCGGGCCCACCCTGAACGAGGAGACGCGCAAGGCGATCGCGGCACTGCCCGGCGCCGCCGAGGCGCGCGGCGTGGTCAGCGGCTTCGCCGGCATCGCCGACCGGAACGGCGCCCTGATCGGCAACGGCTTCACCACCACCGGCACCAACTTCGTGCCCGGCGCCGACGGCACCGACCCGCGCTACCCGCTGGTGGACGGGCGCGGCCCGCGCACCTCCGGCGAGGTGGCCCTGGACACCAAGACCGCCGAGAAGGGCGGCTTCAACGTCGGCGACACCGTCCGGGTGGCCGTCAACGGCCCGGTGATGGAGCTGAAGCTCACCGGCACGCTGCACGCCAACGACCCGCGGGTGCTCTCCGGCGGCTCGCTCGCCGCCTTCGACACCGCGACCGCCCAGCAGCTCTACCTGGCCCCCGGCCGGTTCGCCGAGATCGACGTCAAGGGCAAGCCCGGCGCGGACGACAGCGCGCTGCTCGCCGCCGTGCGGCAGACCGTCCCGCAGGGCAATGACTCGATCGAGGCGAAGACCGGCCGTGAACTGGCCGACGAGCAGGACCGGATGATCGCCGAGGGCACCAAGGGCCTGGGCAGGGCACTGCTGGTGTTCGCCGCCATCTCGCTGTTCGTCGGCATCTTCATCATCGCCAACACCTTCACCATGCTGGTCGCCCAGCGCACCAAGGAACTCGCGCTGCTGCGCGCCGTCGGTGCCAGCCGCAAGCAGGTCACCCGGTCCGTGCTGATCGAGGCGCTGCTGGTGGGCCTGGTCTCCTCGCTGGCCGGCCTGCTCGCCGGCATCGGCATCGCCGCGGGCCTGCAGTCGCTGCTGAACGGCCCGCTGGACGCGGGTCTGCCGGACGGTCCGCTGGTGATCGGCCCGTCCACCGTGATCGCCTCGGTCGGCGTCGGGGTCGTGGTGACGGTGCTGGCCGCCTGGCTGCCGGCCCGCCGGGCCTCCCGGATCGCCCCGGTGGCCGCGATGAGCTCGGTCGAGCAGCCCGCCTCGCACAAGAGCCTGCGGGTGCGCAACGCGATCGGCCTCCTCTTCGCCGCGGTCGGCGTCGGCGGTCTGCTGGCCGGCTCCGCGGCCAAGGCGGTCGGTCTGGTCGGCCTCGGCGCGGGTGCGCTGATGATCGGCGTCTTCGTGCTGACCCCGCTGCTGTCCCGGCCGCTGATCACGCTGCTCGCCCCGGCCCTGCGCAGGCTGTACGGCACCCCGGGCAAGCTGGCCCAGGAGAACGCCGTCCGCAACCCGCGCCGCACCGCCGCCACCGCCTCGGCGCTGACCATCGGCGTCACCCTGATCACCGCGCTGACCGTGGTCGGCGCCTCGGTGAGCAAGGCCGTGGACGAGGCCACCGCGATCGACATGAAGGCCGACTACACGGTCGCCATGCAGAACTTCTCGACGCTCTCCCCCGAGGTCGCCACCCAGATCGCCAAGGCGCCCGGCGTCACCGCCATGAGCGTGATGCGCAGCGTGTCGGTCGAGACCGACGACGGCACCGAGTGGCTGACCGGCGTCGACGCCACGACGATCGACCAGCTGGCCACCGTCAAGGTCACGGACGGTTCGGCGGACGCCCTGAAGCAGGGCAAGCTGCTGATCAGCTCGGGCTCCGCGGAGCACAACGGCCTCAAGGTGGGCGACACCCTGGCCGTCACCTACCCCGACGGTGTGAAGGGCTCGCTGACGGTCGGCGGCGTGCTGGAGGCCAACACCGTGCTGGCCGGCATGATCGCCCCCGACGCCGTGGTCGGCCCGCACGCCTCGGCCGGCTCCGGTCTGACCAAGGTCCTCGTCAAGGGCGCCAACGGTGCCGACGCCGCGCTGAAGCAGGCGCTGCGGGACGCGACCGGCGGCAATCCGCTGATCGCGGTCAAGGGTGAGAAGGACATCAAGGCGGAGACCAGTCAGATGGTCACCGCCGTGCTGAACATGATGTACGGGCTGCTGGGCATGTCCGTGGTGATCGCGGTGCTCGGCGTGGTGAACACCATGGCGATGTCGGTGTTCGAGCGCCGGCGGGAGATCGGCATGCTGCGAGCGATCGGTCTGGACCGCCGCGGCATCGGCCGGATGGTCCGGCTGGAGTCGCTGATGATCGCGCTGTTCGGCGGCGTGGTCGGTGTGCTGCTCGGCATCGTGGTCGCCTGGGCGGGCAACCGCACGCTGGCGGACAGCATCAAGAACATCACGACCGTGGTGCCGCCGGTGCAGATCGTGGGCTTCCTGATCGGCGCCGCCCTGATCGGCCTGCTGGCCGCCGTCTGGCCGGCCCGCCGGGCGTCCCGCCTGGACATCCTGGGCGCGATCAAGGGCGCGTAGCCGACCGCGCGAAGCGCCGGAGCCCCGGCCGCAGCGGACTCGATTCACCCGAGTCCTGGCGGCCGGGGCTCCGGCGTACGGAGGGAACGTTTCCTCAGCAACCGTTGAGGATGCCGGTGAGGGCGCTCTTCTCGGCGCTGTCGACGGTCAGGCCGTAGAAGTACTTCACCTGCACCCAGGCGCGGGCGTAGGTGCACCGGTAGGACGCCTGGGGCAGCCAGTGGGCCGGGTCCTGGTCGCCCTTGGAACGGTTGGAGCTCGCGGAGACGGCGAGCAGCTGGGGGCGGGTGAGGTCGTTGGCGAAAGCCTTGCGCTGGTCCGTCGTCCAGGCCCAGGCGCCGGAGCGCCAGGCCTCGGCGAGCGGCACCAGGTGGTCGATGTCGAAGGAGGAGGCGTTGGAGGTGGTGGCGTTGTCGTACACCGAGACCCAGCTGCCGCTGACGGCGGCACAGCTGGCGTTGGTCACCACGCCGGAGCCGTCGCGCTTGAGGACCGTCTCACGGGTGTCGCAGGTACCGGAGATGGTGATCCAGTGCGGGAACAGCGCACGGTCGTAGCTGTCGGCGTGCGACTCCGCGATGGCCGCCATGGAGGCCAGGTAGGTACGGGCGGTGGCGGCCGAGACGGGGCTCGGGAGGGCGGCCTGGGCGCTGCCGGCGCCGGCCAGCAGCGTGGCGGCGAGCAGCAGCAGGGCGCCGACGGCGGCCACCAGGGCACGGTGGAGCGGACGTATCGCAGGCATGCGGGGACTCCAGAATCGGTGAGGGCAGGCGGAAGCCCCCGGGCGGAGCGGCCCGGGCTGGCAACCAGCATGACGCTCGCCGGTTTACGCGGGTAGACCCTGGAGGTGAACTTTTGACCGGCCCTCAGTTCCGGTCCGGCCCCACGGCGCCGCGAACACCACGCCCCGGCTGGGCGGTTGGCGCGAGCCGGTGGTGAACCCCGCTTCGGAAAGCGGCAGTTGGGCGACCGCCGGGGTGGCCGGCACGGCCTCGGCCGGGTCACGCCTCCGGGGCGGCGATCCGCCGTGAACGCCCCCTCCCCCTGGGCCGGTTGTCGGTGGCACGTGCGACGATGTTCCGATACGGAGCAATGGGGAACGACAGGGGGTCCGGTATGGAGACGAGCAGGATCACGGGCGACGGCCCGGACGGGCACCAGCACACGATGCGGATCACCCACGGCGGGAACAACCAGCGGTACGTGGTCTGCGACAGCTGCGGCTACCGCAAGCGCGCCGGGACGTTCGCGCGGGCCAAGGCGGAGCAGCACCTGTCCGAGTCGCACGGCGCGGGCGACTTCCAGCAGGAGATCCGGGCCTGGCCGATCGTCCTCGGCGTCATCGGTTTCATCGTCTTCCTGGTGGTGATGGCGAGTTACCGCAACGGCCGGTAGCGGGGCACCTGCCGCCGAACGCGAACCGCCCCGCCCGGCGGGTGGCCGGGCGGGGCGGGAGGCTGGTCCTGGGGTGCGGGCCGGTCAGGCGGCCGGCCTGGCGGAGCCGGCGCCCGGGGTGACGGGCTTGGCCGGCTTGCCGCCGAAGACGCCGAGGAAGATCGCCAGCGTCGGGACGAGGTAGAGCGCCCAGACCACGAGCTGGAGCACCGTCGGGTCCGGCTGGAAGTTGAACACGCCCTTCAGCAGGGTGCCGTACCAGCTGTCCTTGGGGATGGTGCTGCTGATGTCGAAGGCCACGTTGTGCAGGCCGCCGAGCCAGCCGGCCTCCTGCAGGTCGTGCACGCCGTACGCGAGCACGCCGGCCGCGACGACGACCAGCATGGCGCCGGTCCAGGTGAAGAACTTCGCCAGGTTGATCTTCAGCGCGCCGCGGTAGAACAGCCAGCCGAGCACCACCGAGGTGAGCAGGCCCAGCGCCGCACCGATGATCGGGTTGTAGCCGTCGTTGGTGGCCTGCACCGCCGACCAGATGAACAGCGCCGTCTCCAGGCCCTCGCGGCCGACCGCCAGGAAGGAGGTGACCACCAGCGCGACCGTACCCATGGCGAGGGCCGCGTCGAGCTTGCCGTGCAGCTCGGTCTTCAGATGGCGGGCGGTGCGGCGCATCCAGAACACCATCCAGGTGACCAGGCCGACGGCGATGATCGACAGCGAACCGCCGAGCGCCTCCTGGGCCTCGAAGGTCAGCTGGGTCGAGCCGTACTGCAGCACGGCGCCGAACACCATGCTGAGGACGACCGCGGCGGCGATGCCCGCCCAGACCGGCGGAAGCTTGTCCCGGCGGCCGGTCTTGACCAGATAGGCGATCAGAATGCAGACGACGAGACTGGCTTCGAGGCCCTCGCGCAGGCCGATCAGGTAGTTGCCGAACACGCTGGCTCCTGGGGGGTGAAGAGGTGGTACGTACGGGTCGGGCGGGGATCAGCCGAAGAGGGCCTGGCCCCACCACTCACCGGGCTTGCGGACGCCCGCCGGGCAGGCGAAGTGGGCGGAGCCGACGTGCTGGATGTACTCGTTGAGCTTGTCGCTGGCGGCGAGCCGCTGCTGGAGCGGGACGAACGCCTTGCGGCTGTCGCGCTGGTAGGCGAGGAAGAACAGGCCGGCGTCCAGGCGGCCGAGGCCGTCGGTGCCGTCGGTGAAGGAGAAACCGCGGCGCAGGATCATCAGGCCGTTGTTGGCGTCCGGGTGGGCCAGGGCCACGTGCGAGTCGGCCGGCATCGCCTTGAGGTCCGGCGCGTCGTGCTCCTTGGCCTTGCCGTACGGCGCGCCCTCGCCCTTGGTCCGGCCGAAGACGTCCTCCTGCTCCTTGAGGGAGGTGCGGTCCCAGGTCTCGACGTGCATCCGGATCCGCCGGGCGACCAGGTACGAGCCGCCGGTCATCCACTCCGGACCGTCCCCCGGGCCGGCCCAGACGTGCTCGGCGAGCCGGGCGGTGTCGGTGCCCGCGATGTTGTGGGTGCCGTCCTTGAAGCCGAGCAGGTTGCGCGGGGTCTGGGCGTCCGGGGTGGTGGAGGAGGTCTTGCCGAAGCCGAGCTGCGACCAGCGGATGTTGACCGTGCCCATCCCGATCCGGGCCAGGTTGCGGATCGCGTGCACGGCGACCTGCGGGTCGTCGGCGCAGGCCTGGACGCAGAGGTCGCCGCCGCTGCGCTGCGGATCGAGCTTGTCGCCCTTGAAGTTCGGCAGGTCGATCAGGGCCTCGGGGCGCTTGGCCCGCAGGCCGAAGCGGTCCACACCGTCCTTCTCGAACAGGGTGGGACCGAAGCCTATGGTGAGGGTGAGCCGGGAGGCTGGCAGGCCGAGGGCCTCGCCGGTGTCGTCCGGCGGCGCCTCGGGCAGACCGCTGACGGCGCCGGTACCGACGTCACGGCCGCCGGTCATCGCGGCGGCGGCCTTGGTCCACTCCTTGAGCATCTTCACCAGCGAGTCGCGGGTGGCCGTGGCGGAGACGTCGAAGGCGGCGAAGTGCAGCCGGTCCTGGACCGGCGTGGAGATGCCCGACTGGTGCTCGCCGTAGAACGGGATGTCCCCGCCCGCGGCGGCCTGCGCCGGGGCGTCGTCGTCCTGGCGGGTCGCGGCGGCGACCGAGCCCACCCCGGCCGCGCCGAGGGCCACCCCGGCGCCGGCCCAGCCGATGACGGCACGGCGGCTGATCGGGCTGCGGGCGGCGTCGCGCTGCGCACTGGTGGTGGCGGTGGCGTCGGTACCGGCCGGCGTCCCGTTCTGCTGCTCGTTCTCGACGTCCATCGGCGGGCGGGCCCTTCTCTGTGCTGACTCACGGATGCCGTGGCGGCCGCTGGGGCCGCCACGGCGGTGTGACGAGGTGGTACTTGTGACGAGGTGGTACCGGCGGCTCTGGCGAGCCGGCTGACGGGTGCGCGTTACTTGACGACCACGGCGGCGGCCAGCTTCGACAGCGGCTCGCCCAGCGAGTTCACCGCGTCGGAGAAGGTCTTGCGCTCGGCCTCGGTGACCTTGTCGTAGGAGGTGTAGGTGCCGTCGGCCTGCTTGTACCTGGCGAGCAGCGCCTGGATCGATTCGAACTCGGCGTCCAGAGTCTTCGCCAGCTCGGCGTCCTTCTCCGCGGCGACCGGCTTCAGCAGTTCGTAGGCCTTCTCCGCGCCCTCGACGTTGGCGGCGAAGTCGGCCAGGTCGGTGTGGCTGTAGCGGTCCTCCTCGCCGGTGATCTTGTTGGTGGCGACCTCGTCCAGCAGCTCCTTGGCACCGTTGGCCATGCTGGTCGCGGTGATCTCGGCCTCGGGGATCTTCTTCTGCCAGTCCTTCAGGTCGTTGACCAGCTGGTCGGCGAGCGTCTTCTCCTCGTCGCCGATCTTCGCATCGGCCCAGAGCGACTTCTCCAGCTTGTGCCAGCCGGTCCACTGCTGGCCGGGCTCCAGCTTGTCCTCGCGGGTGTCGGTCTTCGGGTCGACGTCCCCGAAGCTCTCGGCGACCGGCTCGGTGCGCTCCCAGCCGGTGCGCGACGGCGCGTACAGCGACTTGGCCTTCTCCAGGTCGCCGGCCTTGATCGCGGCGGCGAAGGCCTCGACGGCCGGGATGGTGGCGTCGGCCTGCTCCTGGGCGTACGTGCGGTAGGCGGCGACGGCGGAGACCAGGCGCGGGTCGGCCGAGGCGGCGGCGGTGGCGCCGTCCCCGGTGACGGTGATCTTCTGGCGGATGCCGTCGCCGACCATGCCCGGCTTGCAGGCGACCTCGTACGAACCGGCCTTGATCTCGGCGTTGATCGTCGCCTTGGTGCCGGGGCCGATGTTCTCGCGCTCCGTGATGATCTTGTCGCCGTCGCCGTAGACGTAGACCTCGGTGGTCTTCGAGCCCTTGTTGGTGATGTCGATCACGACGTGGCCGGCCGGGAAGGTCGTCTTGGAGACCTCGCAGGCGGAGTCGGTGGCGTTCACCTTGACGGCGTCGGAGGATGCCTTGTCGTCCTTCTTCTGCGAGCAGCCGGCCAGAGCGGCGGTTGCCACAGCGAGGGTGAGCAGCGTGGCTGCGGTGGAACGACGGGCGGACATGAAGGCTCCAACGGGAAGGACAGGCGGTACCGGGGCAGGGCTGAGCGTGGGTAATGGCACCGGAGCCACCGGTGCCCCCACCCACTTAGCTAAGGCATACCTTAGGGATATCTTTTTTGGCCGTCTACACCGGCCCCCACCTGCGACGCACCACGGTCCGCCGCAGGCCCCGCCTCCCCTTGTGCCGAGCGGGTCGTCAGCCTACCGACCACCACCGGCCCGGAACCCCCGGAGGACCAGAACCGGTCACCGGGCGACGAGCCTCACCGGAGCGGGGTGCGCCGGGTGGCCGCGCGGGCGGTCCAGCGGCCCTCGTGCCGGCTGATCCGGATCGGGTGGCCGAAGCAGGCGCTGATCAGCTCGGTGGTCATCACCTCGTCGACCGGACCGGCGGCGACGCACTCGCCGCCGCGCAGCAGCAGCGCGTGCGTGGTGCTCTCCGGCAGCTCCTCCAGGTGGTGCGTGACCAGCACGCTGGCCAGCTCGGGGTGCTGGTGGCGCAACAGGTCGAGGCTGTCGAGCAGTTGCTCGCGGGCGGTCAGGTCCAGCCCGGTGGCGGGCTCGTCGAGCAGCAGCAGGCGGGGGCTGGGCATCAGGGCGCGGGCGATCAGGGCCCGGCCGCGCTCGCCCTGGGAGAGGGTGGTCCAGGGGGACTCGGCGATCGCGGTCATACCGAGGGTCTCGATCAGCTGCTCGACCCGGTCCAGGGCCTCGGGTCCGGGCTTGCGGTGCAGGTCCGGCTCGATGCTGTTGGTGAGGCCGGTGAGCACCACCTCGCGCACGGTCAGCGGCGAGCGCAGCGGGTGGCGCGGGTTGACGTGCCCGAGGTGGGCACGCAGGTCGCGGATGTCCACCCGGCCGAGCCGGCGGCCGAGCACGTCCACCTCGCCCCGGGTCGGGTGCGAGACCGCGCCGAGCAGACCGAGCAGGGTGGACTTGCCGGCGCCGTTGGCCCCGAGCAGGGCCCAGTGCTCGCCCGGCTGGATGGCGAGGGTGATCCCGCGCAGCAGGTGGCGTCCGTCGCGGACGACGTCCACGTCCTTGGTACGCAGCAGTGGACCGTCGGGCAGGGGGGTGGACGTGCTCATGGGTGACGGGCCTCCGGTGGCTGGCTCCTGGCAGGGTGCGGGCGCGGCGCCGCACCGGGCGGGCAGGCGCCGACCGTCCACCTGCACGGTACAACCGTCGGCGCGGCGACGGCCGGGGGCGTCCGAGGTGTGGACGGGGCGCCCGGGTGCAGAACCCGGGCGGCGCTTGCCGGTTGGCGACTGGATCGGGCCAGGACCCGCGCCGGCTCCCCCCGGCGCGGGGTGCCCGACGGCGGACCGGGGGCGGCTCAGAGCCGGATGAGCCCGGCCTCCGTCGGGCGGAATCCGCAGGCGTCCAGGTAGAACGGGCGCAGGTGCTCCTCGAAGTCCACGTGGAGCCAGTCGCAGCCGGCCACCCGGGCCCCCTCGGCGGCGGCGGCCACCAGCCGCGCGCCGACGCCCGAGCGCCGCACCGCCGCCGCGACCGCGGTGTCCAGGACGAACGCGTGCCGGCCGCCGTCCCAGGCCACGTTGACGAAGCCCGCCAGCGCGCGGTCGCCGGCCCGCCGGGCGCAGACCCAGCCGAGGCTGTGCCGCTCCAGCCGGGCCCGCCACCCGGACGGGACGACGGGGTGGCCGAAGGCCTCGGCATGCAGCGCGCCGACCTCGTCGTCATCGAAGGCGCCGCGCCACAGGTATGTGATCGTCACCGCGCGATCGTAGAACAGGGCCTCACCTTCGATCGGATTTGATCAGTACAGGACACGAATTGGTCAAGATCCGACCCTACCCCTAGCTCAATCTGACTGCCCACCGTCAATCTCAGTCGCAGCTCCTTCCCTGCAGCTACCCCGACTGGAGTCAGAGTGAGCCCCACCTCCTCTCGCCGCCGCTACCTCGCGGCCGCGGCCGTAGCGGCCACCGCCGCCCTCGTCGCCACCACCGTCCAGGCCGGCTCGGCCGCCGCCGCCCCCACCGACCGGGCCGCGGCGATCGACCGGGCCCGGGCCAACGTCGCCCACAACGCCGGGGTGTTCGGCTTCGGCGACGGCCAGGCCCTCGTGGTCAAGGACCTCGTCCTCGACGCCGACGGCACCCAGCACGTCCGCTTCGACCGCACCTTCCAGGGACTGCCCGTCGTCGGCGGCGACCTGGTGGTGCACCAGGACGCGCGCGGCCGGCTCAAGGACTCCTCCCACGCCGCCGCCCACGATGCCGCCGTGACGTCCACCGTCCCCAGCGTCCCCGCGCAGGCCACCGCCGGCCGCGCGCTCCAGGCCGCCCCCGGCGTCGTCAACGCGACCAGCACCCCTGAGCTGGTCGTCTGGGCCGCCGACGGCACGCCCCGGCTGGCCTGGCGCACCACCGTCAAGGGCGCCGGCGAGCACGGCGAGCCCACCGGGCGGGTCGTCGTCACCGACGCCACCACCGGCGAGCAGATCGAGGCCTACGACTCCGAGCACCGGGCCAGTGGCACCGGCCACTCCGAGTACACCGGCGACATCACCATCGACACCACCCAGAAGTCCGGCGGCTACACCCTGACCGACCCGGTGCGCGGACACATCACCAAGGACGCCAAGAACGTCTCGGCCAACCTGCTCACCGCGAGCTCCGGAACGGCGTTCACCAGCACCACCAACGTCTGGGGCGACGGCAGGAAGTTCTCCACCAACCGCGCCACCGCCGCCGTCGACGCCCACGCCAACACCGCCTGGACGTACGACTACTACAAGAACACCTTCGGCCGGAACGGCATCAAGAACGACGGCAAGGGCGCCACCGTCTTCGTGCACGTCGGCACCAACTGGGACAACGCCCAGTGGTCCGACGACTGCTTCTGCATGATGACCGGCGACGGCGACGGCACCACCGACCCCGAGCAGGTCGACCTCGACACCATGGGCCACGAGATGACCCACGGCGTCACCAGCGCCACCGCCAACCTCCGCTACAGCGGCGAGTCCGGCGGCCTCAACGAGGCCACCAGCGACATCCTCGGCACCATGGTCGAGTGGTACGCCAACAACCCGATCGACACCCCGGACTACCTCTTCAGCGACCAGTCCACCCCGCCGTGGCTGCGCCGCTTCGACAAGCCCTCGCTCGACGGCCGGTCCGCCGACTGCTGGACCAGCAAGGTCGGGCAGCTCGACGTCCACAACTCCTCCGGCGTCGGCAACCACTGGTTCTACCTCGCCAGCGAGGGCAGCGGCACCAGGACCATCAACGGCTACACCTACAACAGCCCCACCTGCAACGGCTCCACGGTGGCCGGCATCGGCAACCAGAAGGTCGCCAGGATCTGGTACCGCGCTCTGACCGTCTACATGACGTCCACCACCAACTACAAGGGCGCCCGCACCGCGACCCTCAGCGCCGCCAAGGACCTCTACGGCCTCAACAGCACCGAGTACAAGGCGGTCGCCGCCGCCTGGAGCGCCGTCTCGGTCGGCTGAGCCGTCCCGTGAGTCCTGTGAGCGGCCCGTCGCCCCGGCGGCGGGCCGCTCACGTCACGGCCGCTGTCAGGACGTGAACCCGATGTGCACATGGTCGTGGTGGGTGTCGTCGGTGAAGAACTGGTTGCCGGTACCGCCCGACAGCGCGATCGGACCGCCCACGTTGTAGGAGCCGGCCGCCGCCGCGTCCCGCATGAAGGACTCGATCAGCTGACGCGGGGTCGCCGGATCGACCACCGCCCGGCCGTCGATCCGCCAGACGTCGAAGGCCCGCCCGCGCGGGTGGTCACTGGGCCGGGTGGTGCCGAACACGTCCAGCGGGTGGCCGGACCGCACCACGCTGACGTACAGCTGGTAGCCGCCCGCCAGCTGGAGCATCGCCCGCGGCACGCTGTCGTGCACGGTGCCGCTGCGCAGGTCGGCGGCGGCCTCGGGCGGCAGCTGGATCCTCGGCTGGGCCAGCACCTGGCCGACGGCGGGCGAGGGCGCGGCGGCGGGGGCCCCCGGATCGCCCGGGAGCAGGTCGGTGACGGTCCAGCGGGGCTGTGCGCGGCTCAGCCGGACGTCGACGGTGGTCCCGCCCTCCACGACGGAGCCGTCCGGCCCTCGGGTCCACTGCCGGCAGACCACCAGCACGCTCGCGGAGCCGGCGAGGATGCCGCCGTACTGGGCGACGATCACCTCCAGCGCGGCCTCGTCGGCCGCCGGGGCGAGCGGGCCGGCCTGGTCCACCAGGCCAGGGGGCAGCCCCAGCGCCGCCACCCGTGCCTTCGCCGCGTCCGCCCCCTGGCCGCCGGCCGGCCAGGAGCCGATGGCGGTGACCAGTTCGACGGCCCGGCGCTTGACGTCCGGCTGCACGTCGGACGGGCCGGGCTGCCAGGGCTGCGGCCGGGGCAGTGCGGTGGGGGTACCGGTCGGGGCCGAGGGCGCGGCCGTCGCCTCCGGGGTGGTGCCGGCCGGACCGGTCTGCCCTGGCTGTCCTGGTTGCCCTGACTGCGCCGGTTGCCCGGCCGAACTCGCCGTTGCTGTCTCCCGCCTGACGCCACTACTCGAACAGCCGGCCGAGCCGAGCAGCACGGCGGAGGCGCCCGCCAGCAGCAGTCCCCGGCGGCCCGGCAGTCCGCCGCCCGCCCCGCGCACCCCGTCTCGGCTCGTCACGCGGCCAGTATGCGGGGGCCGTTGCCCCGGACGGCGCACCTTCCGGCGTGTCAGCCCAGTCGGCGGATCGGCGCGCCGGCCAGGAACGCCGCGATGGACTCGACCGCCTGACCGTAGTACGTCCGGTAGTTGTCCCGCGAGACATAGCCGAGGTGCGGGGTCGCCAGCAGGCGCGGTGCGGTGCGCAGCGGGTGGTCGGCGGGGAGCGGCTCGATGTCGAAGACGTCCACGGCCGCGCCCGCGATCCGGCCCTCGGTGAGGGCGGCGAGCAGGGCGTCCTGGTCGACGATGGCCGCGCGGGAGGTGTTGACCAGATAGGCCTCGGGCTTCATCAGGGCGAGTTCGGCCGCGCCGACCAGGCCCCGGGTGCGCTCGCCCAGGGCGAGGTGCACGGAGACGAAGTCGCTGCCGCCGAGCAACTCCTCCTTGGACGCGGCCTTGAGCACACCGACCTCGGCGGCCCGTTCGCCGGTGAGGTTCTGGCTCCAGGCGACCACCTCCATGCCGAAGGCGAGGCCGACCCGGGCGACCAGGCTGCCGATCTTCCCGAGGCCGAGCAGCCCCAGCTGCCGCCCGGCCAGGTCGGCGCCGACGGTGCTCTGCCAGGGGCCGCCGGCGCGCAGCGCCGTGCTCTCCGGCACGATGCCCCGGGCGAGGCCGAGCAGCAGCGCCCAGGTCAGCTCCACCGGCGGGGTCGCGGAGCTGGCGGTGCCGCAGACCGTCACCCCGTGCTCGCGGGCGGCCGCGTGGTCGATCACCGAGTTCCGCATGCCCGAGGCGACGAGCAGCCTGAGCCGGGGCAGCCTGGCGAACAGCGAGGCGGGGAACGCCACCCGCTCGCGCAGGGTGACGATGATGTCGAAGTCGGCGACGGCCTCGGCCAGTTCGTCCTCCGAGCCGAAGTGCTCACGGAAGGCGGTCACCGCCACCCGGTCGGCGACCGGTGACCAGTCGACGATGCTCGTGGCGACACCCTGGAAGTCGTCGAGAACGGCGCAGCGAAGTTTCATGCCCGCACTCTCGCAGACGGCCCCGGCCGCCGACCCGGCCGGGGCGCACACGGAGACGGTGGGGCCCCGCTACTCCGGCTTGCCGAGGTGCCAGGCGACCACGTCGAGGACGCGCAGCGGTGACACGTCGGCCGGGGCGGCCGCCGCGAGCACCGCCCACTGCCCGGTCTGGCGGTCGAGGTCGTGGGCCATGGCCTCGGCCAGCCGGCAGAAGAACTCGGCCCAGCCGCGCCCGGTTTCGGGCTTGATCGGGAACTCCTCGGCGGCGCCGCAGTAGCAGGCGTAGACCTGGGTGTCGTAGAGCGGGAGGAACAGCGGGCGCTTGCGGTGCAGGATCTTCATCAGGATCGTGCCCTGGACTCCGCGCACCCCTGCGGCCCGGTCCAGCACGCCGACCAGTGGTTCGATCAGCTCGCGGTGGGCGCCCCGGGCCACCGCCTCCTGGAGGGTGAGGTCCCGGGGGATGCGGGCCAGGGCCGCCTCCAGCTCCGGGCGGACGGCCCGCAGGTTGAAGACGGCCGCGATGCTCGGCGCCACATTGAGGAGCAGCGGGGCGAGCAGGTCACCGTCGTTGAGTTCGTCCGGCCCGCTGCCGGTGTCCATCCGGTCGTACACGGGGTAGGCGAAGGGCTTGCCGCCCTTGGCCGCGGCCGCGGCGGTGTTCGCCTGCTCGTCGAAGTAGGCGCGGACCCACTTGGCGGCCTCGGCCACGGATATCCGGTGACCGCCCACGCTGATGCTCTGGTTCATGACGGCGAATCGTAGGGCGTGTCCGACAATTCCCGCCAGGCGCGCGGCGCGGGGAATCGTTCCAGTCGATTCCGCTGCCCGGCACGGGTGTTCCATTCCATGTCCGAACAGCTCAGGGCCCGTTCTCCCCCGGCCGGCCGGCGCCGCCGGCGGTGCCCGGCACCGCCCGCCGGACTCGGCCCCGTGACTCAGCCGCCGGACTCAGCCGTCGGAGACCGCGCTGCCGGCCAGCGGCTCGCGCCCGTCCTCGGGGACGGCGCCGACCGCCTCCGCCGAGAGATCCCGGTCCCGCAGCCGCAGCGCGAGGACGCAGCCGACGGCCAGGACGGCGAGCATCCCGGTCAGCGTCACCGTCAGCCCCCGGGCGTCGGCCAGCATCCCGAACAGCGGAGAGAGCAGCCCGCCCACCGACATCGCCAGCCCCAGCGTCACCCCGCTCGCCGTACCGGGCCGGTTCGGCAGATAGTCCTGGGCCAGCGTCACCTGCGGCGCGAACGGCAGGAACATCGCCAGCCCGAACAGCAGCGCGCACACCAGCGCCACCCCCGCACCGGGTGCCAGGATCAGCGCGCCCAGCGCGGGCAGCGCCGCCAGGTACCCGATCCGCACCGGCACCAGCCGCCCCCACCGGTCACCCAGCCAGCCGCCCAGGAGGGTGCCGACCGCGCCCGCCGCGGTGAAGGCGGTGAGCGCCAGCGCCGCGACCGCGCCCGAGCCGCCCAGGTCGCGGCTGATGTAGAGGGAGAGGAAGGACGTCGTCGTCACATACGGCACCGACCAGCCGACGGTGGTGGCGGCGAGCCGCCCGAACGCCCGCCAGTCGTCCCGGTGCACCGCCTGCCGTCCCCCGGCCCCGCCGGCCCGCACCAGCGGCCGGGCGGGCTCGTACCCGCGCAGCCGCATCCACGGGCCGCTGAGCGCCCAGAGCGCCGCCATCACCGCGGCGGGCGTCGCGAGCAGCCACGCGCCCGACAGCCCGGTGGCCCCCACGACCAGCGTGACCAGCGGCGGCGCCAGCGACCCGCCCACCGTGCCGCCCACCGAGAACCAGCTCATCGCCTGCTGCGAACTGCCGCCCGCCGCACGGGCCGCGCTGGTCGCCGGCGGGTGGTACGCCGCCACCCCGATGCCGGAGAGCGCCACCGCGAGCCAGGTCAGCGGATAGCTGCCGCTCACCCCCGCGAGCGCGATCCCGGCCGCCGCGACCAGGAAGCCCGCCGGGATCAGCCACCCCCGGTACCGCCGGTCGGCGACCACGCCGAACACCGGCTGCACCACGCTCGACAGCCCGGTGGCCGCCAGGGTGATACCGGTGGTGGCGGCGTAGCTGTAGTGACGCTCGGAGGCGAGGTACGGCAGGAGTGCCGGGACGAAACCCTGGTAGAGGTCGTTCACGGCATGGGTCGAGGTCAGGAACCCCAGTTGGCCCTTCTTCACGGGCGTGCCCTTCTCTGGCGCTTGGGTCTGGTGTCTTGGGTCCGGGTCCGGGTCCGGGTCCGGGAATTGCCCCCGGGCCTTGGCTCTCCGGCCGGGGAGCGTGGTCATGAGCCGTGGATCGCAGGTCGTGGTCACGGGGCATGAGTCACGGGTCATGGGTCACCGGTCATGGCCGGATCCGTCGGCGCCGCACCGGGGCACACCTGTCCGCTTGTCTGACATGTGTGACCCCAGGCCCGCGCTCAACGGTTCCACCGGCACCCTAAGGGCCACCTAACTCCTCAGACAACCTGATGGATCGCACGCGCGCGACGGGCTCCCGTGCCGGGTGGCACGGGAGCCCGTCGCACAGGGGGTCGGACGATCGGCGGATCAGCTCCGGCCGAGGGCCCGGGCGTCGGCCGCGATCAGCTGCGCCCGGTCGGCCGGAACGGTCCGGCCGGCCTGGTTCTCGGCCCAGTTCGCCAGCGGCTGGTACTGGCCCTGACCGAGCATCACGGTCAGCGTGGCCACCGCGTTGCGGTCCGCGCCCGAGGTGAGGATCAGCGAGGCCAGGCCGGTCGGCGTGGCGGCGACGGTGAACTCCGCGGTGGCCTGGGCGCTGCCGCCGGGGCCGGTGGCCTCGGCGCGCAGGGTGTGCTTGCCCAGGGCCAGGGTGGCGGTGTCCAGCGGGGCGCCCGCCGGGATCTCCTTGCCGTCCAGGGTCAGCCGGACCGTCTCCGCACCGGTCGCCTGCACGGCGGTGACCGGCTGCTGGGCACGGTCCAGAGTGGCACCGGCCACCGGCGAGGTGATCTCCACCTTCGGCGCGGCCGGCGGCGCCACGGCGCCGCCCTGCAGCCAGGCGGAGTTCCAACCGGACAGCTCGGCCGGGCGGTTGGTGATGACGCCGTCCACCCCGGCGGCCTCCAGCGCCTTCCAGCGGGCGGCCGCGTCGACCGTCCAGACGTTCACCGCGACCCCGGCGGCGTGCAGGTCCTTCACCACGCCGGCGCGCGCCGACAGACCGCCGTCCGACGGGTTGTAGGCGGCCAGCCCCAGCTCCTTGGAGATCGCCACCGGGTCGGCGTCCAGGTCACCGCGGAGCAGGCCGAGCGGCAGCTCCGGTGCCAGCTCGCGGGTGTAGCGCAGCGCGTCCACCTCGAAGCTCTGGACGAAGACACGGCCGGTCATGCCGTGGTCGCGCACCTCCTTGACGATCCGGGCCACCTCGTCGCGGCTGTGCTGGCCCTTGATCTCCAGCAGCAGGTTGCCGCCACGGGTGCGCAGGTCGTCGAGCTGGGCGGCCAGGGTCGGGACCCGGGTGCCCGTGTACGCCGGACCGAACCAGGAGCCCGCGTCCAGCGCGTCGATCTGCGCGGCCGTCAGATCGCGGATCCGGCCCTTGCCGTTGGTGGTGCGGTCGACGGTGTCGTCGTGCAGCACGTACGGCACGCCGTCCTTGCTGGGCTGGACGTCGTTCTCGATCCACTCCGCGCCGCCACGCCGGGCGATCTCGTCCGAGACCAGGGTGTTCTCCGGGGCGGCCGAGGAGGCGCCGCGGTGGGCGAACACCGTCAGCGGCGAGCCCGCCGGGCGTATCCAGGCGCCGGGCGCGAGCGCGGTGACCCTGATGTCGTCGAACGACACCTTCGCGCCGTTCACCACCAGCGCCTGGCCGCCGTCCGCGCTGCGGGCGACCTGGGTGGTGCGCAGCACCTCCTTGCCCTCGAAGATCCAGCGGGCGCTGGTGCCGTGCACCTCGACGGCGATCCGCACATCGCGGCCGGTGCCCGCGGTGGACGGGGCGGAGCCGGTGTTGGTGACGTTCCAGGCGTTGCCGGTGGTCCGCTGCGCGAACTCCAGGCCGTTGGCGGCCGTGGTGCCGGTGCGCATGGTGGCGATCGACCAGGGGGTCGATCCGCTCGCCGGGACGTCCAGGCCGAGCGCCGTCCAGCGGGCGGTGTCCTGGACGCTCTCGAAGCGGGCGGTGGCCTCGAAGCGGAAGTCGTCCAGGTGGCGGCCGAAGGTGATCCGGCTCTGCTGGCCGGAGTTGGCGGAGCTGCCGACCAGTCGGCCGTTCTCCACCTTCCAGTCACCCTCGACGGCGTTCCAGCCGGCCGGGAGGCCGGAGCCGGAGAAGTCCTCGGAGACGACGACCTCGCCGGGGGCCTGCGCGGCCGCCGCGGTCGTCGCGGACACCGCGGCCGGCGCACTCAGCGCGACGGTGGTGAGGCCGAGGGCGGCGACCGCGGCCACGGCGGCGACCAGGGCGGAGGTCCGACGGGCCGTCCGGCCGGTGGCCCGGCGGACGGGCTGGTGCCCGAGGTGGACCGGGGGGAGCTCGGCGTGCGCGCCGACGGGGCTGGGGTGGTGACTCTGTGTCATGCCCGCACGCTAGGGATGGCGATCGAACCGGAAGCCACGGCTCCGAAAACCGTCCATGACCATTGGGGGTGCGATTCGCGTCGATGGCGAATTCCTTGCGGTATCTGGCCGGTTCGCTTCCATACGGCACCGGGCGCGAGCCTCGCGGACGAGGACGCGGCCGCCGGGCCGTCCGGTTGCCGGCCCGGGCCGCGGGAACTCAGCGCGACGCCGACGGATCGGCCCGCCGCACCCCACTCGCCCCACTCGCCCCACTCGCCCCGCTCGCCCCGCTCGCCCGCTGGAACGCGAGCATGCTCCACCGCACACCGGCCCGGCCGTGCAGGTCCCCGCGCTCCGCACGGTGCAGCAGCTCCAGCCCGCGGGCCCGGGCCAGCGCCACCGTCTCGTCCGCCGGGACGTCGAACATCCGGCGCCCGGCCGGAACGGGCCCGTGCCGCAGGGAAAGCAGGACGCGCCCGGCCGGAGCGAGCAGCCCGGCGATCGCGTCCATCGCCAACGGCCGCTCCCGGTCGGCCAGATGCATCCAGACGGCGGTCAGCAGGATCAGGTCGAAGCGCTCGCGCCCGCCGCCGAGGACGGGCAGCGAGGGCAGCGCGTCGTCCACCCAGCGGATGCCGCGTCCGGCGTGGAGGCGGTGGCCGATACCGCGCAGTTCCGCCGTGGGTTCGGCGGCGACGACCCGGTGGCCGAGCCCGGCGAGCGCGGCCGCGTCCCGCCCGGTGCCGGCACCGATGTCCAGAACGGCGCTCGGCGGCTCGGGGACGAGGTGCAGCACCTCTCGGTGGACCTCGGCGAACGTCACGCTCTCGTACTGCACGGCGAGCCGCTCGGCCTCCTCCCCGTAACCGGCGGTGCTCGCGAGCTGGTTCACGGTTCCTCCGGGGCGCGGTACGGGCGGTCGGGACGATTCTCCCCCAGGTGACCGCCGGTCCGGGTCGCCCGGAAGGAGGACCCGGTCGCAGGTGGGCAAGCGCCCGCCGAAGGGCCCGCGCCGCCGGCGCCCGGCCGGAGCGCTCAGGCCTCGCCGGGGTGCCAGGCGGGCCACTCCCAGGGACGGTCGGCCCAGTGGACCCGGACGGGGTCGTGCGCGTCGAGATCCGGGAAGAGCTGCCGGATCCGGGGCTCGAACTCCTCCGGCGCCAGGGGTTCCCAGCCGTGGCCCTCGAAGTACACCAGGCGGTAGCGGCTGTCGGTACGGAACTCGGCCACCTCGACCAGGGGCTTCGTCGTGCTGTTGGTTTCCATGTCCTCAGCATGTGGTCGGCTCCCGGGCTCCGCACCCGGGGTACGGCAGGCAGCGTACGGCCGACCGGGCGGGCCTCGGAGAACCCTCTTCCGGGTCATATCCCGACGGCGGAACGCTCGTTGAGCACTGCACACGGTTCGGTGGGGGGTTCGGCGGCAGGAGGACAAGACGATGAGCGGGCAACCGACGCACGCACAGCAATGGCAGTGGCCGCAACAGGCGTGGCAGCCCCCGCCGCTGGGGGCATCCGCGGTGCCGCCACCCACGCCGCGCCCGCCCGCACCGCCCCGGCGCTCGCGCCGGGTGTGGGGCGCGTCGGCCATCGGAACCCTCGCGGTGATGGCGACCGTGCTGGTGATGTGCGGACCGGGATCGGACGAGGAACTGTCCGGGGCGGTGCCGGTCCCGGAGGCCTCGCCCTCGCCGTCCGGGTCCGCGGCGCCCGCGCTGCTGCCGGTGTCGCCGCGGCTGGTGTCCGCCACACCGTCACCCTCGCCGGAGAACGCCCCGACCTCGCTCGGCGCCGGAACGGCCGACCTCGGGGCGGCACCGGCCGCCCCGGCGTCGAACGCCACGCCCTCCGGACCGGACCGCTCCGCGAGCGCCCGGCCGAAGCCGGGCCGGACGCCCCACCCGTCGCCGTCCCACGGCACCGGCGCCGCCGGTGCGTCCGCGCCCACCCCCGCGGCCTCGGCGGCCCCGGCGGCCCCGGCTGCCCCGGCGAACGGTGCGGGTGCCGGCAAGCCGGGCGGCGGCCAGGGCGCGGGTGCGGGCTCGGGGGCGGGCACGGTCTGCGACCAGGCGGAGCGCCTCGGCCGATGGAAGCCCGGCTCGGAGCAGTCCCGGCTCTGCCACAGCGTCTACGGCTGAGCGCGGCGGCCACCGGCCGCGCGGGCCCGCCCGGGGCCGAGTGCCGACGGGTTCGGGGGCGCCCGCGACGCCCGTGGGGCCCGAACGGACGGCGGCCCGCCCCCGGGGTTCGGGGACGGGCCGCCGTCGGCCGGTCGGCGCGGCGCGGCGCGGCTCACCCGGCCGGCAGCAGCCCCCGGTCCAGCCGGGGCGCCAGCACCCGGGCCAGCGTGTCGGTGATGTGCCCGGTGTCGCGGTAGAGCACCACGCCCTCCAGCACCGCGGGGCAGTCCGGGCCGGTGCCCGGGCAGAGCAGCGGGCCGAGGTCCAGCACCCGGACCCGGTAGCGCTCGGCGAGTCCGCCGTCGATCAGCGGGTCACGCTCGAAGGCCGTCTCGCGCGGGAAGAAGCAGGCGTCCGAACGCCCGTCCGAGGCGGCGAGGCAGGTCGGGATGTCCTTGCCGGGCATCGGCGTGTCGCCCAGGTAGGCGAGTGGGGCGCCGGTGGCGGTGAGGCGGTCCAGGGTGCGGGTCCAGCCGGTGGCGCGCTCCTCCTGGCTGCCGTACCGGTTGAGGCCGGCCATCAGGATCAGCCGCGGCTTGGGCCCGGTGGCCAGCCGGGTGAAGGTGTTCTCGCGCCAGCGGTCGCACTCGTCGAAGGTGCGGCCGAGGACGTTGTTGCGCACGGTCAGGGTGGCCAGCGGGCAGCCGGGCTTGACCAGCACCTCCAGCGCCCAGTGCCGCTGCTCGGCCAGGGCGAGCGCGCCCGAGATCCACTGGCCCGCGTGCGAGTCGCCGATCAGGACGATCCGGTCCGGGCTGTCCTCGGTGCCGAACAGGCAGCGCGGGCTGCTGTCGGCGCCGAGCGCGATCTCGCAGCCCCTGCCGGGCGGGAAGTCCTCCCGGGCCCGGGCCAGCGAGGGCGTCAGGCTGAGCACCCGGACGCCGGGGGCGAGCAGGTCGGGGCCCTCCACCGCACCGGCCGGGGCGACGGTGGACGCCTCGGCCGTGCCCAGGGCCCGGACGGTGCCGCCGCCCAGGGTCAGCCCGGCGATCAGCGGGATGACCAGTGCGCTGGCACCGACGGCGAGGCCCCGGCGCGGCGCCGGGCTGCTGCCGTAGCGCAGCGGCTGCTCCACCAGCCGCATGGTGAGCCAGGCCGGCAGGGCGCTGGCGGCGGTGAGCGCGACCAGGGTGGTCCACGGCAGGCTGCCGTACCTGGCCTGGGCGATGGTCAGCACCGGCCAGTGCCACAGGTACCAGGCGTAGGAGAGCCGGCCGGCGGCGCGCAGCGGGCGGACGGAGAGCAGCCGGCCGACGTCGGTGGCACCGAGTGCGCGGTGCGCCGGGCCGGCGAGCAGGACGGCGGCGGTGCCGAGCACCGGCAGCAGGGCGGCGCTGCCGGGGAAGGGCGTGTTGCGGTCGTAGTGGAAGACCGCGACGACGACCGCCGCCGCGCCGCCCCAGCCGAGCAACCGCAGTGCCCGGTCGGCCGGGCCCGCGGCGCGGCCGCCGTTCGACAGCCGGGCGGCGAGGGCGGAGCCGAGCAGGGCGGCGCAGGCGCCGGCCGCGAACTCCCAGAGGCGGCTGGCGGTGGAGAAGTAGCCCAGTGGCGCCGAGCCGGCCGTCCAGCGGATGCAGAGCAGCAGCGAGACGGCGCCGATGGCGACGGTCGCGAGGGTGATCGCGGTGGTGCGGCGGCGGCCCCGGAGGTAGCGGACCAGGCCGAGCAACAGGACGCCCCAGAGCAGGTAGAACTGGTTCTCCACGCCGAGCGACCAGAAGTGCTGGAGTGGGCTGGGGTCGCGTTCGGCGGCGAGGTAGTCGGTCTGCTGGCCGACGAACCGCCAGTTGGCGAACTGCCCGGCGGCGGCGATCAGGTCGCGGGCGAGGTCGGTGCCGCGCAGCGGGTCGAGCAGGGCGCCGCCGGCGAGCGCGGTGGCGACCAGGACGACGGCGGCGGCGGGCAGGATGCGGCGGGCTCGGCGCGCGGCGAAGTCCCAGAGGCCGATGGGCCGGCCGAGCAGCAGCCCGGTGATGAGAAAGCCGGAGATGACGAAGAAGATGTCGACGCCGACGTAGCCGCCGGTGAAGGCGGGGACGGAGGCGTGGAAGGCGAGGACGGACAGCACGGCGATGCCGCGCACGCCCTCGATGTCGGGGCGGAAGGCCGCCCGCTTGCGTGGTTCCTCGGCCGGTGGCGCCGCCAGGGCGGTCCGGTGGCCGGGGTCGGGTGCGCGGTCGATGCGCACGGTGTCCGGTAACACGTCACCCGACGGGGCGGCGCTCGACAGGACGGCGGTCGACAGCACGACGTCCGGCAGGACGGCGTCCGCCGACTGCGGTGGGTTCGACGGCTCGGCGCTCGACGGCTCGGCGCTCGACGGTGGTACGGCCGTTGACACGGCGGTGCTCCTTGCAGGGCTGGCAGCGGTGGTCGGGGCTGCCGGGCCGATGGGGCGGCCGGGCGGCGGGTCCGCGCCGGTGGGGCGACGCGCAAGGAAGGTGGAGCAGAGGGAGGGTGGAGCAGAGGGAAGGTGAAGCGGGAGGAACCGGAGGGCGAGGGCCGGTCAGAACATCAGGGGGTCGGCCCAGCCGGACGCCAGCAGCCCGCAGAGCAGCAGCACGGCGGTGACGGCCACCGCCTCCGCCCGGCCGAAGCGCAGGTCGGAGCTGCGCCGGACGGGCGGGGCGACCTCGGCCACGGCGGCTCCGTCGCCACCGCGCAGCAGGGGCCACAGGGACCGGATGAGCGGGATCATGGTGTAGGCGGTCAGCGAGAGCAGTGCGATCAGCGCCCAGTACGGCTGCCAGCCGCGCAGCGCGACGGCCCGGGCGAGACCTGCGATCCCGGCGAGGATGACGAAGCCGAGCCAGCCGACGCCGATCCGGGCGACCGCCCGGGCCAGTGAACTGCCGCCCGACACCGCGCCGGTGGGCACCCAGTCGGCGCTGCGGCGGCGCAGCGCGTGCGCGATGGCGACCACGTGGCAGAGCCCGCCGAGGAGTTGGACCCGGGTGACCTCGAATCGCCACCGGGTGCGGGACATCGCGGGCAGCAGCACCAGCGCGACCCAGATCGGCGGCAGGAACGGCAGGACCTGCCAGGGCTCGATCTCGGAGGGGGCGAAGAACAGCATGATCAGCGCCGGCAGCGGGATGGCGAAGACGTTCACCGCGCTGGTGAGGTAGCCGAGGATGCCGTTCCAGAAGCAGAGCCGGGCGGAGCGGGAGAGCGGGCCGCGGCGGAAGCCCGGGTCACGGACCAGCGCGAGCGAGCCGAGGCACCAGCGGTACTGCTGGCTGATGAAGGCGGGCAGTCCGGTCGGCGACATTCCCTTGGCGACCAGCGCGGGGACGTAGCGGGTGGTCCAGCCGGCACGGGCCAGCGAGAGGCCGGTGTAGAGGTCCTCGCTGTGGTCGATCTCCGCGAAGCCGCCGACCCGTTCCAGGGCGGCACGCCGGTAGAGCGCGTTGGTGCCGCAGCAGACGGTGCCGTCCTGGGCGTCCCGGGAGGGCTGGATCCAGCGGTAGAAGATCTCCTGGGTGGCGCCGGCGGCCCGCTCCAGCCACGACATGTCGGGGTCGGTGTCGAAGCACTGCGGGCTCTGCACGATGCCGACCTCGGGGTTGTCGAGGTAGGGCACCAGGTGGTGCAGGAAGTCGGGGCGCGGGCAGAAGTCGGCGTCGAGGACGGCGATGATGTCGCCGTTGCCCTCGGCGAGGCCGTGGTTGAGGTTGCCGGCCTTCTTGAACCGGCCGCGGTCGGGACGGGCTCGGTACTGGAAGCCGTACGACTCGGCGAGTTCGCGCACCTCGGGGCGGTCCGCGTCGTCGAGCACCAGGACGGTCAGCCGGCCGGGCCAGCGGACGGCGGCGGTGTGGCGGTAGGCGTTGTCGAGGACGGCGAGCGGTTCGCCGGCGGTCGGCAGCAGCACGTCGACACCGGGGCACCGGGCGGGCCGCCAGGCGCCCAGCAGCAGGTCGTGCGAGTCACGGGTGAAGCGGCGCGAGCGCTGGCCGTCGGTGAGGGAGAGCAGCCAGGTGACGGCGTTGAGCACGGTCAGCAGCAGGAACGGCCAGAGCAGCGGGCGGCTGAGCGCGAACAGGCCGAGCGTGGCGGTGGCTCCGGCGTAGGAGAGGGTGGCGCAGAGCAGCACCCAGCGGCGCTGCGGGCCGAAGTACCAGTAGAGCTCCTCGTCGTCGGGCGGACTGGGCAGTCGCAGGGACGGGTCCGCGGGTATCCGGCGCGGACCGGTGTCGGATGCGGGCATGGCGGTGCCATGGAGTACGGGCATGCGGAGATAGCCCCCTGGGCTGGGACGGGACGTGGCCGTTCTGCCGTCAGCCTCTCATATTGGCCTAGACCAATCGTTAACAAGGTATGACATCTGCGTATTGCCGCAGGTCAGGACTTTGACGGTCCATCATGACCACACAGGAGTGGATCAGTCCGCACAAGTGTCCGAGTGCTGGTCGGGGGTTCGGGCGAACTCGTCGGTGGGCGCGGGGGATCGCCGCCATTCCCCGCACGATCATCCGAACGTGCAGGTCGTGACGGTTCGTCAACGCTGCCGCCACCCCGTTGGCGGTGCTGTCCGCGGCGCTCACCGCCCGTGCGGCGGTCGGCGGCGTCCAGCAGGGCGAGGGTGCGGGCGCCCGGGAGCAGTGCCTGTTCCAGGGACCGGGCGGGCGCCTCCTCCAGGCCCCCGATGGCCGAGGCGATCTCCTCCCTGGCGTCCTGGGCGATTTCGGCGGCCACCACGGCCGCGGGGGTGGAGGGGCCGAGTTTGCTGACCGCCGCGGCGGCGCGGGCCGGGGTGAGCAGGGCCGTGGCTTCGATCAGGAGCCAGGCGGGCACCCCGGTCACACCGTGCGGCGGTGGCAGGTAGGGCCGTGCGCCGTTGTAGCGCGCGTCCTCCGCGAACGCGGGTTGCTTCACCTTGGCGACCGGGCGGTTTTCGGCCTCCGGGGTGTCGGTCTCGTGCCACTCCCCGGCCGGCTTGAGGACGTAGCCTTCGGCGAGGTTGTCGTCCAGTTCGGGCAGTCCGAGGGCGGCGGGGACCTTGGTGCGGAATGTGCTCGGCAGCTGCTGCAGCGTGTTCAGCGGACCGTGCCCGAGTGCGGGCACGCAGGTGAGCCCCGCCGCGGCGGCTCGGCGAAGGGAACGGTCGGAGATCCAGCGGCGGTCGCCGGAGGCGGTGGCGACATGGGCGTCGAAGAGCAGCCAGTGCAGGCCCGGCGCGTACCACACCCCGGTCTGCACCGGCTCGCTTCCGGGCTCCGCGGGAACGTCCGGGTGCGGGTAACGGCCGCCGGCCAGTTCGCCGTAGATGGTCACCACCGCGTCGTCGCCGTCCGCGTCCGTCGCGCCGCCGGGTTCGCCAGGTGCCCCGCCCCGGGCCGTGCGCAGTACCGCGGCGAAGCGGGCCGCGGCCACGGCCAGCGCGGGCCAGATCCTGCTGACGCCGAAGAAACCGTCGAGCAGTTCGTCGCCCAGCAGCTCGCGCCGTTTGGCCGGACGGACTCCGGAGCGATCGCAGACAACGGCGAAGTGCGCTCCGTGCACCTTCTCGGCGGCGACCCATTCCCGGACCGCGAAGCCGCCGAGCCGTCCGCCGGCGGGAATCTTGGGGTAGGGCAGCAGGGCGGGGGGCTGGGATGCGATATCGGACATCAGAGGATCATCCGCCGCACGCCCGGCGGCGGGCAACGGAATTTGGCCGCCCGCGTCGGGCCGGCGGGCGGCGGGAGGACGGCCCAGGACCCGGCCGCCCCGGGCCGGGGCGGCCGGGAGCGGGCCGGTCCGCGGCCCCTCAGCGCCCGGCCACGGACTTGGTCAGCGTCTCGAACCGCAGGTCGGGCCGGAGCGGGATGCCGAAGCGCTCGTCGCCGTACGGGAACGGGGTGTGGACACCGGTGCGGTGGAAGCCCCGGCGCTCGTACCAGGCGATCAGGTCGGACCGCTGCTCGATCACCGTCATCTCCAGCTCGGCTGCGCCCCACTCCCCCGCGACCCGCTCGGCCTCCGTGAGAACGGCCCGGCCGAGGCCGCCGCCCTGGCGGCCGGGGCGCACCGAGAACATGCCGAAGTAGGCGCGCTCGCCCCGGCGTTCCAGCTGGCAGCAGGCCAGCAGTTCACCATCCTGCTCGGCGATCAGGACGACGCCGTCCGGGTGGGTGATCGCGGCGGTGACGCCCTCGGCGTCGGTCCGCTGCCCCTCCAGCAGGTCGGCCTCGGTGGTCCAGCCGGCCCGGCTGGCGTCGCCCCGGTAGGCGGACTCGACGAGTTCGACCAGGGCGGGCACATCGGCCAGGGTCGCCGGGCGGAAGGCGGGCCCGCCGACCGGGGCGACGGCGGCGGGCGCGGCGGTGTCGCCCCGGTCGGCGGGCCGGACCGCCTCCGACAGGTCGGTGGCGGGCTGGGCGTCTCGGGTGGTCTCGGGCACGGCGGTCCCCTTCCTCGGTGGTGCGGCGGCCGCACGGATGTCGGCCCTCAGGAATCGTGCCACAGCAGCTCAGCGGCACCGCGGGCCGGATCCGAGAGGCCGGGGGCGGAGCACGGATCCGGCAGGGACCGGCCCGGCCCCGTGACGGCGGTTCAGGAGGCGGCCGGGAAGACAGGGCAGGCCACCGCCCTGGCCGATCGCACCCGACGCGGTGCCACGATCTGCCCGCGCCGCCGCTCAGGCCACCCGGGCGCCCAGCATCCGCAGCACCAACTCGCCGTACCGGCGGCCGAGTTCCTCCGGTGTCTCGCTGCTGCGGTCGGTGTACCAGCGGGAGACGTCGATGCCCAGCGAGGTGACGGCGCGGGCCGCCGTCCGCACCTCGGCGACCTGGAAGACCCCGGCCTCGACGCCCGCCCCGATGATCGCGCTGACCTCGCGCTCGATGTCCAGCCGGAGCGCCGCGACCACCGCGTAGGCGTCCTCGGGCAGCGCGTGCAGTTCGTAGTTGACCACCCGGCCGACCGTCCGCGCCCGGGCGTGCCAGGCCGTGAACTCCTCCACCAGCCGCCGCATCCGTGCCACCGGGCCCCCCTCGCCGGCCGCCGCCGCCCGGACCAGCGCCAGCGTGGCCGCGTGCCCGGCCCGGCTGATCTCGGCCAGCAGGGCGGCCTTCGACGGGTAGTGGATGTACAGCGCGGCCGGGCTCATCCCGGCGGCGGTGGCGATGTCCCGGGTGGTGGTGGCGTGGAAGCCGCGCTCGGCGAACGATTCGACGGCCGCCTGGATCAGCCGGTAGGCCGCCTCGGGGCGGGCGTCGGGGCCGCCGGGCAGGGCGGGCCAGAGGTCGGCGATGGGCGTGCTCGTCATGGCGTCATCCTCGCAGAAGACTCGTACAGACGTTCCGGCCGGACGCCCCGGCGGACTGTTGACAGCGTCCCGCACCGACCGCATGCTGAGCAAGCGCTTAGTCACGCCAGGCCACCGGGCCCGGCCCGCGCCCCACCCCTCGCCGAACCGCCGACTCCGTCGACTCCGTCGAACGCGTGCGAAAGGACCCTCCGTGGTGCACTCCTTCAAGGGCCAGGTGGCCGTCGTCACCGGATCCAGCCGGGGCATCGGCCTCGGGATCGCGCGCGAGCTGGTCGCCCGGGGGGCGAAGGTCTGCCTGACCGCCCGCACCCCCGAACCGCTCGCCGAGGCCGTCCGCGACCTGGGCGGGCCCGACGTCGCGATCGGCATCGCCGGCAAGGCCGACGACCCGGCCCACCAGGAGGAGGCCGTCGCCCGCACGATGGAGGCCTTCGGACGGCTCGACCACCTGGTCAACAACACCGGGATCAACCCCGTCCACGGCCCGGTGCTGGCCACCGACGACGCCGTCGCCGCCAAGATCCTGGCCGTCAACGTGCTGGCCCCGCTCGCCTGGACCCGCCGCGCCCACGCCGCCTGGATGGGCGAGCACGGCGGCTCGGTGGTCAACGTGGCATCCGTCGCGGGCATCCGCGCCTCGCTCGGCATCGGCCTGTACGGGGTGAGCAAGGCCGCGCTGATCCGGCTGACCGCCGAACTCGCCGCCGAACTCGGCGGCCAGGGGATCCGGGTCAACGCCGTCGCGCCCGCCGTGGTCAAGACGCGGTTCGCCGAGGCGCTCTACGAGGGCCGGGAGGAACAGGTCGCCGCCGCGTACCCGCTCGGGCGGCTCGGAGTGCCGGAGGACGTCGCGGGCGCGGTCGCCTTCCTGCTCTCCTCGGACGCCGCCTGGATCACCGGCCAGACCCTGGTGGTGGACGGCGGCGTCACCCTCGGCGGCGGCCTGTGAGCACCGACCGGAGCTCCGGGGCGGACGGCCCGGCCGGCGGCTTCACCGGCCAGGGCGTGGCGGTCACCGGCGCCGGCGCGGTCGGCGAGGCGCTGCCGGCACCGACGGCGCTGGGCCCGGCCGAGTCCGGCGGAGCGGTGGCCCTTGCCGGCGGGGATCACCCGGCCGTGATCGGTCCGAGGTAGGTGCCGCCGGAGACGTCGATGGTCTGGCCGGTCACCCAGCGCCCCTGCGGACCGGCCAGGAAGCCCACCACGTCCGCGATGTCCTCCGGCTCGCCGATCCGTCCGAGCGCGGTGATCGACTCGAGTCCGGCCATCGCCTCGGGAGCCGAGGTGTAGCCGGCGATCATGTCGGTCCGCACCACCCCGGGGGCGACCGTGTTCACGGTGATCCCACGCCGGCCCAGTTCGTTGGCGAGCGACGGGCCGAGGGCCGCCAGCGCCGCCTTGGTGACGGTGTAGCCGATCTGGCCGGCGGCCGCGATCCGGGTGGCCGCCGAGCCGATGCTGACGATCCGCCCGCCGTCCCGCAGCAGCGGCAGCGCCCGCTGGACCACGAAGACCGGCGTGCTCACGTTGACCGCCAGCAGCCGCTCGAACTCCTCCTCGGTGAGCTGCCCGATCGAACTGACCGAGTGGATGCCCGCGTTGTTGACCAGGATGTCCAGGCCGTCCGCGCCGTGCTCCGCCAGCCCGGCGGTGAGCCCCTCGAACAACCGGTCCACCGCGCCGCTCTCGCCGAACCGGGCCCGCACCGCGAACGCCCGCCCGCCGGCCCCGGCGATCAGCGCCACCGCCTCCGCGGCGGCCGCGTCGTTGCCGCCGTAGTGGACCGCGACCAGCGCCCCCTCGGCGGCGAGCCGCAGGGCGACCGCGCGCCCGATCCCGCGCGAACCGCCCGTCACCAGTGCGGTCCTGCCGTCCAGTTCACCCATGATCGCCCCTCCCCTCGCGCTGTCCCGGTCGGATCCGGGAACGGTTCAGCCTAGGACGAGTACCGCCGAAGCCGGGCGGCTTCGGCAGTACGGCTCCGGGCACACGGCCCCCTTCCAGCTCCTCCCTACCGGCCCCCCTCCGCGGCCCCCTCCCGGTGGCGCCGCAGCTCGCGCCGGGCGAGCGAGCGCTTGTGCACCTCGTCCGGCCCGTCGGCCAGGCGCAGCGTGCGGTTCCCGGCCCAGAGCTGGGCGAGCGGGGTGTCCTGGCTGACCCCGGCGGCGCCGTGCGCCTGGACGGCCTTGTCGAGGATCCACTCGACGGTGCGCGGGGTGGCGATCTTGATGGCCTGGATCTCGGTGTGCGCACCGCGGTTGCCGACGGTGTCCATCAGCCAGGCGGTCTTGAGCACCAGCAGCCGCAGCTGCTCGATCCGCACCCGGGACTCGGCGATCCAGTCCTGGACGACGCCCTGGTCGGCGAGCGGACGGCCGAAGGCGACCCGCTCCAGGGTGCGCCAGCACATCAGCTCGACGGCGCGCTCGGCGATGCCGATGGCCCGCATGCAGTGGTGGATCCGGCCGGGCCCGAGCCGGGCCTGGGCGATGGCGAAGCCGGAGCCCTCCTCGCCGATCAGGTTGGCGGCGGGGACCCTGACGCCGTCGAAGTGGATCTCGGCGTGGCCGCCGTGGTCGGCGTCGTCGTAGCCGAAGACCTTCATGCCGCGCCGCACCGTGACGCCGGGGGTGTCGCGCGGGACGAGGATCATGCTCTGCCGCCGGTGCGGCTCGGCGGCGGGGTCGGTCAGGCCCATGACGATGAGGATCCGGCACTCCGGGTTCATCGCCCCGGTGATGTACCACTTGCGCCCGTCGACGACGTACGTCTCCCCGTCGCGCCGGATCCGGGTGGCGATGTTGGCGGCGTCGGAGGAGGCGACGTCGGGCTCGGTCATCGCGAAGGCGGAGCGGATCTCGGCGGCGAGGAGGGGGCGCAGCCAGCGCTCGCGCTGCTCGGCGGTGCCGAACTGGGCGAGGAGTTCCATGTTGCCGGTGTCGGGCGCGGCGCAGTTGAGGGCGGGCGGCGCGAGCTGGGGGCTGCGTCCGGTGATCTCGGCGAGCGGCGCGTACTGGAGGTTGGTGAGGCCGGCGCCCTCGCCGCCGGGCAGGCCGTGCCCGTTTGACAGGCTGTGCTGCTTTGACAGAAAAAGGTTCCAGAGGCCCTGTTCGCGCGCCTCGGTCCGGAGGTCGGCGACGATCGGCGGAACGGCCCAGGGGGCGCGGGCCGGATCGGCGAGCTGGGCCTCCAGGACGGGTTCGGCGGGATGAACGTGCTGGTCCATGAAGGCCAGCAGCCGCTCGCGCAGTTCGAGCGTCCGGGCGTCGTGGGCGAAGTCCATCGGTCAGCGCTCCTTGAGGACGTCGAGGGTGGTGAGGCCGTGTTCGGCGAGGACGGGCGCCATCTCGCCCGCCCGTTCGAAGCCGGTGCCCAGGGTGCGGCCCTGCCGGTAGCGGTAGTGGATGCCCTCGGCGACCACGGCGAGCTTGAAGGACGCGAAGGCGACGTACCAGTGGAGGTCGGCGGCGTCGCGGCCGGTGTTCTCCGCGTACCGGGCGACCAGTTCCCCGGCGGCCGGGAAGCCGGGGGCGGTGGCGGCGGAGGGGATGATGCCGCCGCCGACGCCGGCGAGCTCGGTGTACATCACCAGCAGGCCGACGTCGGTGAGCGGGTCGCCCAGAGTGGACATCTCCCAGTCCAGGACGGCGGTGATGGTGTCGCCGGACCGGTCCGAGGAGTCCACCAGCACGTTGTCGAGCCGGTAGTCGCCGTGGACCAGGGCGGGCGCCGGGGAGGCGGGCAGCCGTTCGGCGAGCAGGCCGTGCAGGCGGTCGACGCCGGGCAGTTCACGGCTGCGGGAGGCCTCCAGCTGGGTGGACCAGCGGCGCAGCTGGCGCTCCAGGTAGCCCTCGGGGCGGCCGAAGTCGGCGAGTCCGACGGCGGCCGGGTCGATCCGGTGCAGGGTGGCGAGGGTGTCGGCCAGGCGGTGGCCGAGGGCGTGGACGCGCTGCTCCCCGAGGGCGCCGAGGGCGGCCGCGTCGCGGTGCGCCGTCCCGGGGACGTGCTCCATCAGGTACCAGGGCGCGCCGAGCACGTCCGTCCCCCGGTCCAGCAGCAGGGTGGCGGGGACGGGGACGCCGGTGTCGCGCAGGGCGGTCATCACCCGGTGCTCGCGGCCCATGTCGTGCGCGGTGGCGAGGACGTGCCCGAGCGGCGGGCGGCGCAGCACCCAGCGGGAGGTGCCGTCGGTGAGGCGGTAGGTGAGGTTGGAGCGGCCGCCCTCGATCAACTCGGCCCGCAGCGGCCCCTGGACGGTGCCGGGCAGCGCGCGGTCGAGATGGGCGCGGAGCCGGGCGAGGTCCAGGCCGGGCGGGTCGGCGGGGGTGTCGGGCATGGGCTCGCTCCTGGGTCCGGGGTGGCTGACTAAGCGCTTGCTTAGCATTCAACCGGGTACCGCGCCCTGTCAATGCCCCGGCGCTCCGGCGCCGCCCGCCGGGCCCGCGCCGCCGCCACCCCCGTCCGGCCGCCACAATGGCGTCATGAGGCTGATCCACACCCTGGCCGGCGTGCTGATCCTGCTGCTCACCATCGCCAGCATCCTGCGCACCCTGGTCGTCCCGCGCGGTCTGTACTCCGCGCTGGCGTACCGGCTCTGGTGGGGGCTGCGGACGCTGCTGCGGCTGTCCGCAGCGCCGTTCGGCACCTACCACGCGCAGGACCGGGCGCAGACCTGGCTGGCGCCGCTGATCCTGCTGGGCATGCTCGCGGTGTGGCTGAGCTCGATGCTGCTGGCGTACACCCTGCTGCTGCACGGCATCTCGGAGCTGAACTGGGCGGTGTCGTTCCGGGAGGCCGGTTCCAGCCTCTTCACGCTGGGCTTCGCGAGCGGGGAGCGGCTGCACCTGTCCGCGCTGGACTTCCTGGCCGCCGCCAGCGGGCCGCTGGTGATCGCCCTGCAGATCGCCTATCTGCCGACCCTCTACGCCGCGTACAACCGGCGCGAGGTGGAGGTGACCCTGCTGCAGTCCCGGGCCGGGGAGCCCGCCTGGGGGCCGGAACTGCTGGCACGGCAGTGGCTGGTGGACACCGAGACGGCGCTCCCCCAGCTGTACCGCGACTGGGAGCGGCTGGCCGCCGACATCGGCGAGAGCCACTCCAACTACCCGGTGCTGCTCTCCTTCCGCTCCCCGCGGCCGCACCGCAGCTGGGTGGTGGGCCTGGTCACGGTGATGGACGCGGCCGCGATCCATCTGGCGGTCTCCCCGGGCTCCGCGCCGCCGGAGGCCAGGCTGGTGCTGCGGGCCGGGTTCACGGCGATGCGCGACATCGCCCGCTCGCTGCGGGTCGGCTTCGACCCGGACCCGACGCCGGACACCCCGGTACTCCTGACCTTCGCCGAGTTCGACGCAGCCGTCTCGATGATCACCGCCGCCGGCTTCCCCCGCGAGCGCCCGGCCGCCGAGGCCTGGCCGCACTTCCACGGCTGGCGGGTCAACTACGAGGCGCTGGCCTACGAACTGGCCCGCCGCAGCGACGCCGTGCCCGCCCTGTGGACCGGCCCCCGCGACTTCCGCACCGCCGCCATCCCCCCGGCCCGCCCCACCGACCGCCGCCCGCCTCCGGACGGCGGGGCATGACGGCCGGCGGGCGGGCCCGCGCTCAGCCGGTCGTCCGGGACCCAGTTGCCGTGCAGACCGAGCGGGACGCGGACGGGCAGGTGGACGCGGGCGAGCGGTTCGCCGGTGAAGTCCTGGGCGGCGAGGATGACCAGGTCGGCGGCGCCACGCTCGGGGTTGTGGACGTAGGCCATGACGTACCCGTCGTCCTCGGCGGCGGACGACTCGGCAGGGACGAACACGCCCTCCCCGACGGCTCCGAACCGCCCGAACTCGTGTGCCTCGGTGGTGCCTCGGAGCAGGTCGTGCTTGAGCAGCGCGCTGCTGAAGCCCTCGTCCGGCCGGCTGTCCCGGGGGCCGGCGGGCACCGCGGGCGTCGCACCGAGGTCGCAGGGGCCGACCGTGTCGAGCTCGTAGGTGAGTTCGTACGGCTTCAGCCCACCCTCGATGAGGGCGAAGGTGCGGCCGGCCAGCCCGGCCACCTGGACGTTCGGGGCGAAGTCCGTCCGCTCGTCGACGGGGGCGCCGCGGCGCGGTTCACCGAGCCGGTCGGCGACCAAGGCGGAGCGGACCCAGCGGTTGCGGTACCACTCGGCGCGGCCGTCGCGGATGCGCACGCCGTGCACCATGCCCTCGCCGAGGGTCCAGATGTACGCGGCGGCGTCCTCGACACCCAGCGGGTTGGGGCCGGTGCGCAGATAGCGGCCGCTGAGATGGGCCGGTATCCGGCCGGTGACGGGCAGGTCGTAGGCGGTGACCTCCTCGGTGACGGGTGCGAAGCTGCCCGACAGATAGCGGTTGGACGTCAGTGACGTGGTCATGCGTTCCGTCCTTGGTCGGTCGTGCCCTGGCCGGTCATGGGAGCCGGCTGGGCGAGGAAGGCGTGGCCCACCGCCGTCATCAGCGCCTCGTAGTACCGGGCCGCGGTGTCCGGCGGGAAGTGGCCGGCGAGTTCCAGGCTCACCGCCCCGTGCGCGGCGGCCCAGAGGAGCTTCGAGATCTCCTGGGCGTCGCCGGGGCGGAAGACGCCGGCCTCGATGCAGGCGGCCACGGCCGCCACGGAGGTGTCGAAGGCGGTCGCGGCCACCGCCAGGGCCTCGGCGCTCGGCCGGTAGCCGGGAACGGCCTGTTCGAACATGACCCGGTAGTAGGCGGGTTCGGCCAGCGCGTGCCGCCGGTAGGCGGTGCCGAGGTGGTCGAGGTGGGCCAGCGGGTCGGCGGTGCGCGGGACGCGCTCCTGGGCCCGGCGGAGCCGGGCGAACCCCTCCCGGTACAGGGCGTCGGCCAGCCCGTCCTTGCCGCCGAACATGGTGTAGAGGACTTTGGTCGACGCACCGATCTCGGTGGCGATCCGCCGCATGGTCAGCGCGGCGGACCCCTCCTCGACCAGCAGGGCGATCGCGCGGTCGAGGATCGCGGCGCGCGCGGCCTCCTGGCCGCGCCGCAGGGCGTCCTGGTAGAGCGTGCTCATGGGTAACACCGTATCTGATGGGTAACGTTGTTACCAGGGTCGCCGCCGAACCAACTCCGTCCAGCCGAAAGGGCCCTGACACGGCAGCGGGGCCCGCACCGGTCGGACGCTGTCCGGTCGGTGCGGGCCCCGCTGCCGTACGACCGCCGAGGCTCGAACACCCGGCGGCCCGGGGATCAGACCTCGGTCGGACCCCCCGTGGCGAGGGAGCGCTCGGCGGCGGCCAGGATCTCCACCACCCGCAGGCCGAAGGCGGCGTCACAGGCGTGCCGCTCACCGGTGCGGGCGCTGTCCCGCAGGGCGTCAAGGGCCCGGTGGAGGGCGCGGATCGGGCCTTCGCCGCGTTCCGGCAGCTGGACGACGCCGCTGGTACCGCGCAGTTCCATGCCGGTGCCGCCGGCGGCGAGCGGAGCGGTCAGGCTGAGGGCGAGGGTGCTGGACGCGCCGCCGGTGTGCCGCAGGACGAGGTGGAGGGTGTCCAGTGGGCCGGACACGGCCGTCACCTGGGTGGCGTCGCCCATCACCGGCAGCAGGACGGAGAGCGCGTGCGGGCCGACGTCCCAGAGGGCGCCCTTCTCCTGCCGCCACGGCGAGGCCGCGTACGGGCTGCTGCTGCCGGGGGCGAAGACCGAGCCGAGCCAGTCGGAGCGGGCGGTGAACCAGCCACCGACGGCGGCCTGCTTCTCGATCCACGGCATCTGGTCGCCGCCGAAGCGGACGGTGAAGAAGACCACCGAGGCCACCTCGTTGGCCTCCACCGCCCGGACCACCCGCCGGGCGTCGGGCACGGTCAGCGCGACCGGCTTGTCCAGCAGCAGGTGGCAGCCTGCCTCTGCGGCGCGCACCGCGAGGCCGGCCTGGACGGCCGGGGGCAGCGCGATGGAGACGGCGTCGACCTCGGCGAGCAGCCGGTCGAGGTCGGGGTACCCGGGAACGCCGTGCGCCTCGCCGAGCGCGGCGGCCGCCTCGGGGCGGCGGCCCCAGACTCCCGCGAACTCCCACCCGGGGTGCTCCGCCAGTACGGGTGCGTGCACCCGTTCCGCCCAGGGGCCGGTGCCCAGCAGTCCGATCCGCACGTTTCCTCGCTCCTTGCTCTGGTCCTCACCCCCCGGGATTCCCACCCCACCCGGGATCCCGTTCCCGGGCCCCGGCCCCGGTGGTTCAGCGCTGCACGCGAACCAGCGTGAAGCCGTCGTAGCCCTTGCCGCCGACCGTCTGCACGGACGTTCCGGAGACCCGCGGTTCGGCCGCGATCAGGTCGTGCAGCCGCCGGGTGCCGACGACCGACGGGTCGGTGCTCGCCGCGTCGGCGACGGCACCGCCGCGCACCACGTTGTCGACGATGATCAGCGAGCCCGGCCGGGTCAGCTTCAGCGCCCACGCGAAGTACTCCGGGTTGCCCCGCTTGTCCGCGTCGATGAAGACCAGGTCGAACGGCTCGGCGCCGTCCGCCACCAGCGCGGCGAGCGAGTCGGCGGCGGGGCCCAGCCGAACCTCGGCGACCTTGTCCAGACCGGCCCGGGCGAGGTTCCCCCGGGCGACCCCGGCGTGCTTCGGGTCGATCTCCAGGGTGATCAGCGTGCCGTCGGCGGGCAGCGCGCGGCCCAGCCAGATCGCGCTGTAGCCGCCGAGCGTGCCGACCTCCAGGATCCGCCGGGCGCCCTGGGTGAGGGCCAGCAGGTGCAGCAGCTTGCCCTGGTTGGGCGCGACCGCGATGTGCGGCAGGCCGGCCTCGTCGGCGGCGGCCACCGCCGCGTCCAGCACCGGGTCGTCGCCGACCAGACGCTCCGCGAAGTACGCGTCCACCGCGTTCCACGTCTGCTGGGTCATACCGTCCTCCACCTGCCGGGTTGTCGGTCACCGCCGGGACAGTCCCCGATGCTATCCCGGCGTGCCGACAACCCCTCGGCGGCGGCTCGTCAGTCCGCCGCGCGCACGGCGGGCGCGGACTCGGACTCCGCGGCGGCGGACTCGGCCGCGGCGGCGTCCTCGGCCTCGTGCGCGGCGCGGGCCTTGGCGGCCCGGCGCTTCATCAGCCACGCCGAGAAGGCGCCGCCGGCCGCGGCCAGCAGCAGACCGACCCACGAGAACCGCGACAGCCACTGCTCGGCGACCTTGCCGACCTGGTACACCAGCAGCGTGGTGCCGCCGGCCCAGACCACGCCGCCCAGCACGTTGGCGATCAGGAACTTCCAGTACGGCATCTTCAGCGCGCCCGCGAGCGGCCCGGCGAAGATGCGCAGCAGGGCGATGAAGCGGCCGAAGAAGACCGCCCACATGCCCCACTTCTGGAACGAGCGCTCGGCGCTGGCCAGATGGTCGGGGCCGAAGTGCCTGGGGAACTTCCGCCCGAGCTTCTCGAACAGCGGCTTGCCCCCCTTGCGGCCGATCGAGTAGCCGATCGAGTCGCCGATGATCGCCCCCAGGATCGCGCAGACGGCCACCCAGACCGGGCTGACCACGCCCCGTGCGGACAGCAGCGCCGCCGACACCAGCGCGATCTCGCCGGGCAGCGGGATGCCCAGGGACTCCAGCCCGATGATCAGCGCGACCAGGGCGTACACCGCGCCCGGTGGGACGCTCTCGATCCAGGCGTCGATGTGCAAGGCCAGTACCTCCGTGGCAGGACGAGACTTCGCGGCAGAACGAACCGACGCCCGGCCGGTGGTCTCGACAATGATCCGATGGCGGCACCAGGCCGCTCCCCGAAAGGGCAGCCTAACGTGCCGGGCGGCCTGTCCCCCCGGCCGACAACCCCCGATTACGACGTACGGCGACCCGCCATGGTTCCAGCCGCCCGGTTCGGGTCTGCGCAGCTCAGGCCGGTTCGGGTCCGGCGAAGCGCAGGAGGCGGGAATCGCGCCGGGACCCGGTGCGCCGCCGCGACATCGCCCCCGGTGGCCGACCGGGCGCCCGGAGAGCCGATCCGGCTCCCACCCCCGTGGTATGCGGGGGGGTGGGAGCCGGTGGGTCAGGGCCGCCAGGCCGGGGCGGTGGCGATCACCTTGAGCTGCTCAAGGCTGAGCGCCGGTGTCCCGGGGCGGGCGGTGTACCCGTTCTCGCCGTTCCACTCGTTGATCTCGACCTTTCGGCCGTCCGGGTAGTAGACCGCGGCCGACCAGTGCAGGACCGTGTCGACCGCCGTCTTGCCGTTCCCGAAGCTGTTGGTGACGACGGTGCTGCCGTCGGCCCGCCGCTCCCGCACCGCCAGCGGCCCGGCCGAGCCCGTCGACTCGGCGTACTCCTTGTCCTCGATGCCCCGCCGGCCCGGCTCGGTGACGCTCACCGCGAGCATGCTGGTGCGACCCTCGTACGTCACCGTGAGGTGCGGTCCGCTCCCGCCCCCGTGTCCGGACGGCACGGCGCCCGGCGGCAGCAGCGGGACGAGCGTCGCGAGCAGTTCCTCCGCCTTCGGGCCGGGCTCGGGAGCCGGCGGCCCGGGCGGGTTGTCCCGCGCCGGCAGCGCGTCGAAGAGCCGCTCCCAGGCGGGTGCGGTGACCAGGGCGCGCAGTTGGTCGGCGTCGAGCGGCGGGTCCTCCCGGGCGGGTGTGACCGACTCCTCGCTGTGCTCGACGATCTGCACCCGGCGGCCGTCCGCCGCCGCCCAGGTCGCGCGCCACTCCCGGCGGCCCTCGTTGTTCGGGTCCCGCAGCTTGTCGATCACCAGCGCGGAACCGTCCGGGGCGATCGTGCGCTCGCAGGAGTCCTGCGGCCCGTTGAACGGATCCATGCAGACGGCGGCCGCGCCCGGGGTCATCTCGGTGCGGTCGACGGTGTAGGACATGGCGCTCTCCCCCTTGCCGTCGTCGTAGAAGAGGCCGCCGTCGGTCCGGTACCTGTCCCCGGTCGGACCGGGCACGCCGGGCGTCTCGGCGTATGTGACCCGGACCTTCCCCTGCGGAAGCAGCGAGGTGATCAGCTCCACCACCTCCTCGGAGGTCATCGGCCGCACCGGCTCGACGGCCGGCCGGGCCGCGTCCGCCCCGATGCCGCCGCCGAATGCCGCGAGGCTTCCGGCGGCCAGGACCGCGACCGCCAGCCCACTGGCCAGCACCGCCCGCCGCTGGTTGCGCCGGCGCCGGCCGCGCCGCTCGGCATCGGCGGCGAGCGTGTGCAGCGCCGATTCCGGCGCCAAGGCCGCCGCGCCGCGCAGGGCCAGGGCGAAGTCGTCTTCAAAGGACATGGCCGTGCACCGCCTTCTCGCTGGTGGAGTCCGTTGCCGCACGACCGGCCCCGGCCGGAGCCGGGCCGCGGCCGGGGCCATCGCTGTTGCCGCCGTCGTTGTCGTCATCGCCGAGACTGTCGCCGAGGGCCGCGCGCATCCGGGCCAGCGCCCGGCTGCTGCGCGAGCGCACCGCCGCACTGCTCAGCTGCAGCACGGCGGCCGTCTCCTCCACACTGCGGTCCTCCCAGAACCGCAGGACCAGCACCGCGCGGTCCTGCGCCGGTATCCCGCCCAGCGCCCGCAGCAGCGTCAGCCGCAGCGCCGGGTCCGGCCCGTCCACGGCGATCTCCGGGAAGGTGCTGGTCACCCGCTCCGAACTGCTGCGCCGCCTGCGGTACGACAGGAAGGTGTTGACCAGCACGGTCTGGGCGTAACCGCTCGGGTTGTCGAGCCGAACGACCTTGCGCCACCTCACGAAGATCCGCCCAAGCGCCTCCTGGACGAGGTCCTCGGCCAGGTGGGCGTCACCGCCGGTGAGCAGGAAGGCAGTACGCAGCAGATGCCGCCCCCTGGACGCGGCGAAGGCCGGGAAGTCGGGCGGCACCGGCTCGGCCGGCTGCTCGGCGCTCGTTGTGTGATCCATGCTCTTCTAACGCCGTTGACCGACGGTCATGTGGCACACCGGTGGAAGGAAGTTCACACCTCCGCCCCGCCCCCGCTGGAACCCGGCCCAGCCGCGCGTCGTCGCGGGCGGCCAGATCTTCGATCCGGTCCTGCCGCCGACCTTCGCGGCCCAGCCCACGAACTCGTGATCGACTCGATGCAGTGCGCCTCCGCAGGCAGCACCGATGTCGGCCACGAGTTCGGCGCCGGCGTCAACGGGCTGAACGAAGATGTGGTGCAGGGCACTCACTGCCGGACTCCTGGGGGTACCTGACGTCGTAGTTGTCACCGATGACCGGTCCGACGGCCCGGCGGTGGGCAGGTCACGGTCCGTGGCGACACACCGGATCCGGTCGGCGGCCGGGTCCTGGCCGCCGCCTCTGGTGGAAGCCTCGCGCGTGGGAACGGGATCCGCGCGCGCCGGCCCGCCGGTTACGACCGCTCGGGCCGCTCGGCGAAGTCCAGGACGGTGACCGAGGGACGACGGGTGGCCAGCGGCGGGACGGTGAGCGCGAGCGGCAACAGGGCGCCGACCAGCCCGCGCCCGCCGGTCGGCCGGACGTCCCGTACCGCGGCCACCGCCGGACCGGCGGTGCGGAGCTTGTCCCGCTCACCCGCGTCCATCGCCCATGGCATCGGGGGCGCCTGGTAGTCGTGGCTGCGCATCTTTCCGCTCAGGGTGAGTCGGCTGAACCAGCGCGGCACGGCGTCCAGTACCAGGGAGCCGCCCGGGAACCGCTCGGCACAGCCCGCGATCAAGGTCCGTACCTGGGCCGGCTGGAGGTACATCAGCAGGCCCTGCGCGGTGACCAGTACCCCATGGTTGCGGTCCACCTCCTCGGTCCAGCCCAGCTCGGTGGCGTCGGCGGCCAGATAGCGCTGCCGCGGCCCGGGCGGCAGCAGTTCCTCGCGCAACGCCACCGCCTCGGGCAGGTCAACGGTGAGCCACTGGGCCCTGCCGTTGTCGACCCGCCAGTACTGGGTCTCCAGCCCCTCCCCGAGGCAGACGACGGTGCCGCGCGGCTCCCGGGCCAGGAAGTCGGCCACCTCGCGGTCGAAGCAGGCCGCCCGCAGTGCCTGGAGCTGGGAGAGGAGCGCGCCGTGGCCGAACCGCTCCGCGAACGGGTAGTCGATCCGCTCCACGAGCTCGACGGCCTTCGGGTCCGGGAGCACCGTGTCGGGCCGCTGGGCCTCCACCGCCCGGTGCCACAGCGTCCACAGCGCCGTCTCCGGTACCGCCTCCAGCTCGGGCCGCTCCACGCTGCTCATCACTCGCTCCCTCGGAGGTGGTCCTGCCATGGACCCGCCGATTCTGACACCCCCGGCGGGCAAACCCGGCGCGCGGCCACGCGGCGCGCCGTGTCAGCGCCCCGGGACGCGGGCGCGCGCCGGGCCGGGCACTCCCCCGGCTCCCCCGCGCTCACCCGACGCTGAACGCACCGTCCGGCGGTGGCGGGGAGGGCCGGGCGGTGGCGTCGGTGACCGCCGGGGTGCGGCCGGTGAAGGCCGCGAGGTCGGCGCCGTCGGTGAGCCGGGCCGGGAAGATGTCGGCGGCCAGCCGACGGCCGAGATCGGCCACCGGGAGCGGCCGGGCGGAGCCGACCAGCAGGATGTTGCCGTAGCGGCGGCCACGCAGCACCGGCGGTTCGGCGATCAGGCAGGTCTGCGGGAAGACCGCGCGCAGCGTCGCGGCCTGGGCCCGGGCGAAGGCCAGCGGCGGGCCGTCCGCCAGGTTGGCGGCGTAGCAGGCGTCGGGACGCAGCACGGCGGCCGCCAGGCGGAGGAACTCGACCGAGGTGAGGTGCGCGGGGGTGCGGGAGCCGTGGAACACGTCGGCGACCACGAGGTCCAGGGAGGCGGCGGGCAGGTCCGCGAGCGCCGCCCGGGCGTCGCCGACCGTGGCCGTGATGTCCACGCCCGGGCCCTGCCAGGGCAGGTGCTCCTCGACCAGGGCGAGCAGCGGGCCGTCCACCTCGACCACGTGCTGGCGCGAGCCGGGGCGGGTGGCGGCGAGGTAGCGGGGGACGGTGAGGGCGCCGCCGCCGAGGTGGAGCGCGTCGAGCGGCCGGCCGGCGGGGGCCAGGGCGTCGACGAGGTGGCCGATCCGCTGGGTGTACTCGAATTCGAGGTGGGTGGGGTCGCCGAGGTCCACGTAGGACTGCGGGGTGTCGTCCAGGGTGAGCAGCCAGCCGCCGTCGTGGTCGATGTCGGGCATCAGCCTGGCCCGGCCGAGGTCGGTCGTGCGGGCGACCGGCACGGGCTCCGGCGCGGTCACGCCGCCTCCGGGAGGGCGGCGGGTCCGACGGAGGCGCCGGAGCGGGCGGCCCGCACGGCGGTGACCAGGGGTGATGGGCGGGGAGTCGGCGGGCGGCGGCTCCCCGCGACGGCGTTTCGCGGCATGTCGGCAGCATAGGCCCCTGGTCCGGCGCCGGTGCCACGCCGCCGGCTACCGGCCGGTATCGTCGGTGCCCCGGCGGATTGTGGATCCGGTCACGGCAGGTCAGAGCAGAGATTGGGTGCGGCGGACGTGGAGTTCCAAGAAGACATCCTGGGTGCCCCCTACGAGGCGGCCGAGCTTCCGCTCACCCCCGACGAGGAGGGCGCCGTCAGCGCGACCCTGGTCAGGCGGCTGGTGCCCGGCTCGGAGCGGGCCGTGCTCTACATCCACGGCTACACCGACTACTTCTTCCAGACCAATCTCGCCGACCACTTCGTCGCGGCGGGCTTCTCCTTCTACGCCCTGGACCTGCGCAAGTACGGCCGCTCGCTGCGCCCGCACCAGTCGCCGAACCTCATTCTCGACCTCGCCGCCTACGACGAGGAGCTGGACGAGGCGGTCCGGATCATCCGGGACGTCGACGGCCACTCCCGGCTGCTGGTCAACGGGCACTCCACCGGCGGGCTGATCGCCTCGCTCTGGGCCTCCCGGCGGTCCGGGCGCGGGCTGGTGGACGGCCTCTTCCTGAACAGCCCGTTCCTGGCGATGCCCGCCGCCCCGGCCGTCCGCACCCTCGGCGGGCCCGCCGTCGAGGCGATCGGGCGGATCGCCCCCACCCGGGTGCTGCCCAGCGCGCTCAACCCGCACTACGTGCACAGCCTGCACCGGGACCACCGCGGCGAGTGGGACTTCGACCTGCGCCTCAAGCCCGCCGAGGGCTTCCCGCTGTACGCCGGCTGGCTCGCCGCCGTCCAGCGCGGGCAGCGGCGGGTCGGCCGCGGCCTCGTGATCGACTGCCCCGTGCTGCTGATGGCCTCCACCGCCTCCGTCGCCACCAGCAAGTGGCACGCCGCACTGCACCACGCCGACGCCGTGCTGCGCGCCGACGACATCGCGGCCGTCGGCCCGCGCCTGGGCCGCCATGTCACCACCGTCCGGATCAAGGGCGGTATGCACGACCTCGTCCTGTCCGGCGAGGCCGCCCGGACCGAGGTCTTCACCGAGCTCGACCGCTGGACGGGCGCCTACTTCCCGGGGCTGCCCGGGTAGGTCCCCGGCCGGGGGGAGAGGATCCCGCCCCCCCGGCGAGCGGCACCCGGGACCGGCGGCCGGTCACGCCCCGCTACCACCGCCAGCACGGCCGGACCACACTCCCGGGTGAACGACGCGCTCGCGCGAGCATCTGTTTTTCGGCCACCGTCCCACCTGTCGGACCGCCGGGGCGACCTCGCGGACACCCCCGGAAGGCCGGCCCGGCGCCCTCCCGCGGCACGGCGCCGGGCCGGGGAGGGCCGCCCGGCCGCACCGCCCGTCGACCCGCACCGGGCCGCTGACCTCACCGGTTCCCCCACGCCACGCCACCGGGGCGCACACCTCCCGGCGCCCTGCGGCAGCGCCGCGCCGCCCGGGACCGGCCGTGGCGCGCGGACCCGGAGCAGCGCGGGATGCCTGGCGGAAACGCGGGAGATCTCGACCTGGGCTGACGGAAAAATATCTTGCCCGGCCATCGCTCCGAGTGAAAACGTGACCACGTTCCGTATTGATCATGCGGCTGTCAGCGCCGTGCTGCGGTCGATTATCGGTGAGGTGGCAGGCTTGACGGAGATTCAGCATCTGGCGAAGGTCTACAGTGACCGCGCCTACGTGCACACGACGACCGTGCGGCACCAGGGCAGCACGGTCGCGTTCGCGATGGACGATCAACGGCGCATCGTCTACACGGTGCTGGACCTGTCGCAGCACGACGAGGCGCGCGGGGAGGCCGACGCGGCCTACTGGTCGGAGAACCCGCTGCCGCTGCGCTTCCCCGGCGAGATCGCCCGGGTCGGCTACGCCGTCGCCGGAGCGGTCCGGATGCCCGCCGTCAAGCGCGGCGGCCGGGTCGAGGCGGACCGGGCCGAGCGGCTCGACGAGGACGAGCTGGACGCCTTCCTGTCCAGCACGGCCCGGCTCGGTGCCGCCGCGCCGTTCCACGTCGTCTCCGACGGCACCCACCTGTACGTCCTGCGCCAGTCCGTCCGGGCCGACCACCAGGACATGGTCTTCCGGCTGGCCGACGGCAGCTCGTCCTCGGCCGAACCGGCGCGCAGCGACTACCTCATCGGCACCGGCGGGGCCAGGGCCGCGGTGGTCGATGCCACCCTGCTCTGCGACCGTTTCGTGCTGACCGGCGGCGAGTTGAAGCCGGTGCTGGAGGTCCGCTACCGGCGCAGCCGCCACAAGGGCCGTCCCGACTCCGCCAAGGACAGCCTCGGCACCCGGGACATGGAGGGCCGGGCGTTCCACGAGCCCACCCAGGAGCTGTCCTTCGTCCGCAACCTCTCCGGCGGCCGGTTCACCGCGCTGCTGGTGCCCACCGCGGTGCACGGCCGGGAGCGCTGGCAGCTCTTCGCGCACAACGACGCCACCGGGCGGATCGACGGCTTCAGCGTCGAGCGCGGCCGCGACGGCCTGTTCAACACCCAGGGCTCGCAGGCCTGGACCAGCCCCGACGAGCGCTACCGCGACGCCGTCCACGAATCCGCCCCCGGCAGCTGCCCGTTCACCGGCCGGCCGCTGGTACCGGTGGTGAGCGGGAGCGGCCACGCCGAGACGGCCCTGCGTTTCGACGGCGCCGACGACGTGGCCGAGCTTCCGGGCACCGCCCTCCAGCTCGCCGACTCCGACTTCACGGTGGAGTTCTGGGCCAGGCGCACCGCGACCGGCGGCCTCGAGGACTTCCTGGTCGGGCACGGCGCCGCCGCCGGTGCCCGGTTGCGCAGCCTGCACATCGGCTTCCGCTCGGACGACACCTTCGCCTTCGCCTTCTACGCCGACGACCTGAACACCGCTCAGCGCACCACCGACACCGACTGGCACCACTGGGCCTGCGTCTTCGTCCGCGCCACCCGCGAGCAGATCGTCTACCGCGACGGCGTCGAACTCGGCCGCCGGACCACCGAGATGCCGTACGCCGGTCTCGGCCCGCTGACCCTGGGGCGCGCCCTCGGCTCGTACGGCCGCGCCGAGCTGGACGAGGTCCGGGTCTGGAACCGCCCCCGCGGCGGCGAGGAGATCGCCGCCGACCGCAACCGCCGCCTGATCGGCAACGAGCCGGGGCTGGCCGTCTACTACCGCTTCGACGAGGGCCGGGGCGACAAGCTGTACGACCAGACCGACAACGCCCGGCACGCCGCCCTGCGCGGCGGTCCGGCCTGGATCACCTCCGAGGCCCCGATCGGCGAGAACCCCGGGGTGCGCCGCGACAGCTTCGCCCTCACCGGGCGCCGCGTGGTCTCCGGTCTCTCCGCCGTACTGCACCACCAGCAGGAGACCGCGCCCGCCGGGTACGACGGCACGGCCAGGCCCGTCAAGCGCCAGGCCCGGGTGCTGCTCGCCTGCGCCACCGGCGGGCCCGACCCGGTGAACGGCCAGGCCACCGACGAGGCCTACCTCGCCACCCTCGACCTGGGCGTCGGGCGCGACGGCCGCCTGGCCGAGATCCCGGACCAGCTGACCCTGCCGGTGCTCGCCGCCCCCGAGTCCAGCGGCACCGTGGACGCGGTCGGCGACCTGGACGCCCAGGTGGCCCGGCTGGTCCGGGACGTGGCCGGCTCCGAGGCGGAGATCACCCGCCTCCAGCAGGAGACGGCCGAGATCCCGGAGCTGGAGCGCCGGCGCGCCGCGCTGAGGGCCGGCCAGGAGGACGATCCCACCCTCTGGCGCTACCGGCTGCGCTTCAAGCTGCCCAAGGACGGCAAGGACCAGTACCTCGCGGTGGAGAGCGACCGCAGGGACGCGACGGCCCCGCTGGTCCGCACCGCCAACCGGACGGCCGCCTCCGCGCTGTGGACCTTCGAGCCCACCGGCACCAACCTCAACGGCGTCACCTGCTACTTCCTGCGGAACGTCAACTCCGGTCTGGACATGAACCTCTCCGGCGGCAAGACCGACAACGACACCCCGCTGATCCAGTACCGCCGGGAGGCCGACAACGACGCCACCCACTTCGCGCTGGACACCTGGAACGGCCGCGGCCTGGTGGTCCGCCGCAGCGGGAAGCTGGTCGCCGCCCGGGACAGCCAGGGCGACCGCATCGTGCAGTACGACTACGGGACGGCGAACGCCTCCGGCGAGGGCCTCGTCGTCCTGGAGCGGGACGGCGCCTCCGGCAGGCCCGGAGCCACCGCCGACCAGCGGAACCAGGAGATCCTGGAGCTCGACAACCGGCTGCTGACCCTCGCCGGCAAGCAGGAGGCGCTCGGCCGCCACCGCCGCGACCTGCCGGCCCGCCAGGCCCTGCTGGCCGCCAAGCGGGAGGAACTGGGCCGGCTCACCGGCGGGGTGCGCGGCTCCGACGACGTCGCCCTCCCGATGCCCCGGCTCGCCGTGGACCGCACCGGGCTCAGCAGCTCCGGCGCGCTGCTCGCCTTCGCCCGCGGCGCCGACCGCCCGTTCCTGCTGGACAGCGCCACCGGCAGCGTGGTGCTCTACTTCCGGGGCGCCAACGGCCAGTTCTTCGCCGGCTACTACGACGCCCAGGTGCTGCGCTCCTCCCGGCAGCTGGCCTCCGGCGGCACGGCGGTGGCCTTCACCGCCCGCGACGCGGCCACCGACCTGGCCACCGTGGAGATCACCGTCGGGGCCGGGGACAACCCGGCGCAGGTCAGCCTGACCATCAGCCAGGACGGGCGGAGCGAGCAGTGGTCCCACCTGCCCCGGCGGGCCGAGGACTTCGCCGCCGTGGTCAACGGCGCCGCCGAACAGCCCGTGCCGATCGGCACCGTGCTGCGGATCGACGGCGACGTGGTGCAGTTCAGCGAGGGCACCCTCGCCCCGCTCACCGGCCCCGGTTTCGTCACCGTCGGCGGCCACGGCTTCCGTTTCGAGGGCAGCCACCCCACCGGCAGCAAGTCGCTGCGGCTGGGCGCGGGCGCGGACCGGACCCTGCTGAAGCCGGGCATGAGCGTGCTGCGGGTGCGCTACGACCACCGCTGGTCCACCGACTCCCGGCCCGGTGTGGCGCTCTCCGCGGGCTCCCGGCTGGTCACCGTCGACCCCGGCACCCTGGCCGAGATCCCGGTCGGCACCGCCGCCGATCTGCTGCGCGGCCACGGCGGCCGCTGGCGCGCCGACATGCCGGGCCGCGCCTACGCCTTCGACGGCCAGGGGCGATTCCTCTCCCTGCCCGCCGAACAGCCGGCCAGGGCCGCCACCCCCGGCGACCTCACCGTGGAGGCCTGGGTCAACCCCGAGCGGGTCGAGGGCCCGGTGCGTGTGGTGCACGCCAACGCCGGGGACACTCCGTACGGTCTGGGACTGCTCGGCGGCCCCGCCGCCTCCGCGCTGGCCTACGACGGGGTGAGCGCCGCCGCCGTGGTGCCCGGCGCCTTCGGGTTCGGCGACGGCGACTTCACCGTCGAGTTCTGGGCCCGCCGCACCGCCGTCGACGAACGCTCGCACTTCGTCCTGGGGCACAGCGGCGACCAGGGGCGCAACAACGAGAGCCTGCACATCGGGTTCCGCGACAACGGCAAGTTCACCTTCGCCTTCTACGGCGACGACCTGGACACCACCCAGCGGTTCGGCGACACCCAGTGGCACCACTGGGCCTGCGTCTTCGAGCGCGGCACCCGCCAGCAGGTGGTCTACCGGGACGGCCAGGAGATCGCCCGCCGCACCGCGAGCGCCCCCTACCAGGGCCAGGGGCGGCTCTCCCTCGCCCAGGTGCCCTTCCAGCCCACCGGATTCGCCTCCGTCCAGGTGGACGAGGTCAGGCTCTGGTCCCGGGCGCGCGGCGGCGACGACCTGCGCGCCGCGATGAAGCGCCGGCTCACCGGCGCCGAGACCGGACTGCTCGGCTACTGGGTCCACTCCGCCCCGGCGCCCGGCGCGCAGCCCGTCCTGACCGACCGCTCCGGCAACAGGCGGCACGCCGAACTGCGCGGCAGGCCGGGCCCGGTGCCCGCGCTGTCGCCGATCGAGAACGGCCGCTACTGGGCCGTCGCCACCGTCGGCGACCGCCGGGTGGTCAGCCGGGAGACCTTCCCGCTGCGCGAGTGGAGCCACTTCGCCGCCGCCTACCAGCAGTCCTGGGCCGTCCAGCTGGACGGCGAGGCCTACCTGGAGGTCGCCGACGACGACGCCCTGGACATCGCCGACGACCTGACGCTGGAGGTGTTCGCCCGTCTGGAGCGGCTCGGCGAGACCCAGGGTCTGCTCTCCAAGGGCCGGATGACCGACGGCGCGGGCGGCAGCGTCCCCTACCGGCTGGCGGTGCTGCCGGACGGCCGGCTGGAGTTCGCCTTCGAGGAGCCGGACGGCCGGGCCGTGCGCTTCACCTCCACCGAGGGCGTCAAGGCCGGGACGTTCCACCGGATCGCGGTGGTCCGCAAGAGCGGGCGCTCGATGCAGGAGCAGAAGGGCACCCGCCAGATCAGCGCGGTGGGGGCCGACGGCAAGCCGGTCACCCAGAGCGTGGAACTGGTCGAGTCGGTCACCGTCCGCGAATGGCAGGACATCCGCTTCCACCTGGACGGCCGGGAGATCGGCGCGGCCCGCTACGAAGGTCCGGGCCCGCGCGGCAACGACGCGCCGCTGGAGCTCGGCCGGGCCCGCGAAGGCTCCGTCGTCCAGCGGTTGACCGGTGTGCTCGCCGAGGTCCGGATCTGGGGCGCCGCCCGCGATGCCGCCCGGCTCGGCACCCCCGTCACCGCCCGCGACCGGGGTCTGGTCGCGCACTGGCGCTTCGAGGAGAACGCCGGCGGCACGGCGGCCGATGCCACCGGATCGCACCCCGCCCGGCTGCGCGGCGCCCGCTGGGTGCGCAACCCCGACCCGCGCGGCAGCGTCTTCCGGCTCTACCGCAACGGCGTCGCGGTGGCCTGCGACCCGGCCGGCGACCCGGGCGCCCCCGACACCGCCGCCTTCGCCGACGCCGGCGACGCCCAGCTCAGCCTTGGTGCGCTGCTCAAGGGCGGCAAGGCCGCCGAGTCCTTCAACGGCGTTCTGGAGGAGGTGCGGATCTGGCGCACCGCCCGCACCCACGAGCAGCTGCTGGACAACCTCTTCACCCGGCTCAAGGGGGAGAAGGAGGACCTGGTCGCCTACTGGCCGTTCGACCGGGACTCCACCGAACCGGATGTCGCCCAGGTCCGCGACGACGGCCTGCGCGGCAACCACCTGCGCCTCGGTGCCGAGGCGACCCGTCCGCGCACGGTCCTCTCCAGCGCGCCGGTCTCCACCGACACCGCGCAGGTCCGCTCGGCGCTGGCCGGGATGCGCACCCCGTTCCACGAGACCGTCACCGCCGCCCCGGCGGTGGCCGAGTACGCCGACATGCAGTACGGCGCCCGCGGCGAGGCGTTCGGTGTCCTCAAGCGCGCCTACAGCTATCTGCGGGACGGACGCTGGCACCTGGTCACCGGTTACAAGGTCGGCGAGCTGGTGAGCGAGTGGGTCAGTCAGATCCAGTTCGACCCGCAGCTCGTCGGCTACGTGGAGGGCGCGCCGCCGGTGCCCTCGGAGAACCTCACCGCCGGGCTCACCGACCCCGGCAGCGACACCTTCGAGGGGGCCTCCTCGGTCCAGCTGACCGAGGCCGAGCAGGTGGTGCGTTCGCTGTCGTCGGCCAAGGAGCGCAGCGTGGACGCCGCCTTCGGCTTCGCCCTGTCCAACGAGGTGGACGTCGACATCTGGATGATCACCGCCCCGCTCGGCTTCGGCATCGCCAAGGCCATCGCCAAGGGCGGGGTCTCCGCCGGTGTGCGCGGCAACCTGGAGTTCTCCAACAGCTGGGCCGAGGAGACCTCCGTCTCCCAGGGCGAGAACACCGCCCGCACCACCAAGGTCTCGCTCACCGGCCACTGGGAGGACCCGGGCCGGCTCCTCAACCCCGCCACCGGCCGCCGCTACGTCCCGGCCAACACCGGCTTCGCCGTGGTCCAGTCGCAGACCGCCGACGTCTTCGCCCTGCGCCTGGCGCACAGCGGGGCACTGGTGGCCTACCGCATCCAGCCGAACCCGGACATCCCCAGGGACTGGAACGTCATCCCGTTCCCGATCAACCCCCGCTACACCAAGCAGGGCACCCTGGACGGCACCGTCGGTTTCAACGAACGCGGCAAGGTCGCCGACCCCGACTACCAGGGCACCCGTGAGCGGGGCGAGTACAGCTACTTCAAGCCCCGCGAGGCGTACGCGCTCAAGCGCCGCATCCAGCGCGACCAGCAGCGCCTGCACAGCTACTACGACACCGTCTCCACCGAGACCCACGCCCCGGACCCGACCGCGCAGCGGGCCGGACGGGTGCTCGGCGGCGCGATCGGCGCCGACGCCTCCCCGGCCCAGCGGCGGGAGACCACGGGCAGCGCCACCGGCCAGGGCTTCTCCCGCCGGGACCTGGTCAACACCTACGTCTGGACGGCCGCCGGCGGCTTCTTCGCCGAGACCACCGAGACCACCGACGTGGTCAGCGAGACCACCGCGGGCTCCTACTCCCTGTCGGGCTCGGTCGGCACCTCGATCGGCACCTCCTTCCGGATCGCCGGCATCGGCATCGGCGCCCAGCTGGACGCCTCCGTCGGCGGCGGGATGACCGCCACCCGGGCCCGCGGCAAGGAGGCCACCCGTTCCTTCGGACTGAACGTGGAAGTCGCCCCCGCCGGCGACCTCCAGCGCTACGACCAGGACCGCAAGCCCGTCTTCGACCAGGACGGGCAACCCGTCAAGGTCCCCGGCAAGGTGGACGCCTACCGCTTCCTCAGCTTCTACCTGGGCGAGGACAGCGAGCACTTCGACACCTTCTTCCACAAGGTGGTCGACCCGCGCTGGCTGGAGAACGGCGGCGACCCCGACGCGGCGGCGCTGCGCCAGGCCCGCCAGTCGGACCGCAAGCCGCCGTGCTGGCGGGTGCTGCACCGGGTCACCTTCGTCAGCCGGGTGCTGCCCGCGGTGCCTCCGGCCGGGGCTCCGGCGCTGGAGAAGGCCATGCGCGACGTGGACGTGGAGAGCAACTACGAACTCGTCCGCCGTCTGGACCCGTATGTGAAGGGCGCCGCCACCGGCCTGCCCGAGCTGGCCGAGGCCACCCGCGCCGCCCTCGCCGCCCAGCTGCCCGAACTGCTGCCGCACGCGGCCGAGGTGATCAACTTCCTCGCGCAGTACTACGGCGTGGAGGGCTGAGCACCTCCGGTGTGCGGTCCCGGGGCGCCCCCGCGGACCCCGGGACCGCACACCGGTACGAGCGCCCCCTGCGAGCGGGCCCCGCAGCCCGTCCTGGCCCCGCGCCCGAATCCGGCGGCAGGTCGCGCCACCCCTCCCCCGCTCCCCGTGCGCCTGCTGTGCGCCCGTGTTCCTGTGGAACGCTACCCGGACCACTGTCACTCCCTGTGCCAGCAAGGCGAGTTGAGGAGTCCGCATGCCACACGGTCACGAGCCGCAGGCCGGCCACACCGATCCGTCCCTCTACCGCACCCCCGCCGAGGCGATCGCCGCGCCACCGGAGAAGCTGGCGTACGTCGCCGGGTTCGACCGGTCCGCGCAGCGGCCGGACGCGCTGATCACCGTCGACACCGACCCGGACTCGCCGAGCTACGGCCGGGTGCTGAACTTCTCCGAACTGCCGGGGCTGGGCGACGAACTGCACCACTTCGGCTGGAACGCCTGCTCCAGCGCGCTCGCGCACGCCTGCCACGAGAACCCGGAGCGGCGCTACCTGCTGCTGCCCGGGCTGCGCTCGTCCCGGCTGCATGTGATGGACACCCGGCCGGACCCGGTGCGGCCCCGGCTGGTCAAGACCGTCCAGGCCGAGGAACTGGCGGCCAGAGCGGGCTACTCGCGTCCGCACACGCTGCACTGCGGGCCGGACGGCGTGTTCCTCTCCTGCCTCGGCGGGGCGGCGGGCGCGAACGGCCCGGACGGCTCGGACGGTTCCGACGGGCCGGGCGGGGTGGCGCTGCTCGACCACACCACCTTCGACGTGCTGCGCGCCTGGGAGACGGAGCGCGGGCCGCAGCACTTCGCCTACGACGTGTGGTGGCACCTGGGGACCAACGTGGGCATCACCAGCGAGTGGGGAACCCCGTGGATGGTCGAGGACGGGGTCGTCCCGGAGCTGCTGCTGGGCCGCAAGTACGGGCACGCGCTGCACTTCTGGGAGCTGGACTCGGGGCGCCACCTCCAGCGGATCGACCTCGGTGACCAGTACCAGATGGTGCTGGAGCTGCGGCCGGCCCACGACCCGCAGGCCGAGTGGGGGTTCGCCGGGGTGGTAACCAACGTCGAGGACCTCTCCTCCTCGGTCTGGCTCTGGTACCGGGACGGCGCGGCGTTCACCGCGCGCAAGGTGATCGACATTCCGGCCGAGCCGGCGAAGGCCGAGGACCTGCCGCCGGCCCTGCAGCCCTTCGGAGCCGTGCCACCGCTGGTGACCGACATCAACCTGTCGGTGGACGACCGCTGGCTGTACGTCTCGGCCTGGGGCACCGGCGAGCTGTTCCAGTACGACGTGTCGGACCCGTTCCACCCGCGGCTGGCGGGCTCGGTACGACTCGGCGGGGTGACGGCCAGGACGCCGCACCCGGCCGAGCCCGGACGCCCGCTGAGCGGCGGGCCGCAGATGGTCGAGATCAGCCGGGACGGACGGCGGCTCTACCTCACCAACTCGCTGTACGGCTCGTGGGACGACCAGTTCTACCCGGACGGCATCGAGCCGTGGATCATCAAGCTGGACGCCGACACCGACGCGGGCGGGCTCTCGGTCGACCACCGCTTCTTCCCGCACGGCGACGAGTTCCGGGGCCTGCGGGTGCACCAGACCCACCTCGCGGGCGGCGACGCCTCCTCGGACTCGTACTGCTACCGGTAACAAACCCTCGGCGCCGCGGCGGCTCGCCGCGCGGGTGCGTCAGACCCGCCCCAGCACCGGGTCGTGGTGGACGTGCGCGGCGGGCAGGCCGGCGGCGACCAGGCGGGTGCGGACCTCGTCCACCATCCCGGCCGGGCCGCTGACGCAGGCGAGGTGGTCCGCCCAGTCGCCGCTGCGGCTCACCGCGTCGGCGAGCCGTGAGCCCCCGCCCGGGCGGGGGCCGCCGTCGGCGACCGGGATCAGCTCCAACCAGGGCTTGCGGCCGACCAGTTCGGAGAGGTCCGGCCAGTCGTACAGATCGGCCCGGTCCCGGGCGCCGACGAACAGATGGACCCGGCGGCCACGCGGGCGGTGCTCGACCAGCTCCTCGACGATCGCCTTCATCGGGGCGAGCCCGGTGCCGCCGGCCACCAGCAGCAGATCGCGGGTGTCGTCCTCGGGCATCAGCGTGCCGCGCGGCGGGCCCAGGCGCAGCTCGTCGCCGACGGCGGTGCGCTCGACCAGCGCCTCGCTGACCCCGCCCGGGCCGGTGCGGCGGACGTGGAACTCCACCTCGTTGTCCTCGCGCGGGGCGCAGCCCATCGAGTACTGCCGCCAGGTGTGCGGGAGCCGCGGGTGCTCCACGGTGCCGTACTGGCCGGCCCGGTAGGGGTAGGGCTCGCCGGTCCGCACGCGCAGCACGGCCAGGTCGGGGCGGCGGCGTTCGTGGCCGACCACGACCGCGTGCCAGTACGGGGGTTCGGTGAGCGCGGACTCGGCGCCGGCCACCATCGCCCGGACGGCGAAGCGCAGCATCCGGATCCAGGCGGCCTCCAGGCCATCGCTCCACCGGGCGCCGGCGCGGTGGCGGATCGCCTGGCACAACGCTTCCTCGAAGGCCTCGTAGTGGACCGGGCGGACGCCCAGTTTGCGGTGGTCGCGGCCGAGCTGGCTGAGGGTGGCGGCGAGCTGGGCGGGGCGGTCGAGGTGATCGATCAGGTGGTTGAACATCCGTTCCAGATGGGTCTGCTGGAACTCCATGGACTCGGGGAAGAGCGAGCGCAGGTAGGGCCGGCGCCGGAACATGAACGCGTAGAGGTGGTCGATCAGGTCGGCGAGCGGGGTCACCAGCCCGAGGGTGTCCAGGATCAGCCGCTGGTCGGCGGCCGCGTCGAAGCCGTCCGGGTAGCCGCCCTGCGGTCCGGCCGGGTGGCCGGTGGGGCCGGCGGGCGCCGACTGGTCCGGCCCGGTCTGGAAGGACGACGCCGGCGCGAGGATCTGCCGGCGAAGGCGCATGGCGTGGTGGCGCGCGATCAACCGGTCGTACTCGGTGGTGGTGCTGGTGATCTCCATGGCCAGCAGCCTAACCATTCATCAGACACCTTCTGGAAAGCGGATGTTCATGTTCGCCGTCCACTTCCGGACCGGTTCCGGGCAGGGTCGGGCCCTGGGGCTGACAGGTCCAGTAAACGGCCGCCCGCACCGCCCGGAGAAGGGCCGGTGGTCCCGGGAAGACCGGGACCACCGGCCCAACGGGGGGCTCGTGGTGAGGACCCACGGCCCCTTGGGGGCGGGCCGGCGGAGGCCGCCGCCCGGTACGGCGCCCCGCCGCCGGTGCTCTCCCATCACCGGCGGCGGGGCGCCGCGTCGGGTTCCGGCCCGCGTCGCCCGCCGGGGCCGGGTGACGCCGGGGCCGGAGCTCAGGCCCTGGCCGGCGGCCCCACCTCGGCCGGTCCGGCGGTCTTGCCGCGCGCGGCGCGCCGAAGCCGGCGGCGGCGCGGGGGCTGGTCGGGCAGCCAGCCGAAGGCCAGGCAGCTGCCGACCACACCGGTGAGCATGCCGAGCAGGAAGCCGCCCAGGTTGGAGGTCATCCAGCTGGCCAGCGAGCTCAGCACGGCGAGGACCGAGTAGAACAGCCGCTGGGCCGGGTTGAACAGGATCAGCGCGCCGCAGACCACCATCAGGGCCGGTACCAGGTAGCCGGTCAGCCCCTGCATCCCGATGTGCAGGACGACGGGCAGCGGGGCCCGCAGGGTGAAGAGGATCTCGGCGCCGCCCAGCAGCACCAGCAGACCGCCCCAGAACGGCCGCCGGCCCCGCCAGCCACGCCAGCCCGTTCGGCCGGCCGGGGCCCCAGCGGACGCCGGGGCCCCGGGCTCGACGGCCACCGGCTCGACGGCCTCGGCACCGGCGACACCCGGCACGGTGGCGCTCGGCACGACAGCGCTCGGCACGGCGGCTTCAGGCACGACGGCTTCGGGCACGGCGGCGTCAGGCACCGGAACCACCGGCTCGACGGCCTCGGCCGCACCGGGCACCGCGCCGTCGGGTACGGGATCGGACACCGTCAGCAGCCCTCCGAGCTGAAGCTCAGCCGCAGGTTGGGCAGCCTGAACGCCCCTGCGGTGGTGGCATAGTTGTGCTGCCGCAGGTTGTGGACGGTGACGGTGTCGGCCTGCTGCCCGAACACACCCGGCAGGCCCTTGACCCCGGCCTTGGTGTAGGTGCTGGCGTCGCCGCCGATCTCGATGTTGGTGAACGACGCGTCACCGGAGAACAGGTCCGAGTCGGTGGTGAGGTCGGTGGCGGTGACGGGGGTGCCCGCGTCGCCGGCCTTGATCAGCAGGTTGATGCCGCCGAGGTCGACGCTCTGGCAGAGCTTGGTGAGCGAGGCGTTCTTGATCGCCGAGACCGCGACCAGGACCTGCCCGCCGGTGTCCCCGGCGTTCGGGCTGTCGTCGATCATGTGGTCCAGGCTGCCGAACTGTTCGAAGCCCACACCGTCGAGGCTGTCGGCGGTGACGGTGAACGGCATTCCGGAGATGGAGAACTGGGCGGCGAGTACACCCTGCGCGGTGAGGGTCATCAGCACGGCGCCGGCAACGACGGCGGGTACCGCCATCAGGGCCGTACGCCGCAGCCGGACCCGGCCTCTGGACCCGGCAGGTGTCCCGGCGGGCGTCCCGGCGGTTTCGGGCGTGGGGGCTGCGTCCTCGGACGTGGCCATGTGTGCTCCCTCGATGAGTGGGATGGGCAGGCACTGGCACGTTGTCCTGGCGCGGACAGCGTTCTGCGGGCCCGACCGGTTCGGACGCCCCTCGGCAGCGGGGCGGGCCGGACGGACCGCAGTTGGGTAACTGGGAAGCTACTGCCCGGTATCCGACGGGTCAATACGGGTGCACGAAGGATCATCGTCCGCCGACGGCACCGCCCAGCCGCCGGGCGGCCTCGGCCGGCCCGAGGAAGGTCGCCAGGCAGAACAGGCTCAAGGCCGGTAGCAGATCAGGGAGTTCATCCGTCCGGTCGGCATCGATGCGGCGGTGGAGCGCGCTGTAGACACCGCCGACCACCGCATCCACCAACGCCTCCACCGGTACCCCGCCCGGAGGTTGTGGCACCTCGGCGAAGAACGCCCGGAATCGGGTGAGGAGTTGGTCGCGCTCGCGACGCCCGGCCGGGCCGACGGCGTCGATCTCGATCACCGCCATGGTGGCGAACGCCGGTACGCCGGCGAGCAGGTAGAGCATCGCGCGCAGCGCCTCACGGATGCCGGAGCACCAGTCGGGCGCCGCCGCGAAGGCGGCCGCCATCCGCCGGATCACCACACCGGTGCCGTGCCGGTGGGCGGCCAGGAAGGCATCCTCCTTGCCGCTGAACAGCTCGTAGAAGACCGGCCTGGTCACCCCGGCGGCGTGGCAGATGTCGCTCACCGTGGCGCGCTGGTAGCCGTGTTCGGCGACGGTGTGGACCAGGCCGTCGAGCAGGCGCTCCCGCTGGGTGGCGGCGACCACGTCCGGCGGCAGCCGGCTCGGGCCTCGCTTGATCGACCGGGCCGGGTCACGCCCGGTGCGGGCACCGGGCAGCAGCGGCGTCCCGTCACTCCGGACGGTGTTCAGGTCCATGGCCAACTCCTGTTCTCTGCCTTGACATTGAAGCAGGGGCTGGTTTACAACACTCGCAGGTTTCCAATCGGACGGCGACGAGCCGCCGGAAACCTCCACGCGTTCCGGCTGTTCAGTACGGCGAACGCATACCCGGCGGTGGCAGCCGTCGACGTGCACCCCCACCGCACTCCCCGCACCACCTCGCACCTCCCTGCACCTTCCTGCACCGCCAGCACCTTCTCGCCGTACGGGCGGGCCCGTGGCGCCGGGCCCGCCGAGTCGCCGTCCACCGTGCCGCACGTCCAACGCCCGTCCGGCGCACGAACGACGCACGAACGACGCACACCCGCACCGCACCCGCCGTGCTCACGTCGTGCTCACGTCGGCGCGCCCCCCGCCCACGTCCGCGCGCACCTCCACGCGTTCCGGCGGGCACCCCACCCGGCTCCTCACGGAGAGAGGCACACCCTCATGCGCATCCGCCGCACCCTCGGTACCGCAGCCCTGGCCGCCGTGGCCCTGGCCACCGCCGCCGTCACCCCCGCCCAGGCCGCCGGCTCCGCCGTGCTGACCTACGGCGGTGCCGGCTCGGCCGGAACCGACGTCCCCGTCGGCGACGTCCTCAGCGCCAACCTGGTCCCCGGCACCTACGCCAGCTTCTACTCCAGCGCGACCGGGACGAGCGGCATCAAGTGCGCCGGCTCCTCCTTCTCCGCGACCGTCACCGCCAACCCGGCCGCGCCGGGCGTCGCCACCGAGCAGCTCAACAGCCAGACCTTCGCCTCCTGCACGTCCAACGTGCTCGGCCTCACCGGCGTGCAGAGCATCACGGTCAACAACCTGCCGTTCACCAACTCGGTGAGCGATGCCGCGGGCAACCCCGTGACGCTCAGCCCGTCCAGCGCGGCCGCGCCGATCCAGACCACCATGGTGCTGAACACCATCCTCGGCACCATCACCTGCGTCTACCGCGCGCCCGGCAGCCTCTCCGGCACCACCAACAACACCGGTAACACCATCGGCTTCGCCTCCCAGGCCTTCAGCAAGTACTCCGGCCCCAGCACCTGCTTCGCCGCCGGCTACTTCACCGCCACCTACGGGCAGGTCCTCGACATCTCCCGCCCGGGCAACCCGCCCATCTGGGTCAACTGACCCTCCCCGGAAAGCGGTAGCGGACCGAAACGGACCGAGCGGCGTGCGGCGACCGGGGTCGACCGGGTCACCGCCGTCACGGTAGCCCGGCTGGACGCC
>NZ_JBFBIL010000049.1:0-59930 GCF_040685575.1 Kitasatospora sp. NPDC088351 | reverse complement strand
AACGGGACTGGTGACGCCACGCATGGCTGCTCTGCGGTGCGGGGGCAGCAGGCGCCTACTGCCCGGGAAACAGGCGTTACTGACGATCCGTCGGATCGACCTGGCGACGACCATAACGCACATCGATGGTAACTTTTACATGGATTCGCGATGTTCCCCCTAACGTGGCAACGACAGCCCGAACACCGGCTCCGAATGGACCGATGTCCAGCCAGCACGGCAGACTGAGAACACCCCTGGCCCGGAAGGAACCCATGGCTCGACCGAATCCAACGCTCCGTCAACGAAGGCTGGGCGCAGAGCTGCGAAGGATGCGCGAGCAAGCCGGCTTCGGCGGAAGCCAGCTCGGCCGCGCGGTCGGAATGAACCCCGCCCAGGTGACGCAGATGGAGTCAGGGAAGATCGGCATCAGCGTGGAACGCCTGCGTACGATCGCCGCAGCGTGCATGTGCGTCAATCAGCCTCTGATCGACGCTCTCGCCGACATCATCACGGAGCGCGAGAAGCCCGGCTGGTGGGAGGAGTACCGCGGAACCCTGGCCACGGACTTCCTTGAGGTCGCGGAGCTCGAAGGCCACGCGCGGAGGCTCTCGACCTACACGATCACGTTCGTCCCTGGACTTCTCCAGACCGGCGCCTACGCATCTGCCGTATTCTCCGGGTCATTCCCACCTCTGCCCCGTCACGAGGTCGACCTCAGGACGGCTTTTCGCATGCTGAGGCAGCGCATCGTGAGGTCCGGCACCACGCCGTACTCTGCGTTCATCCATGAGGCAGCACTGCGGATGCAGTTCAGTGGAACAAAGGTCCTCGCCGAGCAGCTCGACTCCCTCATCGAGGACTCCGAGAGGCCGGGCACCTCAGTCCGAGTGGTTCCGTTCTCCGTCGACGCTCTACCCAGCCCCAGCGAGAACTTCACCTACGCCGAGGGGCCGATTCCCGAGTTGGACACCGCACAGATGGACACCGGGCCCGGCTGCCCACTCTTCGATGCCCCGGCCCACGTTGCAAAGTTTCGGGCCGTCCTCACCCAGATGGCAACAACCGCCCTCTCCGAGGAGGAGTCCCGAGACTTCATTCAGTCCATCAAGAAGGAAATGGAAAGTAAGCATGGCTAGTTCCGCATGGCAGAAGTCCAGTTACTCCGGCGCGAACAATGACTGCGTCGAGGTACGTACCATCGACGGGCTGGTCCAACTCCGCGAGTCCGACACCGGCGACATCATCGTCCGCACCACCCCCACCAAGTTCGCCAAGTTCCTCCAAGGCGCCAAAGCCGGCGAATTCGACCACCACGCCAGCCCCACCGCCTGACCCCGACCGACCAGCAACACACCTCACAACCTAGGGCTGAGATGTCCAACACCAACTGGCAGAAATCCAGCTACTCCGCCGCAAGCGACAACTGCATCGAAGTGCGTACCGCCAACGGCCTGGTCGAACTCCGCGAATCCGACACCGGCGACATCATCGTCCGCACCACCCCCACCAAGTTCGCCAAGTTCCTCCAAGGCATCAAGGCAGGCGAGTTCGACCACCACGCCTGACCCACGCCAACCAGCAACACCCCTCACGACCTGGGGCTGAGATGTTCAACACCGACTGGCAGAAATCCAGCTACTCCGCCGCACACAATGACTGCGTCGAAGTGCGTACCGCCAACGGCCTGGTCGAACTCCGCGAATCCGACACCGGCGACATCATCGTCCGCACCACCCCCACCAAATTCGCCAAGTTCCTCCAAGGCGCCAAAGCCGGCGAATTCGACCACCACGCCTGACCCACCGCCTGACCCCCACACCCACCGGCGGCCCCTCGCTCACCCGAGCGAGGGGCCGCCGTGACCGCACGCGTCAACAGCGAGTCCGACACACCGGGGCCCCTGATCGCCAGCCGTCAGACAGAGGAAGAGCTCAGCGCGGCCAAGGTGGCCGCCGGAAAGGTGTCCGCGGAACCTAGCGCCGAAAGCTGGTCCGAACCGACAGTGAGACGGGCCAAGAGACGCGGGATAGACAGGGGTCGAGCCCGGTGATTCCAGGTCCCTCCGGTATCGGTCGACCAGCCCGGCGTACCGAGGGTCTGTCCCGGTCCTACTCTCCGGGGTCAGGTCCCGTGTAGGCCGGCGAGCGGAAGATACGGGGGAACGCTCGTGAACCGTGCCGCTGATCGAGCCACCCCGCCAGCTTGGCCAGATCACCGGTGATCACGGCCCCGACTATCAGTTCGTGCAACGTCTCCGCGTCGGCCCCGCCCATCTCTGCGAGGAAGCACTGGTACCGAGCCCCGACGCCGTGTTCGTATCCGGCCATCGCCAGGTGGAACAGGGTCGCAACACCGGGCTCGACGTGGTCGAAGTCGGCCGGCTCCAGCCGCCCCGTGGTATCGCGGAAAGCCAGGCGGTCATGCACGGCGACGCGCCCGGCCAGGCCCAGGCGGTCGGCCACCGCAGCTGCGATCGTCCGGGCCTCCCGATCAGTGGCCCCCTCCATCACGATGCCCAGATTCCGCGTCGACGTGGCGTCGTCCCTATCGCGGGCGGAGTACGTTCGCCCTTGTAGGTCACGCCAGTTGATCCCGTACCGGCTGCGTATCACCTGCCCCTCGGGCGTGATCACCGACGCCAACTGGAGATGCCGGTAACCCTGGTTCGGGTGGTGAAACCCGCCGAACGCATCGGACCGGATCGAGCGCACCCCGACCCACACCCGATCAATCGGCAACAGCTGACTCAATCCCAATTCCCGGTACCGGTCGGCCAGTAGATACGCGCCCTGCCGGAACACCTCCCGCGCCGCGTCATCCACCCAGGTGTCCAGCACCCAGTGCAGCAGCGAGAACGTCACGTGCGGGTGCGCCTGGTCGAGCGCCGTCGTCGCCCGTCGCGCGGCCAGCAGATACGCCAGCTCGGACTGCTCGGCCAGGTCGCCGGCCAGGTGCTCGTTCGGCCCCAGGCACGAGGGCGTGAGCGATCGACCGAGGGTCAGAACCGCCGACGTCCGATCAACTGTTGGTGCGACTCCTGCACTCCCTCGGGAAGATTGTCCGGTGAGAACCATCGAGCCTCCAGGATCTCGAACGAGGCCACCTTGATCCGGCCGCTGACGTACAGGGCCTCGTAGGCGACTTCGACACGCAGCTTGTAACCGCTCTTCAGGTGCGCCAGCTCGCACACCTTCACCGTGAGCCCGGCCTCCTCGCGGACCTCGCGCACGATGGTGTCCTCGAAGGTCTCCTTCGCGTTCGCGTAGCCGGTTGGCAAGCCCCACTGCCGACCCTCCGGCCACATCCGGTGCTTCAGCAGCAGCACTCGGCCGTCCTGGTCACGAACGATGCCCGTCACGCCGACCATGAACTTCGAGTGCCACAGCCACAGAACGCGCCACTGCATCGGACCCCTGATGATCCGCCAGAGCTTCGCAGCGATCTTCTTCAACGTTCGGCCCCTTCCACGTCCGCACGCCGCTCGCGCGGTCGACCCACCATCCCGCACCCGACGACCCGCACACCAAATCCGTGATATTCTGATCACCCTACGTAATGTCAGCGGCGGTGCCGATAGCGCCCGCGCTTCGTATGCGCGACCGCTTGCGCGGCTGCGGCGGCAGCTACGGGAACTTACGCTCCTGGGGCGGTGGGCGACCCAGAGAGCCGGGGTGCAGAGATCGAACAGCAGCCACCCAGCGTGCTCCTCGGCCGGCCCCTTGCGCAGGCACTTCGCTTCGCCTCACTCGCAGAACGGCCAGCCGGACGAACACGGCTTCGAGCACACAGCAGCGGCGACGCTGGAGTCGTACTCAGCCAGACATAGCCGGCTCCTCTTCGCTCGGGATTCACCTCTCGTGACGAGCGTAGGAAGAGCCAGAAGCCGGCCTCAAGAAAGTTGCGGATAGTTGCGCTCTGATCAGCCAAGTGCCTCTGTCGCCGCCACGATAAGAGCCCGAGCCTCTGCCCCATAGACGGCAAGTGATTGCAGCTCAGCGAACGTTCGTACGTACTCGCGCACCTCACCGGGCGTCGTCACGTTCACGGCAGCTGAGACGAGTTCGACCTGCACTCGCTGATCGTCGTGGACCCGGAAGGACTCCACGGGCCATATGGTCCGCTCAGCGGTGAATGGAATGATCCCCAGGCTGACACGCGGCAGTGAGATGACGGCGAGCAAATGCCCAAGTTGACCTGCCATCACCTCCGCGTTCCCGAGCCGGTAGCGCAGCACGGACTCTTCAACGACAAAAACGAAGCGGTGATCACCAGTATGGATCACCTTCGCCCGCTCCATCTTGGCCGCGACAGCCCGCTCCAGGTCATCGGACGTCCGGCTCGCATCAACAAAGCGGGACATGATCGCTGTCGCATAAGCCGAGGTCTGGAGAACACCAGGGATCACGTCCGAGGTGTAGAAGCGAAACGCCTTGGTCTCCTCGTACAGCTTGGCGTACGAGTCCTGGAGGTTCCGAAGGCCGCCGGCCCGAAGCCTTCGCCACTCCATGTACATGGACTCGACGGCCCTTGACACCGCGATCAGGTCGTCCACCTGATCTCCGGCTCCGCACGCCTCGCACCACGCCCTGATGTCGGCTTCGGACGGGGCGGTTTGGCCATCCTGGATGCGTGAGGTCTTGGCAGGGTGCCAGCCACACCGGGCAGACAGTTCACGCCCGTTGATCCCCGCATCCTTCCGGATGCCCTGAAGTCGATCTGCGAGCGCCTTCCGTGCGGCTTGAGCGCTGGATGACGGGGAAGCTGACGGCATGAGCTGGCTGTCCGGTGTTCGTAGCTGCTGCGGCGAGGGTCAGACGTTGTACTGGTCGTGCGGGGTGGCCCGCTCCCAGACCGATTCGAAGGCGTCCACGCACAGCTTCGCCACAGCCGGTTCGGTCCGGAGCTCCTTCGGAGGTTCAGCCCAGTCCCCGTCACCGGTGAAGTGGTTGAAGACAACCGTCCCCCCGTCGAAGACCCAGAAGTCGTTCCCCGGAAGTACCAGGTCCGAGGCCTGACGCCTCGGCAACCACCGGACCTGTTCCCCGGACGCGAGGTTGACAACGGTGCCGCCGTACTCGTACCGGATGTAGTCGGTCACAGGCTCCGACACGATCCGGGCGCGGCGGATCACCACGCCACGGGCAACAGTCGCCGCGATCTGCTCGACCCACGGCCGCCAGTAGTCCGAGCTCGGGTCGTTGTCCCGCTCGCCGGTCTTCTGCCACCGCCTGAAACCGGAGGACTCGCCACCCACGCCGTAGGCGTCTCGCATCTCCAGATGCACCGCCGACCGTTGAGCCCCGGCCAGCAGGTCATCAAAGCCGGGCACCGCCGGCTGCCCTGCGTTCTGCGACACAACACGCCTCCCTGATGATCGGCACCAACAGCGCCCCGTGGGTGGCCACACTTGTAGTCGCGTCCGCCGGTCGAGGACCGTGCTCGATCACAGCCTGGTGGCCAGCCAGATGGTCACGGCTGCGGTGACGGTGAGCCCGGCGTTGAGTGCGATCCGGCGGTCTTGGCCCATCAGGTGCACGGCGATCGCGCCGGTCTGGAGGAGTACGAAGCCGATGGCCGCGGCTGGCGCCGACAAGACAGCGATGCCGGTCAGCGGTGGCAGGATCAGGCCGGTCGCACCGAGTATCTCGACCGCCCCCAGCGCCCTGAGGGCAGGCAGGGGTACGCGATCGACCCAGGCCATCATCGGTCGGAGTTGATCGCGGCTGCGGATCACCTTCAGCGTGCCTGCATAGAAGTAGAAGAGCGCGAGCAGCCCCGCGACGATCCAATAGGCGATGTTCATGGTTCCCGTTCATGGGCCACCGGTTCACGGGGACCCGTCGATCGCGTCGCTTGCCAGAAGAGTCCTGGTGAAGGCCCGGTCCGTCGTCCGAGGGACTCGGACGACGGACCGTGGAAGCGCCACCGCCCTGCCGGTCGAAGGAAGGTGGCCGGTCCGGACCATGCCGTCGGCTTCAGGCGAGGTCGGCAGCGGGCTCGGTTGCGTAGCGGCTCATCGCGTCGATGTTGGCCAGCGGCGTCAGCGGTCGGCCGCTGCCGAGCACCTCCTGGAGGTCCCGGAAGTACTGCACGTACAGGTCGGGGGTGAAGGTGCTGAGCATGACGGCGGGTAGGTCGGTCAGGTTGGCGAAGGTGTGCGGGGTACCGGGCGGAACCATCACGAGCGTGCCCACGGCGGCGTCGTAGTCCTCGTCCCCGACGGTGAACCGCACGGTGCCGGAGAGGATGTAGAAGCCCTCGTCGTGCAGGCCATGGCGGTGCTGCGGCGGCCCCTGGGTGTGCGGGGCGAGGACGGACTCGGCGATCGCGAGGCGGTGCCCGGTGTGGCTGCCGTCCTCCAGAACGCGCATGCGCGTGGTGCCCAGAACAATCGTCTCGCCGTCACCGGGACCCACCACTGACACGACGGGATCAGTCTGTGACGCGCTGGTCTTCGCTTCTTCGGTCATGCTCACAAGTGCACCGCCGAGAACCTGCCCGCGTCCAAGACCCATCCCGTGGCGCCGATACCCGGTGGGTATCGTTGCAGTGTGGAGCTAAGGACCTTGCGCTACTTCGTGGCGGTCGCCGAGGAACTCCATTTCGGCCGGGCCGCCACCCGACTGCACATGAGTCAGCCGCCGCTGAGCCGGGCGATCAAGCAGTTGGAGGCCGATGTCGGGGCCCTGCTGTTGACCCGCTCGCCCACGGGGGTCACGCTCACCCCGGCGGGCTCGGTGCTGCTCGACGAGGCGCGGGCCCTGCTCGACCATGCCGACCGCGTCCGGGGACTCGTGAGCGAGGCGGCCGGCGTCGCGACCATCACCATCGGCATCCTGGGCGACAGCACCGACCCGGGAGTGGGCAGGCTGGCCGCCGCCTACCGCCGAAGCCACCCCGGCATCGACATCCGCATCCGCGACACCGACCTGACCGACCCAACCTGCGGGCTGCGCGCCGGACTGGTCGACATCGCATTGACTCGGGCACCATTCGACGAGACCGCCCTGACGATGCGGGCACTGCGGACCGATCCGGTCGGCGTGGTCCTGCGCGCCGACGATCCGCTGGCCCGCCGCGACGGGCTGCGCCTGGCCGAGCTGAACGACCGCCGCTGGTTCCAGTTCCCGCAGGGTACCGACCCCGTCTGGCAGTCGTACTGGAACGGCGGCAGGCCGCGCGAAGGCCCAGTGGTGCGCGCCGTCCAGGAATGCCTGCAGACCGTGCTGTGGAACGGCACGGTCGGCCTGGCCCCGCTCGGACACGACCTGCCCTCGGAACTGGCCGTGGTGCCGCTGATCGACATGCCGCCGAGCCAAGTGGTGGCGGTGTGGAACGAAGGCGACACCAACCCGTTGATCCGATCCTTCGTCAGGACCGCGACGGCCTCGTACCGTCACTGAGCACCAACAACCGGTGCCGCAGGCGCAGTCGAGGGCGTCTTCGGGGGTGCCGGCGAAGCCGCTGGTGGGCAGGATGGCGTCTTGGTGCTCGTCGGTGCTCGCGAGGTAGAGGGCGAAGCCCCAGGTACTGGCGGATCCGCCGTAGCGCAGACGCATCTGTTCGCCGTCATTCAATCGAGGCGTTTGACAGCGAACCCAGTCGTTCAGGCTTCCTTGTCAGCGAACCGGTCGCTCTTCGGCCCGATGCCTTCGATCCTGGTCGGAGTTCCGTCCGGGGCGAACGAGTGGTGGAAGGTGAAGGCGTGCGGCGCGGAGCCGTGGTCGTGGAGGTGTTCCAGCCTGGAAACCCCGTCCTGCCAGGTGGGTGTCACGCCGTCGGAGACCCACCAGAACACGTAAGCCGGGTGTCCTGTCCTCTCGAACCAGTCGTAACGCCTGTTCAGCGCCTCACGGTGCAGACCGGTGTAGATGGCGTCGAAGGCGGGGCGCAGGTCGGTCCAGAGTGAGAGTGTCGCGGCCAGGGCGATGGTTTCCACCGTCTGGCCCTTGCCGTACCAGGTCGGTACGACGAACTCTCCCCACGCACCCCAGTCCAGGTCGAAGTGTGTGCCCTGGCCGCCGTCCGCCGCTTCGGCATGAGCGAGGTATCCGGGGTGCCGGCTGATCTTCCGGTAGATGGCCTCGCCGCTGTCGTGGAGTTCGCGTGTGAGAGGTGCGGGATCGGCGAGAGGTGACTGCAGGACGCCGAATGTGTACAGCGCAAGACGGGGCATGCGTCTCTCCCTGGTCGGGGGGTGCCTGGTGTGGACCTGGTTCGGTGGCTTGGGCATGGGGGCGAGGATTCGTGGGGCGTGACCGACTCGTCCCGTCGCGGGTGGCTCGGCCTGAAGGAACTCCTGTGCGGCCGTGGGCGATCGCCGAAGACCAGGTGAAGATAGCTGCCTCTGCGGCCCATGTCGAAGTTGCGTTTTTCCTGCCCAAGTGGCCTCTTGCACCGGTCATTACGGGGGCTGGGGCGGTGACGGGCGGGGCAGGCTGCGGGTGCGGGCACAGTGGTGCTGCACGCCGCGCGTGGACGCCCCAACGCATGCATCGCCCGGGAGACGGGGCTGCATTTGGACACCGTGCGCCGCTGGCGTGGCCGGTTCGCCCAGGCGGGCCTGCCCGGGCTCGAAGACCGTCAACGCTGCGGCCGTCCCGCCTCGTTCACACCGCTGCAGGCCGCTGAGGTCAGGGCGCCGACCTGCCGGCTGCCTGCCGAGAGTGAAGTACCGCTCTCACGCTGGTCGTGCCCGGAACTGGCCCGCGAGGCCGCCCGGCGGGGCATCGCCCCGTTCATGTCGGCGTCGACCGTGCGCCGCCGGCTCGCCCAGGACGCGCTCAAACCCTGGCAGCACCGCTCCTGGATCTTCATCCCGGAGGTAATCGCACTGCCGATCCTGTCCGGGCCGCTGCCGTACCTTGAGTGGATCACCCGGGCGACCCGGCCCGCTGAGGGCCAGTGCTCTGACCGCATAGACGCCGGGTTGATTCAGTCGGGACCGGTCCAGCAGTCCGAGTAGCCTCGCCCTGTGGTGGATCAAGAGGAGTACGTCCGGTATCGGGAAGACTCGAAGGTGCTGGCAGCGATCGGGGAGCATGTCGACGCCCAGGTCGGCCGTGTCACGGTGCGACTGCCCAGGGCTGTGGCCGAGGCCGCGGTGGCCGCTTGGGAGCGTGACGAGTTGGGTGACCTCGGTGAGGAGACCCATGAGCAGTACGAGCTGCGGGGCCAGGCTGGTGATCTGGCACTGATCGGCCTTGAGATCTCGGAGCGCGGCCGCTGGGAGGGCGAGGAGGTCGTCATCGACCTGCATGTCGCCTTCGCGGGGGCAGCCTCGCGGGCGTCGCTGTAGTCAGGCCGCAGCGGCCACCGGTCTCCGCCCTGCGGATAGCCGCTCATCCCTGGCTGCGTCAACGGCACGCAGCGGCCGCGTCCGGCTCCGTTTGTGTACCGACCGATGGCCGGGGCCGCGCGGGTGAATGCGCGCTGAGACACGCTGCTGCGGCTTGACGATCGTGGTGATGACCACCGAAACGGACATTTTCGACGTCGGGTGCTGCGAGGCTGTGGGGGCGAGCCTCGCAGCACCCGCATGGAACAAGGGGCGGAGGCCAGGAGACGGATCTCAGCCCGTAGGCACCTTCGAGGAGTGGTGGTTGATGATCAGCCAGTGGCCGCCACGCAACTCGTACACGTAGGTGTAGCGGGCGTTGATCGTACTCTTGCTGCCGTCCTTGTCGGTCAGCGTGAACTGGTAGAGGCCCGTGTCGATGGCGCTCGTATCGTTCAGGATGTTGATGTACCGCTCCTGGATCTTTCCGACGGGCTTGCTCTCCAGAAATTTCGTGAAGTAATCGACGATCCCGGCGCGGGTGGTGCGGATGCTTGCGACGGTGGGCAGCAGCACGGCGCCCGGGGCGTAGAGATCCGCGACACGGTTCGGGTCGCCGGTGGCCAGTGCCGCGTTCCAGCCGTCGAACAGGGCGGCGATCTGCCCTGGAGTGGGCGGCGTGACGGTGGCGGGCTGCGCGGTGCCTGCCAGAGTACTGTGCGTCACGGCAGGCCGTACGTCGCTTCCGGCCGCGTACGTCGCTCCGGTTCCCGTGAACAGCACAGCGGCGGTGACCGCGATCGCGGCATAGTGCGTGCGTCTCATTCAGCACCTCCTGGGTCATCGGTGGTCGAACGGACGGCTTCACCCAGCCTCGCCCAGCGCAGTCGATCTCGCATGCCGACAGGACTGGTGTCCAGCGGCACTTGAGCTGGGTGCGCGGAAAGACCCGGAGATTCGATCAGCCGGTGCCGGACCCACGCACGGCATGCTCCCAGAGGTCCAGCCCGGCTCGGAGGAGTTCGCGCACGGCCGCGGTCTCCTCGTCCGTCCAGGCTCCCTCGCCGGCGGTCGGTTCGAGAGCGTCACCGCCGAATATCTTTTCGTAGGCGCTGTCGTGGATTGATCCCTGGGAGGGAAGGGGCGGGCCGGCCTTCAGGCTGCGGGAGAGGTCTTCGAAGAAGTTCCACGCCTCCAACAGCAGTCCTGCCGACACCGAGTCAAGGTCGGGGTGCTCGACCCATCGCCGTACGACGGCCAGATCGAGAGTGCCTTCGCCCTCCCAGATGAGCTCCCGGTCGTTGCGCTCACAGTATTCCCGCAGCGTCTTGAGGTCTTGGAACGCGAGGAGTCCTCCGAGGTCGTCAACGAGGAGCTCATCGGGTGCATCGCCCTCGCCGGGCCGCCAGATCAGCGTCAGGTCCCCTCTCCTGGTCACGATGCGGTACGGAAAGTAGTCAGCCATGCGGGTCTCCCGTGGTGTCGCGGCGACACTCGCCGCGTGGGTCATCCTGCCCGCAATGATCGTCGCGTGGTGACGTCGGATCAGGTGGAGCTGTGGGGTGCGGAGCCGGCGGTTCGGCGAGTCCCAGGCCGGTACCGCCGTCGTGCGGTTGCCGGACGCCCCAGGCGCCCGCTGAGCACGCCGCTTCGCCGTCGGCGCCCCCTTCAGGCCGACTTCCTCGGCCTGAAGGGGTGGCGCCCTCGCGGGCCGGGCGCCCGGTCACCGGAGTACTGGCCCAGAGCTGGTCCAACTCGCGCTTGTCCGTGTCGCTGTTGGCCGAGACGACCAGGACACCACCTGGCCGAAGGACTCCCGGGCCGCGGTCGCGGCGCCCGATCGGCGGACCGGACGCCGCTGCCGCTCACCTCGGGCCGGTGAGGTGACCGTCCGGCCAAGGTGCCGGGCGAGGAACCGGGCCGCGCTGTCGGCCTCGAACCTGGGCATGTCGAAGTGCTGGCCCGTGTTGGCGTGCGACGTCCTCTCCTTCGAGGCGAAGGCGTCGAACAGCGCGAGGCCGGCCTCGCGCGGGATGCGCTCGTTGTCCCACGGCATGGCGAACTCGATCGGGACGGTGATCTGCTTCGCCGTCTCGACCAGGGCATCGGGCCACATCATGCGGAGTCGCACTCCGTGAAGAACCTGCCGGTGGTTCAGGAATCCTGTCGCCCCGAGCCGTCGGTGTCATCGGCGTCGACGGCAGTGGCGTCGCTCAAGTCCTCCACTTTCAACGGCCGTTGCCCGTTGAACACGATCACGAGACCGTAGGGGTCGCAGATGGGCATACGCCCCTCGGCGAAACGCAGGTGCCACTCGTCGATGTAGAAGTTGAGCTGCGGGGAATCCAGAGGAAAGTCTGCGACAGGCAGGCCGCGGTAGGACTCCGACTCCGCTTCGGTGAGACCGAAGAAAGCCGGGTCGGCCTCCAACGCCTCGCGCACGAAGCGGAGCCCCGTCTCAAGGTAGTGGTCGAGCCTGCCGAGTACCTCGCCGACCAGGAGAAGATCGGCCTGGTCGATGTCGTCGGTACCTTCGAGCAGAATGTTGGCCTCGACGGGGGCACCGTACAGTGTGCTCCTCGGCACCTGTGCCACACTCCAGACCCTCAGCTCATCGGGCCCCCGGTCGAAGAGCAGCCGTCCGATGCCGCTGCGGAAGACGTTCGAGGACACGGTGACTCCATCTCGCGAAACTCGGGGCGCGGTCGCCGGCTCGCCTGCGTCGGTCGCGACGACGACGGAAACGAACAACGGTACCCCGGCATGCGACTCCGGGCTCCCCGGAGCCGGGGTTCACGGCCGGGCCCTCCGCCTCCGCGAGGATGACCGCCGAGATGTCCGTCCCCACGACCCGGAGTCCGAACATGCCCACCGCACCCGTGATCCTGAGCGGCACCCCCGGTTCGTTCGCCCGGGGCGTCTTCCACGAGCGGCACCCGAAGCTCATCCAGCAGGTGCTCGACGCACTGCCTTACGGGCCGTTCGAGCGAACCGCGATCGAAGAACTCCTCGCCGAGAGCACCAGCGGTGTGCTGGAGCCGCTCGACGAGAGTGCCCACGATCACCAGCAGTGGCTGGAGTGGGGCGGCGAGGGCGTGTTCGGACGGCCGTGGAGCGAGGCGCCGTTCCTGTGGGCCGAGAGCTACTTCTACCGCAGGCTGCTCGAAGCCACCGGCTTCTTCCGGCCCGGGACTTGGCAGGGCATCGACCCGTTCGCACCGTTCAAGCACGCCGAACTCGCCGGCCCGGCCGTCGACGCCGAGCTGGCGGCCCTCAGCGGCCTGCCCTCTCTGGCCACCGAGAAGCGGGGCGAGGTGCTGCTCGCGTCGGCGCTCTGGGGCAACCGGGCCGACCTCGGTTTCCAGATCACCGCCTCGGCCGACGACGCCCCGCTGCCCGCGCTGATCGCCGACGACGGCCCGCTCCTGTGGTCCATGCTCGCGGCCGCGCGCGACCCGAGGGTCTGCGTCGTCGCGGACAACGCCGGCCGGGAGCTGCTGCCCGACCTCGTCCTGATCGACCACCTCCTCGCGAGCGGGATCGCCGCCGAGATCGTCCTGTACGTCAAGCCCTTCCCCTACTACGTGTCGGACGCGACCACCGCGGACGTCCTCGCGACCGTCGACCGGCTCCGCAGCGGCCCGGGCCGGGAAGCGGAACTGATCGGCCGCCGGCTCTGGCAGGCGATGAACAGCGGCACCCTCACGGTCCGCACGCACCAGTTCTTCTGCGCGCCGCTGCCGTTCCACGACATGCCCGCCGATCTCAGCAGCGAGCTCTCCGGCGCCACGCTGACGATCACCAAGGGCGACCTCAACTACCGCCGCCTCGTCGGGGACCAGCTCTGGGACGCCACGGTCCCGTTCGCCGAGCGGGTCGGCCACTTCCCCTCCCCTGTGGCAGCGCTCCGCACGTTGAAGTCGGACGTCATCGTCGGTCTGGACGGACCGGTGGTCGCCGGGCTGGAGGCCACGGGGGAGCCGTGGCGGACCAGCGGCAAGTACGGCATCATCCAGGTCCACGCCCAGGCGTGACCCGTGCGGGGCACCCGGATGCCCTCCGGGACCGGCTGGAACTGCGGGCTGTCATGGCGCTGGCCGGCGGTGACGCGCAGCGACAGTGGCTTCTGCCCCCGTTCCACAGCCAGGTGCAGCTTGGTGGTCAGCCCGCCGCGCGACCGCCCGAGGCCATGGTCATCCGGTTCGGTAAACGTGCACAGCGGAAAGTGCCTGGAGGTCGCGGACTGGCGGACCGACAACGGCGCACCGGTCCGCCAGTGGGACTGCACCCGCGGTATGAAGCAGAGTTGGAGCTGGGAGCGCAACAGCCCCAGCGGGGGCTGGCGGATCACCAACGGCCACCGCGTTCTCGTGCTGGAGATGGGCGGCTGGGCCACCAACAACGGTGCCACCGCCGATCAGTGGGCGTCCACCGGCAGCGCCAACCAGAAGTGGTCGGCGATCGCGCGCTGATCTTCGTCAGTGCCCGGCCGGCCCCCGCAGCGTGGATCCTCGGCGCGGACGTGGCCGCGGACCGGTACGGCCCCGAGATGCCCTGGGTGCGAAGGCGCGCACCATGGGTCATGACGAGACCCGGGGCGCGCGGCGTCGCGGAGTTCCGCCGGTGGCCCCTCGCTCATCCGAGCGAGGGGCCACCCTGTTACGACGTGACGTCAGTTGTGGTTGCCGCCGCGCCGCTTGCGGGTGATCAGGACGAGGGCGCCGCCGAGGAGGAGGACACCGCCGCCGGCCGCCGCGATGGCGGGGGTGGCGTCGCTGCTACCGGTCTGGGCGAGCACCGGGCCAGGGGTGGTGGGCACCGGGGTGGGCGTCCGGCTGGGCGTGGGCGTCGCCGTGGGCGTCGGGGTCCGGGTGGGCGTGGGCGTGGGGGTCGGGGTGAGTGTCGGTGTGGGCGTGGGGGTCTTGGTGGGCGTAGGCGTCGGCGTCGGCGTGGGGGTCGGAGTCGGGGTCGGGGTCGGAGTCGGGGTGTGGCAGACCTCGATCGTCCTGGTCTCCGTCTTGTTCCAGTCGCTGTTCTTCGGGTCCTCGGTGGTCGTGACCACAAAGGTCGCGGCGACCGGCGCGGAGTGGTCCTTCACCGGGAAGGCACCGTGGTACTCCTTGCCGAACTCCTTCTGGTCGAGCACCTTTTCGCCGTCGATGGTGAGGCTGACGGTGTTCTTCACACCGTTCGTGTCGCTGTAATTGGTCAGGTCGATCACGACCTTGTCGCAGCTCGTCGTCCACGTGGGAATGTGCGCCGAGGCGTTGGTCGCCAGGGCCACGGGCAGGAGGACGGCGGCCGCCGCCGTTCCCGCGAGTGCCGCGCTCCTGATGCCGAGCTGCCGCTGCTGTCGCGCCATTTCGTTGTCCCCTCCGAACGGTCTTGTGCAGCAGGCTTGTTGAGTGGTCAGGCGGTGGCCCGCTACGGCTGTCCGGGGGGACTCTACCGGCACCCCCGCACCTCACCACACCCCGTCGTACGGCCGGATTTCGTCTGTCCGTCCGCCCCCGGATGTGCATGGCCAGCCCATCACACCCGTCACCTCGCACAACACCGATTCGGCAAACTTGAATGGATTCCGTCACACCGGCCAAAAAGTGTTGCCCCCGGCGGTCCGATTCGACCACCGAGGGCAACATGAACGATCAATCGGCATGCGGTCAGGCCTTCTTGGCCGCCCGGCGACGTGTGGCCACCACGATCGCGCCACCGGCGGCGATCACGACCGCCCCGCCGATCGCCAGCGGAACGACCGGCCCGGAGCCGGTGTGCGCCAGACCGCCGCCGGCGTTCGCCTCCGCGGACGGGCTGGCCGAGGCTCCGGCACTCGCCACCGCCGAGACGGAGGCCGAGGGGCTGGCCGAGGCACCCGGGCTGGGCTGGCCGCTCGCCGGGGCGGACGGGCTGCCGGAGGCCCCCGGGGTCGCCGAGGCCTCCGGCGTACCCGGCGTGCCGGGCGTGCTCGGGGTGGTGGTCGCCGACGGCGTACCGCTCGGCACCACCGGCGGAACGGTGGGCACGGTGGTCGGCGGCGGGACGACGGTCGGCAGGCAGCCGGTGAACGGGTAGTGGTGCGTCTCGGCACCGCCCTTGCCGGTCAGCGACTTGGCGATCACCGAACCGTTGACCGGTCCGGCGCTGCCGAGGTCGAACGCGGCGTTCGGCGCCAGCACGGTGCCGGCCCAGGCGGCCTGGCTGTTCTTGACCACCCTGGTCGCGGTCGGGAAGTTCCAGAGCAGCTTGGCCCGGACGGCCCCGCCGGAGGCGCTCTGGAGCTTGTCGTCCAGGACGTAGGACTCCTTGGCCGCGTCCCACAGGTGGAAGCCGGTGGTCTTGGCGGCGGCCATGTCGTACGCGTCACCGGTCACGTTGATCACCGTGACCGAACCGGCCGGCACCTTGATGAAGACGTTGGTGGCGCCCTGGAGCGTGCCGGCACTGACGGTGAAGCTGTTCAGCTTGGCGTCGCCGCTGCTCAGGTAGAGGTCCGCACCCTTCGCCTCGACCTTGGCACCGGCGGTCTGCGGCGCGGCGGCGAGCGAGGAGGAGGCGGAGCGCAGCTTGGCGAACTCGGCCTTGAAGTCGATCGGGGAGGCACCTTGGCTGATTTTGCCCTGGTGCGCGTCGATGACGGCAGCGTTGGCCTTCGAGCCGAAGACGCCGTTCCCCTTCATGACCTGCGTGTTGTGACCGGTGATGCTGCCGGCGACGACCAGCGCGTTGCCGCCGGGCAGGGCCGCGATCTGGCCGGGGGTGAGCTCCTGACCGACCGAGAAGCCGCCGGTGAAGTTGGCGTTGCCGCCGACCGCCACCGCGCCTTCGGCGTCGGGGGTATGGGTGTCGTCGCCCTCGATGAACTCCCCGTAGAGATTGGCCACTCCGAGGCTCTGGCACTGCTCGCCGGAGCCGGTGGCGTGGGCGGCCGGGGCGATGAGACCGGCCAGGGCAAGGGATCCGCCGAGTGCGAGCGCAGCGGCGGGTATGTGTATGCGCATGTGCAGGATCTCCGCTTGAGGTGCGGGGGGTGGGAGTGGTCCCTAAAAAGGTATGGACCAAACCGCACTCTTTCGGCCAAACGGGTGATTGGTCAAGACCAATGACCACCATGTCCGAACAGTCCCGTTTGCGCCCGCCGGCCTTGCCTCGAAGGCAAACCCGGAAAGAACCGGCCGCGCGGCACCGCCCCGCCCCAAGATCGCCTGTAAGGCCGCCTACGATTGACCCCGTGCGTACCCCCTTCTCCCTGCTCGCCGAACGCTGGCAGCCGTCCGCCGCCATGGTCCGGCGCGCCGCGTTCACCGCGCTGGTGATGAGCGTGGTGATCGTCGTGACCGGCGGCGCCGTCCGGCTCACCGCCTCCGGCCTCGGCTGCACCACCTGGCCCCGCTGTACCGACGAGAGCCTGACGCCGACGCCCGAGATGGGCTTCCACGGCATCGTCGAGTTCACCAACCGGATGCTCACCTATGTGCTGAGCGCCGCGGTCGGCTGGGCGATCCTGGCCGCCCGCTGTCACCGGCCCTGGCGGCGCAGCCTGACCAAGCTGGGCTGGGCGCAGTTCTGGCTGGTGATGAGCAACGCCGTACTCGGCGGCATCACCGTGCTGACCGGCCTCAACCCGTACACGGTGGCGCTGCACCTGATCGCCGCGATGGGCCTGGTCTGGGTCGCGCTGCTGATGTGGGAGCGGACGAAGGAGGGCGACGGCCCGCCGCGGCCGGCGGTGGCCCGCCCGATCGTCCAGCTGTCGTACGTCCTGGTCACCGTGATCGGCCTGCTGGTGGCGGCCGGGACGCTGGTGACCGGCGCAGGCCACCACCCGGGGACGCCCAAGGACAACAAGCTCGTCCCCCGGATCCCGATCGACTACGACCGGCTCACCCAGGTCCACGCCGACCTGGCGTTCGTCTCGGTCGGCCTGGCGATCGCGGTGATCTTCGTCTTCGCCGCCGTGAAGGCCCCGCCGGCCGCCCGCGCCCGGGCCCGCGAGCTGTTCGCGGTGCTGCTGGTCCAGGGCGTGCTCGGCTTCGTCCAGTACTTCACCGACGTGCCGGAGATCCTGGTCGGCCTGCACATGCTGGGCGCCACGCTGACCTGGATCGCCGCGCTGCGCATCCCGCTGGCGCTGCGGGTCCGCGAGGACGCGCCCGCCACCCCGCTGCCGGCCCAGGCCCAGACCCAGGCCCCGCAGGCCGCCACGGTCTGAGGCGGCCGACAGGCGGCCGGCGAGCGGCCGGAACGGCAGTACGGCCCGGTCCCCCCGAAGCGGGGGGCCGGGCCGTCGCCGTACGCGGGATCAGTCGCCGTACGCGGGATCAGCCGAGCTGGATGCCGGCCATCCGCTTCCACTCGTACGGGCCGGTCTTCACCCGGAGGCCCAGCTCGCCCTCGAAGCTGTCGTGCAGGGTCACCCCGGCCAGTTCGGCGGCCCGGCGCCCGACGGCGTAGCTCGGGGCGACCTGGTCGCCCCAGGCGCCGTCCGCGCCGACCACCACGATCCGGGTGCCGATGGAGCCCATGTACTCGACGACGCCGTCGGCGCTGCCGCCGTGCTGCCGGGCGAAGCTGCTGAGGTGCTTGGCGATGCGCTTGGCGCGGCGCTCGGCGCGGGCGTCCGGCGCGGCGGTGGTGGCGGTCTCTGCGCTGCTCATGCCCGCATGCTACCCATCGGTAGCGGAGCTGGCGACGGGAGCGGACTGTGCACCGGGCCACATACTGGAACGGTGACCTTCCAAGGCTGGCCGGCCGAGGCGCTCGACTTCTACGAGCACCTGGAGGCCGACAACTCCAAGACCTTCTGGCAGTCCCACAAGGCCCGGTACGAGCAGGCCGTCCGCGAGCCGATGGAGCGGCTGCTGGCCGAGCTGGAACCCGAGTTCGGACCGGGAAAGATCTTCCGGCCCAACCGCGACGTCCGGTTCAGCGCCGACAAGTCCCCGTACAAGACCCACATCGGCGCCCATCTGGCGGCCGGCGGCTACATCCAGCTCTCCGCCGACGGCCTGGCCTGCGGCAACGGCCTCTACCAGCTGGCGGCCGACCAGTTGGAGCGCTACCGGGCGGCCGTCGCCGAGGACGTCGGCGGCGCCGAGCTGGAGCGGGTGATCGCCCGGGTCCGCGCGGCCGGCCCCCAGGTCGTCGGCCGGGACAGCCTGAAGTCCGCCCCGCGCGGCTACCCCAGGGACCACCCCAGGATCGAGCTGCTGCGCCACAAGGGGCTGATCGCCTGGCAGGAGTGGCCGCCCGCCGAGTGGCTCGGCACCCGGGCCGCCCACCGCCGGATCACCGGCTTCCTGCGCGCCTCCCAGCCCCTCAAGGACTGGCTGGACGGCCACGTCGGGCCGAGTGGTCTGCCGCGCCGCTGAACGGGCCGCCGAACGGCCGCGCAAGAACGCCGAAGGGCCCCGGTCGACGACCGGGGCCCTTCGGGTGCGGCTCCTACTTCTACTTCACGAACGGATCCACCGCGATCACCACGAACAGCAGCGTCAGATAGGTGATCGACCAGTGGAACAGGCGCATCTCCTTCAGCTTGGCGCCCACCACCCCGGCCTTGGCGCGGGCGTACAGCCCGTGCGCCTCCTTCAGCCAGGCCGCGCCCAGCAGCACCGCCGAGACGGGGTACAGCCAGCTGGTCTCCGCCAGCGGCCACAGCGCCAGCGAGACGGCGACCATGACCCAGGAGTAGATGACGATCTGCTTGGCGACCGCCAGGTTGCCCTTGATCACCGGCAGCATCGGCACGCCGGCCCGCTCGTAGTCCTCGCGCACCTTCATCGACAGCGGCCAGTAGTGCGGCGGCGTCCAGAAGAAGATGACCAGGAAGAGCACCAGCGCCGACCAGGACACCGAGTTGGTGACCGCCGCCCAGCCGACGAACACCGGCATGCAGCCGGCGATCCCGCCCCAGACGATGTTCTGCGCGGTGCGCCGCTTCAGGCCGAGCGTGTAGACGAAGACGTAGAACAGCAGCGCCGACAGCGCCAGCAGCGACGACAGCGCATTGACGAAGTAGGCCAGCCAGACCGTGGAGCCGATCGCCAGCGCGATGCCGAAGACCAGCGCCTCGCGCGGCGACACCATGCCGGTGACCAGCGGCCGCCGCTCGGTCCGCGACATCACCGCGTCGATGTCGCGGTCGATGTACATGTTCAGCGCGTTGGCGCCGCCCGCCGAGAGGTAGCCGCCGATGACGACCTCCAGCACCAGCAGCGGATCCGGAACACCGCGCTGCGCCAGGAACATCACCGGCACGGTGGTGATCAGCAGCAGTTCGATGATCCGAGGCTTGGTCAGAGCGACGAATGCGCCGACACGGGCCCCGAACGGCCGGTGCGCAGGCGTCGCCCCGGTGACCCCGGCGGGACGGGATTCGACGGCGGTCACTAACACCCCAACTGAAGATGAACCTTCGCAGGCGTCCATCGGAACAAAGTTCCCGAATCGTCCGCCCTGCGCGTACCACGCCACCTTAGACGCTCCATATCTCCCCACCGGCTCCGGGGTCCCCCGGCGGGGCGGATCGCACACCCCCGGGTGAACCCCGCCGCGGTGGCCTGGACGGATGCCTCGGCGGCCCTCCGGAGGCCGGAACTCCCCCGTCCGCGCGCCGGGGAGGCAAACCGTCCGAACCTGGGCGAGGCTGGACAAAGACTCTGTCCACCCGGACGGGGAATGGTGGCCCGGACACGTGGGTTGTGCAACCACGGAGGGTGAGCCCCGGCCCGGACGGTAGGCTCGCACGAAGAAGCGGGATCTACCCTCCGTGACCGGCACCACCCAAGCGTCGGGCCACAGCGACGTGGCCGACCCGGTCCCCTTCACGGGGTCACTCTTCACAACGGAAGGAGCCCTGAGACAGGGTGAGCACGACGCCGACGAATGCATTCGAGTGGTCCGAGCTGGACGAGCGGACGGTGGACACTGCCCGTGTGCTGGCCATGGACGCGGTCCAGAAGGTCGGCAACGGACACCCCGGGACGGCCATGTCGCTGGCCCCCGCGGCGTACCTGATCTTCCAGCGCTTCCTGCGCCACGACCCGACCGACCCGGCCTGGGTGGGGCGCGACCGCTTCGTCCTCTCCCCCGGGCATACCAGCCTGACCCTCTACACCCAGCTCTACTTCTCCGGCTACGGCCTGGAGCTGGACGACCTCAAGGCCTTCCGGGTCGCCGGCAGCCGCACCCCGGGCCACCCCGAGCACGGCCACACCGCGGGCGTCGAGACCACCACCGGCCCGCTCGGCCAGGGCATCGCCAACGCCGTGGGCATGGCGATGGCCGCCCGTTTCGAGCGCGGTCTGTTCGACCCGGACGCCCCGGCCGGCGAGTCCCCCTTCGACCACACCATCTGGGCCATCGTCTCCGACGGCGACCTGGAGGAGGGCATCTCCGCCGAGGCCTCCTCGCTCGCCGGCCACCAGAAGCTCGGCAACCTGGTCGCGCTCTACGACGACAACCACATCTCGATCGAGGGCGACACCGAGACGGCCTTCTCCGAGGACGTCCTCAAGCGCTACGAGGCGTACGGCTGGCACGTTCAGCGGGTCACCCCGAGGTCCAACGGCGACATCGACGTGGCCGCCCTCGCCGAGGCGCTGGACGCGGCCAGGGCCGAGACCTCCCGCCCGTCGATCATCGCGATGCGCACCATCATCGCCTGGCCCGCCCCGGACGCGCAGAACACCGCCAAGGCGCACGGCTCCGCGCTCGGTGCCGCCGAGATCGCCGCCACCAAGAAGGTCCTGGGCTTCGACCCGGAGAAGACCTTCGAGGTCAGCGACAAGGTCATCGAGCACGCCCGCCTGGTGATCAAGCGCGGCAAGGCCGCCCGCGGCGAGTGGGAGCAGTCGTTCAACGCCTGGCGCGCCGCCCACCCGCAGCGCGCCGCCGAGTTCGACCGCATCCAGGCCGGCGAGCTGCCCGAGAGCTGGAAGAAGTCCGTCCCGGTCTTCGAGTCCGGCAAGGAGGTCGCCACCCGCAAGGCCAGTGGCGAGACCCTCAAGGCGCTCGGCGCGGTGATCCCGGAGCTGTGGGGCGGCTCGGCCGACCTCGCGGAGTCCAACCTCACCACCATCGACGAGGAGAGCTCCTTCCTCCCCGAGGGCAACCCGCTGAAGAGCGCCAGCCCGTACGGCCGGACGATCCACTTCGGCATCCGCGAGCACGCCATGGGCTCGACCATGAACGGCATCGCGCTGCACGGCCGGACCCGCGTGTTCGGCGGCACCTTCCTGGTCTTCGCCGACTACATGCGCCCGGCCGTCCGCCTGGCCGCGCTGATGAAGCTGCCGGTCACCTACGTCTGGACGCACGACTCGATCGGCCTCGGCGAGGACGGCCCGACCCACCAGCCGGTGGAGCACCTGGCCTCGCTGCGCGCCATCCCGGGCCTGTCCATCGTCCGCCCGGCCGACGCCAACGAGACGGCCGTCGCCTGGCGCACCGTCATCGAGCGGCAGACCAGCCACCCCGGCCCGGTCGGCCTGGCGCTCACCCGCCAGAACGTCCCGACCTTCGACCGCGAGGTGTTCGCCTCCGCCGAGGGCACCGCGAAGGGCGGCTACATCCTGGCCGAGGCCTCCAACGGCGTCCCGCAGGTGATCCTGCTCGGCACCGGCTCCGAGGTCCAGCTGGCCGTCAAGGCCCGCGAGGTCCTGGAGGCGGAGGGCATCGCGACCCGCGTGGTCTCGGTGCCGTCCTTCGAGTGGTTCCAGGAGCAGGACCAGGCCTACCGCGACAGCGTGCTGCCGCCCACCGTCAAGGCCCGGGTGTCGGTCGAGGCCGGCATCGCCCAGGGCTGGCGCGAGCTGGTCGGCGACCACGGCCGGATCGTCTCGCTGGAGCACTTCGGCGCCTCCGCCGACTACAAGGTGCTGTTCCAGGAGTTCGGCCTGACCGCCGAGGCCGTGGTGGCCGAGGCGCACAACGCGCTGCGCTCGCTCGAGGCCGTCAACCGCTGACGGCCCTTGGCCGGGGGTGCCCGACCGCACATCGGGCCCCCCGGCCGGTCTGACGACCCCACAGACAGACAGACAAAGAGAAGTAAGGACTGAAGCACCATGACTGACGCACTGAAGCGCCTCAGCGACGAAGGCGTGGCGATCTGGCTGGACGACCTCAGCCGCAAGCGGCTGAACACCGGCAACCTCGCCGAGCTGGTGCAGAACAAGCACGTGGTGGGTGTCACGACCAACCCCACCATCTTCCAGAAGGCCATCGGCGGCGGCGACAGCTCCTACGACGGCCAGCTGCGCGACCTCGCCGTCCGCAAGGTCACCACCGACGAGGCCGTCCGCATGATCACCACCTCGGACGTGCGCGACGCCGCCGACGTGCTGCGCCCGGTCTACGACGCCTCCAACGGCCGCGACGGCCGGGTCTCCATCGAGGTCGACCCGCGGCTGGCCCACGAGACCGCCGCCACCATCGCCGAGGCCAAGCAGCTGTGGTGGCTGGTCGACCGCCCGAACGTGTTCATCAAGATCCCCGCCACCAAGGCCGGTCTGCCCGCGATCGCCGAGGTCATCGGCAAGGGCATCAGCGTCAACGTCACGCTGATCTTCTCGCTGGAGCGCTACCGCGCGGTCATCGACGCCTACCTGACCGGCCTGGAGGCCGCCAAGGCCAAGGGCCTGGACCTCTCCCAGATCGAGTCGGTCGCCTCCTTCTTCGTCTCCCGCGTGGACACCGAGATCGACAAGCGCCTCGACAAGATCGGCGGCGAGGCCCGGCAGCTGCGTTCCAAGGCCGCCCTGGCCAACGCCCGCCTCGCCTACCAGGCGTACGAGGAGGTCTTCGGCAGCGTCGACGGCAAGACCGCCGGCAGCGACCGCTGGACGGCCCTGGAGGCCGCCGGCGCCAAGCCGCAGCGCCCGCTCTGGGCCTCCACCGGCGTCAAGGACCCGGCCCTGCCGGACACCCTGTACGTCACCGAGCTGGTCGCCCCGGGCACCGTCAACACCATGCCCGAGGCCACCCTGAACGCCACCGGCGACCACGGCGTGATCACCGGCGGCACCATCGTCCCCAACTACGCCGACGCCAAGGCCGTGATGGACGCCATCGCCGCCGCCGGCGTGGACTACGACGACGTGGTCCAGGTGCTGGAGGACGAGGGCGTCGAGAAGTTCGAGCAGTCCTGGAACGAGCTGCTCGACACCGTCACCGCCTCGCTCGCCTCCTTCGCCGACGAGAAGTGACCCCCGCTCACAGCCAGCGCACGAAAGCGGAGCCCCTTCAGTGAGCACTGACTACCCCGAGTTGACGTCCGAATCGGACGCCGGCGATGGTCCGCCGGCCCCCGTCAACCCGCTTCGTGACCCCGCCGACCGACGGCTCCCGCGCATCGCGGGGCCGTCCGGTCTGGTCATCTTCGGAGTCACCGGCGACCTGTCCCGCAAGAAGCTGATGCCGGCCATCTACGACCTGGCCAACCGCGGTCTGCTGCCGCCGGGCTTCTCGCTCGTCGGCTTCGCCCGGCGCGAGTGGGACGACGAGGACTTCGCCAAGGAGGTCCACGACGCCGTCCGGGACCACGCCCGGACCCCGTTCCGCGAAGAGGTCTGGCAGCAGCTCGCCAAGGGCATGCGCTTCGTCCACGGCACCTTCGACGACGACGACGCCTTCGACAAGCTCCGCGAGACCATCGAGGAGCTGGACAAGGCGCAGGGCACCGGCGGCAACTTCGCCTTCTACCTCTCCGTCCCGCCGAAGTTCTTCCCGACCGTCGTCCAGCAGCTGAAGAAGCACGGTCTGGCCGATCCGCCCTCCTCGCCCGCCAACGGGCAGGAGGGGCCCAGCAGGGCTTCCTGGCGGCGCGCCGTCATCGAGAAGCCCTTCGGCCACGACCTGGAGAGCGCCCAGGAGCTGAACCGGATCGTCCACGAGGTCTTCCCCCGGGACGAGGTCTTCCGGATCGACCACTACCTGGGCAAGGAGACCGTCCAGAACATCCTGGCGCTGCGCTTCGCCAACCAGATGTTCGAGCCGATCTGGAACCGGTCGTACGTCGACCACGTCCAGATCACGATGGCCGAGGACATCGGCATCGGCGGCCGCGCCGGCTACTACGACGGCATCGGCTCGGCCCGGGACGTCATCCAGAACCACCTGCTGCAGCTGATGGCGCTCACCGCCATCGAGGAGCCGGCGTCCTTCCACCCCAAGGCGCTGGTGGCCGAGAAGCTCAAGGTGCTCAGCGCCGTCAAGCTCCCGGCCGACCTCGGCCGGCACACCGTGCGCGGCCAGTACGCGGCCGGCTGGCAGGGCGGCGAGGAGGTCGGCGGCTACCTCGACGAGGACGGCATCGACCCGGACTCCAAGACCGACACCTACGCGGCCATCAAGCTGGAGATCAACAACCGCCGCTGGGCGGGTGTGCCGTTCTACCTGCGCACCGGCAAGCGGCTCGGCCGCCGGGTCACCGAGATCGCGGTGGTCTTCCAGCGCGCCCCGTACCTGCCGTTCGACTCCTACGCGACCGAGGAGCTGGGGCAGAACGCCCTGGTCATCCGGGTCCAGCCGGACGAGGGCGTGACGGTGCGGTTCGGCTCCAAGGTGCCGGGCACCTCCTTCGAGGTCCGCGACGTCACGATGGACTTCGCCTACGGCGAGTCCTTCACCGAGTCCAGCCCGGAGGCGTACGAGCGGCTCATCCTCGACGTGCTGCTCGGCGACGCCAACCTGTTCCCGCGTCACCAGGAGGTCGAGCTCTCCTGGCAGATCCTCGACCCGATCGAGCGGTACTGGGACACCCACGGCAGGCCCGCCCAGTACCCGGCCGGGACCTGGGGCCCCGCCGAGGCGGACGAGATGCTCGCACGAGACGGCAGGAGCTGGCGCCGGCCATGAAGATCGACCTCACGGACACCACGTCCAGCAAGATCAACGCAGCCCTGATGGAGGCGCGCCGGATCAGCGGCTCCACCGCCGCCGGCATGGTGCTCACCCTGGTGATCGTGACCGACGAGGGCAGCGCGTACGACGCCCTCAAGGCCGCCAACGACGCCTCCCGCGAGCACCCCTCGCGCACCCTGGCGGTCATCAAGCGCGCCGGGCGTTCGCCCCGGGCCCGCGCCGAGACCCGTCTGGACGCCGAGATCCTGGCCGGCTCGGACGCCGGCTCCGGCGAGACGGTCATCCTGCGCATGCACGGCGAGCTCGTCGCGCACGCCCAGTCGGTCGTCCTGCCGCTGCTGCTGCCGGACGCCCCGGTGGTGGTCTGGTGGCCCGAGAACTCCCCCGCGCACCCCGCGCAGGACCCGCTGGGCTCGATCGCCCAGCGCCGGATCACCGACGCCGTCACCGCCGAGTCCCCGGTCGGCCAGCTCGCCCAGCGGGCCCAGAGCTACACCCCGGGCGACACCGACCTGGCCTGGACCAGGATCACCGGCTGGCGCTCGATGCTGGCCGCCGCGCTGGACCAGCGGCCCGCCAGGATCACCTCCGCGGTGGTCGAGGGCGAGTCCTACAACCCCAGCGTGGAGCTGCTCGGCCTCTGGCTGCACAACCGGCTGCACGTGCCGGTCGAGCGGGTCGTCACCGGCGGCCCCGGCATCACCGCGGTGCACCTGCGTACCGCGGACGGGGACATCACCCTGGACCGCCCGGACGGCCTGATGGGCACCCTCTCGATGCCCGGCTCCCCGGACCGCCAGGTGGCGCTCAAGCGTCGTGAGACGTCCGAGCTGATCGCCGAGGAGCTGCGCCGGCTCGACCCGGACGACATCTACGCCACGGCCGTACGCACCCCCGTGGAGCGGCTGCGCGAGCCGGCCAACGCCGAGACGGCGGCGGCCGAGAAGGTCGCCCACGCGATCGCCGAGGCCACCGTCGCCGAGGCCACCGTCGCCAACCCGGCCCGGGTGACGGCCGCGGTGCTCACCGCGGAGAAGGCGGCTGCGGAGAAGGCGGCTGCGGAGGAAGCGTCCGCGGAGAGCGCGGCCCCGGCCGCGGAGCCTGCGGCGGCGAAGAAGGCCCCCGCCAAGGCGGCCAAGCGCACCACCAAGCGGAGCGACTCGTGACCGCCGCCACCCCGCAGCTGGTCGTCCACCGGGACAAGGAGCTGATGGCGCAGGCGGCCGCGGCCCGGCTGATCACCCGGATCGTGGACGCCCAGGCCGCCCGCGGCACCGCCTCGGTGGTGCTCACCGGCGGGCGCAACGGGAACGCCCTGCTGGCCGCCATCGCCGCCTCCCCGGCCCGGGACGCGGTCGACTGGGCCCGGCTGGACCTCTGGTGGGGCGACGAGCGTTTCGTGCCCTCCCAGGACCCCGAGCGCAACGCCGTCCAGGCCCGCGCGGAGCTGCTGGACGCCGTTCCGCTCGACCCGGCGCGGGTGCACGAGATGCCCGCCTCGGACGGCGTGGACGGCTCGGACGTGGAGGCCGCCGCGGCCCGCTACGCCGAGGAGCTGGCGAAGGCCGCCGGGCCGGGCGACCGGCTCGGCGTGCCCTGCTTCGACGTGCTGCTGCTCGGCGTCGGCCCGGACACCCATGTCGCCTCGCTCTTCCCCGAGCACCCGGGCGTACGGGAGACCGAGCTGACGGTGATCGGCGTCCGCGGTGCGCCCAAGCCCCCGCCGACCCGGATCTCGCTCAGCCTCCCGGCCATCCGGGAGGCCCGCGAGGTCTGGCTGCTGGCGGCGGGCGAGGACAAGGCCGACGCCGTCGCGGTGGCGCTGTCCGGCCCCGGCGAGATCCAGGCGCCCGCCTCCGGCGCGTACGGGCGGGGCCGCACCCTGTGGCTGCTCGACCGCGCCGCGGCGGCGCAGATCCCGCCGCAGCTGTACCCGCCCGCCTCGGCCTGACGGCCGGGCAGGAAACGCCGAAGGGCGTCACCGTTCGACGGTGACGCCCTTCGGCGTTGGACCGGGTACCGGCCCCGGGCTCAGATCTCGCCGCGCAGCTTGGCCAGCGCCTCGGCGAGGATCGCCTCGCCGTCGGCGTCGGTGCGCCGCTCGCGGACGTAGGCGAGGTGGGTCTTGTACGGCTCGTTGCGCGAGGGAGCCGGTGGGTTGTGCTCGTCCTGACCGGCCGGAAAGCCACAGCGCGGGCAGTCCCAGGTGTCCGGGATGACGGCCTCGGCGGCGAAGCTCGGGCGGGTCTCGTGCTTGTTGGCACACCAGAAGGAGATCCGGTTGCGCGGGGCGGACTCGCCGCGCTCCGCCTCGCCCATCGGGCCGGCTCCGACCCTGCTGCCACGGATGGCATTGCCACTTGCCACGGTCTGACTCCCTGCGTGCTGGTGCGCCGACCCGCCGCGGTGCGCGTCGGTGGCGAAGTCGTCCTAGTGTAAGCAGCAGTTAAGGTTCCACCACCACCGCATCCGCCCCGGCCGCTCCCAGGATAGGCGCTGGGGCGACGGGGCGTCAGGAATACCTCAGCTCTTGTACTTCAGCACCAGGCCGAGCACGATGATGCAGGCGAACCAGGCGCCGCCGACGATGATCGTGATGCGGTCGAGGTTGCGCTCGGCCACCGCCGAACCGCCACCGGTGGACATCGCGCCGCCACCGAACATGTCGGACAGGCCGCCGCCCTTCCCCTTGTGCAGCAGCACCAGGAGGATCATCAGCAGGCTGAAGATGATCAGGGCAATCGAGAACCCGATAACCACGACGGGACCAACTCTCTCGTATCTTCGGCGAAGGGGCCGGGCCGCGTACGGCGGTCCGGCCCCAAAGCCTACGTTGCTGCGGCGGCGTTAGCCTACTGCCTGGTCACGGTAGCGCACGATCTTGACGAACTCGTCGGCGTCCAGGGAGGCACCGCCGATCAGGCCGCCGTCGATGTCCGGCTTGGCCATCAGGCCGGCCGCACTGGAGGACTTGACCGAACCGCCGTACAGCACACGGACCTTGTCGGCCAGCTCGGCGCTGTACAGCTCGGCGATCCGCCGACGGATGGCCGCGCAGACCTCCTGGGCGTCCTCCGGGGTGGCCACCTCGCCGGTGCCGATCGCCCAGACCGGCTCGTAGGCGACCACGATCGACTCGGCCTGGTCGGCCGGGACGTCCTGCAGGCCGCCGTCGAGCTGGGCCAGGGTGTACTCGACGTGGGTGCCGGCCTTGCGGATCTCCAGCGGCTCGCCGATGCACAGGATCGGGGTGATCCCGCTGCGGTAGGCGGCCTTGACCTTGGCGTTGACGATCTCCTCGTTCTCGCCGTGGTACTGCCGGCGCTCCGAGTGGCCGATCACCGCGTAGGTGCACTTCAGCTTGGACAGCATCGGGCCCGAGACCTCACCGGTGTACGCACCGGAGTCGTGCTTCGAGATGTCCTGCGAGCCGTACTTGATCTTCAGCTTGTCGCCGTCGACCAGGGTCTGCACCGAGCGCAGATCGGTGAACGGCACCAGGACGGCGACCTCGACGGCCTGGTAGTCCTTGTCGGCCAGCGCGAAGGCCAGCTTCTGGGTGTGCTGGATGGCCTCAAGGTGGTTGAGGTTCATCTTCCAGTTGCCCGCCATCAGCGGGAGACGCTCAGTCATTGCCTCAGCCTTCCAGGGCGGCGAGACCGGGAAGGGTCTTGCCCTCCAGGTACTCAAGGCTGGCGCCACCGCCGGTCGAGATGTGCCCGAACTTCGTTTCGTCGAAGCCCAGGATGCGGACGGCCGCGGCGGAGTCGCCGCCACCGACCACGGTGAACGCGTCGCTGTCGAGCAGGGCCTGCGCGACGGCCTTGGTACCCTCGGCGAAGGCCGGGTGCTCGAAGACGCCCACCGGACCGTTCCAGAACACCGTCCGGGCGTCGGCCAGCTTCGCCGCGAACAGCTCGCGGGTCTTCGGGCCGATGTCCAGGCCCTCCTTGTCGGCGGGGATCTTGTCCGCGTCGACGATCTCGAAGTCCTCGACCGGGGCGTGCGTCCTGGTGTCCGGGAAGCTCCCGGAGATGGCGACGTCCACCGGCACCACGAACTCGACGCCGTTCTCCTCGCCGCGCTTCAGGTAGTCCAGGACCGTCGGGATCTGGTCCTTCTGCAGCAGCGAGATGCCGACCTCGTGGCCCTGGGCCGCGAGGAAGGTGTACGCCATGCCCCCGCCGATCAGGATGCGGTCGGCCTTGCCGAGCAGGTTGTCGATCACGCCGACCTTGTCGGACACCTTGGAGCCGCCGAGCACGACCACGTACGGGCGCTCGACCTCCTCGGTGAGGCGCTTGAGCACGCCCACCTCGGTGGCGATCAGGTCACCGACGGCGTGCGGCAGGCGGGCCGGCAGGTCGTACACCGAGGCGTGCTTGCGGTGCACCGCGCCGAAGCCGTCGCCGACGTACAGGTCGGCCAGCTCGGCCAGCCGGTCGGCGAAGGCGCCGCGCTCGGCGTCGTCCTTGCTGGTCTCACCGGCGTTGAAGCGCAGGTTCTCGAGCAGCGTGACCTCGCCGTCGGCCAGGGCGGCGACGGTGGCCTTCGCGCTCTCACCCACGGTGTCGGTCGCGAAGGACACCGACCGGCCGAGGATCTCACCAAGGCGGACGGCCACCGGTGCGAGGGAGAACTGCGGGTCCGGCTCGCCCTTGGGGCGGCCGAGGTGGGAGGCGACGACGACCTTCGCACCGCGCTCGACGAGCTTGGCGATGGTCGGGGCGACGGCGCGGATCCGGCCGTCGTCGGTGATCGTGCCGTCGGACAGCGGGACGTTCAGGTCCGCACGGACGAACACGCGCTTGCCGACGACGTCGAGGTCTTCGATGGTCTTCACAGGTCTCCGGGTCTCCTGGGGAGATGTGGTGCAGAGGGGCGGCACTGCACCGGGCCGCCGAGGGGTGAGGGAGCGCAGAGCGAGGGCCCGGATGGCCGCACACGCCGTCCGGGCCCTCACCCCTACATCACGTCAGCTCCCGCTGCGTCAGAGCTGGCCGCCGACGAGGGTGGTCAGGTTGACGAGACGGTTCGAGTAGCCCCACTCGTTGTCGTACCAGCCGAAGACCTTGACCTGGTTGCCCTGGACCATGGTCATCAGCGAGTCGAAGATCGTGGAGAACGGCGAGTTCACGATGTCGGAGGAGACGATCGGGTCCTCGGTGTACTGCAGGATGCCCTTGAGGGAGCCCTCGGAGGCCTTCTGGAAGGCCTCGTTGACCTCCGCGACGGTGACCTCGCGCTCCAGGGTGACGACCAGGTCGGTGATCGAACCGGTCGGGACCGGGACGCGCAGCGAGGTGCCGTCCAGCCTGCCCTTCAGCTCCGGCAGCACCAGCGCGGTGGCCTTGGCGGCACCGGTGGAGGTCGGGATGATGTTCAGGGCGGCGGCGCGGGCGCGACGCAGGTCCTTGTGCGGGAAGTCCAGCGTGACCTGGTCGTTGGTGTACGCGTGCACCGTGGTCATCAGACCCTTGACGATGCCGAAGTTCTCGTTCAGCACCTTGGCCAGCGGCGCCACGCAGTTGGTGGTGCAGGAGGCGTTGGAGATGACGGTGTGCTTCGCGGCGTCGTACTTCTCGTCGTTGACGCCCATGACGATGGTGACGTCCTCGTCGGTGGCGGGCGCCGAGATGATGACCTTCTTCGCACCGGCGGTGACGTGCTTCTTCGCAGCCTCGGCCTTGGTGAAGATACCGGTCGACTCGATGACGATGTCGACGCCCAGCTCGCCCCAGGGCAGGTTGGCCGGGTCACGCTCGGCGATGACCTTGAAGGTCTTGCCGTTGACGGTGATGCTGTTCTCGGTGTGCGAGACCTCGCCGGGGAAGGTGCCCAGGATGGAGTCGTACTTGAGCAGGTGCGCCAGGGTCTTGGTGTCGGTCAGGTCGTTGACACCGACGATCTCGATGTCCGCGCCCTGGGCCTGAACCGCACGGAAGAAGTTGCGGCCAATGCGGCCGAATCCGTTGATGCCTACCCGGATCGTCACGAAACCGATCTCCTCGTTAGGTACGCCGGAGCTATGCCGACGGGGGTGAAATTTGGGATGTCCCCGACCACCCATGACCCTACCTCTCCAAGGCCTGGGAGGGCACATCAGGCCGGGCCGGAGCCCTTGGCGTGGCGTGTCAAGAGGGCGCGGTCAGGGCTTCCGTCCTTGGCCTTGCGGGCAGTTGGTCCCGCCCTCCGGAGGCCCGCCGGGCCCTTGGTCCCCTCGGTTCGAACGCGAAACGACCGGTGCCCCTGTCAGGGGCACCGGTCGTCGGTTTCACCGGCCGGATCAGGGCCGGCCAGGCCTAGTTCAGCGCCATCTCGTCGGTCAGGTTGGCCTCGGTGCTGGGCAGGCCGAGCTCGGAGGCGCGCTTGTCCGCCATCGCCAGCAGCCGGCGGATCCGGCCGGCCACCGCGTCCTTGGTCAGCGGCGGGTCGGCCAGGGCGCCCAGCTCCTCCAGCGAGGCCTGCTTGTGCTGCATCCTCAGCTGGCCTGCGGCGGCCAGGTGCTCGGGGACCTCCTCGCCCAGGATCTCCAGCGCGCGCTGCACCCGGGCGCCGGCCGCGACGGCGGCGCGGGCCGAGCGGCGCAGGTTGGCGTCGTCGAAGTTGGCCAGACGGTTGGCGGTGGCCCGCACCTCGCGCCGCATCCGGCGCTCCTCCCAGGCCAGCACCGACTCGTGGGCGCCCAGGCGGGTCAGCAGCGCGCCGATGGCGTCACCGTCGCGGATCACCACCCGGTCCACCCCGCGCACCTCGCGGGCCTTGGCCGGGATGCCCAGCCGGCGGGCCGCGCCGACCAGGGCCAGGGCCGCCTCGGAGCCGGGGCAGGTGATCTCCAGCGAGGAGGACCGGCCCGGCTCGGTGAGCGAGCCGTGCGCCAGGAAGGCCCCGCGCCAGGCCGCCTCGGCGTCACAGGTCGCGCCGGAGACGACCGCCGGGGGCAGGCCCCGGATGGGGCGGCCTCGGCCGTCCACCAGGCCGGTCTGCCGCGCCAGCAGCTCGCCGTCCTTGACCACCCGGACCACGTAGCGGCTGCCGCGCCGCAGGCCGCCGGGTGCCATCACCACCAGGTCCGAGGAGTGTCCGAAGATCTCCAGCAGGTCCTTGCGCAGTCGCCGTGCCGCCGCGCCGGTGTCGAGCTCCGCCTCGATCACGATGCGGCCGCTCACGATGTGGAGCCCGCCCGCGAATCGCAGGATCGCCGACACCTCCGCCTTGCGGCAGCAGGCCCTCGTGACCGGGAGCCGGCTGATTTCGTCCTTCACCGCTGGAGTCATCGCCATGGCCCGATCCTTCCATGTGTCCGGAAAATCCGGTCGTACGCGGCTGCCAAGAGCTCCGGGTCGTGTCGCGGCGTGCCGTCGGCGCGGGCGACCCGGTCGAGCACCAGGGCCGCGCCCATCCGCTCGGCGGCCTTCTCCAGGCCGGCCAGGTCCGCCTGACCGAAGGCGCCCCCGCTGACGGCGCGCTCGTCCACCAGGATCGCATCCACCGCGAGGGCGGGGGCGTGGTCGGCGATGACCTCCAGGTGGCGCTGCGGAGTGAAGCCCTCGGTCTCGCCGGGCTGCGGGGCCAGGTTCAGGGTGAGCAGCCGGCGGGCGCGGGTCTCGGTGAGCGCCTTGGCCAGCTCGGGCACCAGCAGGTGCGGCAGCACGCTGGTGAACCAGGAGCCGGGGCCGAGCACCACCCAGTCCGCCTCCCGGACGGCGGTGACGGCCTCCGGGACGGCCGGCGGCCCGTCCGGCAGCAGCCGGATCGACTGCACCGTGCCCGGCGTCACCGCGACGCTGGCCTGGCCGCGCACGGCGGACAGCTCGCCCGGGCGCGCCGGGTCGTGGCCCCGGACGACCGCCTCGATGTCCAGTGGCACCGCCGACATCGGCAGCACCCGGCCCTGGACGTTCAGCAGCCGGGCGACCCAGTCCAGGGCGGCCACTGGGTCCCCGAGCTTCTCCCAGAGCGCGACGATCAGCAGGTTGCCGACGGCGTGGCCGCCCAGCTCGCCGGTGCCGGTGAAGCGCTGCTGGATCACCTCGGACCAGGTGCGGCCCCAGTCGTCGTCCCCGCAGAGCGCGGCCAGCGCCTTGCGGAGGTCCCCCGGGGGCAGCACCCCGAGCTCCTCGCGCAGCCGCCCGCTGGAGCCGCCGTCGTCGGCGACGGTGACCACGGCGGTGAGGTCGGTGGTGAGCCGGCGCAGCGCGGAGAGCGAGGCGGACAGGCCCTGGCCGCCGCCGAGGGCGGCGATCCTGGGTGCCGGGTTGGTGCGGGCCGGGCTGGTCCGCGGCCGACTGGGCGCCGCGGTGCGCGACGGGCCCCCCGTCCGGTCGGCGGTCTTGTTCTGAAACTGCCGCCCGGGCACGTATCCCGTCACACCTACCTCGCGTTCCTCTCGCCCGCCGCCGGTCTCCGCCGGCGGGCCGGCAGGGGCGCGGCGGCTACTCCCGTCCCATGTCACGGTGGACGAGCACCGTCTCGACACCATCGGCGATGAGACGCTTCGTCAGGCGCTCGGACATCGCGACGCTGCGGTGCTTGCCACCGGTGCAGCCTACGGCAAGGGTCATGTAGCGCTTCCCCTCGCGTCGGTACCCCTCGGTGACGATCCTCAGCAGTTCGGCGTAGCCGTTGAGGAATTCGTTGGCGCCGGGCTGCTGGAAGACGTAGTCGGCGACGTCCGCGTCGGTGCCCGTCCGGGCCCGCAGCTCGGGCACCCAGTGCGGGTTGGGCAGGAAGCGGCAGTCCACCACCAGGTCGGCGTCGACCGGCAGGCCGTACTTGAAGCCGAAGGACATCACGGTGGCTCGCAGTTCGGGCTCGTCGTGGTCGGCGAACTGGGCGTCGAGCTTGGCGCGCAGCTGGTGCACGTTGAGGTTGGAGGTGTCGATCACCAGATCGGCCTCGCCACGCAGCTCGCGCAGGAGGTCCCGCTCCTGGGCGATGCCGTCGACGATCCGGCCGTCGGCCTGGAGCGGGTGCGGGCGGCGCACGCTCTCGAACCGGCGGACCAGCGCGTCGTCGGAGGAGTCCAGGAAGACCACGCTGAGCCGGACGCCGCGCTTCTCCAGCTCGTCCAGCGAGGTGAGCAGGTCGTCGAAGAACTGGCGGCCACGGACGTCCACCACGGCGCCGATCCGGGCGACGTTGCCCTGGGAACGGGCGCCGAGGTCGACCATGGTCGGGATCAGGGCGGGCGGCAGGTTGTCGACCACGAACCAGCCCAGATCCTCCAGGCACTTGGCCGCGGTGGAGCGGCCGGCTCCGGACATACCTGAGATGATCACTAGCTCCGGGGTGTTCTCCCCCGCGGCCGGCGGCCGGGGGGTACCCCCATCGTCGGACATCGTCACTTCGGTTCCCCGCTCTCGGTGGTTCTGCTGAGGAGAACGCGCGTGGCGCGGCCGCGCTTCCCCGGCTCACTCGGGCGAGTGAACGCGGGGCGCGCGGGCTGACGGTCGGCGTCGGCCGTCATGGCGTCTCCCGGGATGGTGCGGTCTGGGCTGCGGCGGGCGCCGGCTCGGCGGCCTCGTCGGCACTGTCATCGATGATCTCGCCGGTCGCGGTGTTCACGGCCGGTGCCGCCGGTGTACGGGAGGACAACGCTGCCGCAACAGTCTCCGCGGTCCGCCGCCCGATGCCGGGGACGGCGCAGAGTTCGTCGACGGTGGCCGCCCGGAGCTTCTTCAGCGAACCGAAGTGCTTGAGCAGCGCCCGGCGGCGAGTCTCGCCGAGGCCGGGGACGGAGTCCAGTTCTCCGGCGGTGAGTCGCCTGGAACGCTTGGTGCGCTGGTAGCCGATCGCGAACCGGTGCGCCTCGTCGCGGACCCGCTGGAGCAGGTAGAGGCCCTCGCTGCTGCGGGGCAGCACCACCGGGTCGTCCTCGCCGGGCAGCCAGACCTCCTCCAGCCGCTTGGCCAGGCCGCAGAGGGCGATGTCGTCGATGCCGAGCTCGTCCAGGGCGCGTCTGGCGGCAGCGACCTGCGGCTGGCCGCCGTCCACCACCAGCAGCTGCGGCGGGTAGGCGAAGCGGCGCGGGCGGCCGGTCTCCGGGTCGACCGGTCCTGCGGGGGCCTCCTGGCCCGGGGCCGCCCGGTCGACGGCACCGGTCTCGGCACCGGTCTCGGCACCGGGGTCGTCGGCCTCGGGGACAGCCCACTCGCCGGTCTGCTCGCGCTCCTGGAGGTAGCGGCGGAAGCGGCGGCTGATCACCTCGTGCATCGAGCGGACGTCGTCCTGGCCCTCGAAGCCCTTGATCTGGAAGCGGCGGTACTCGCTCTTGCGGGCCAGGCCGTCCTCGAAGACCACCATCGAGGCGACCACGTCCTCGCCCTGGAGGTGGGAGATGTCGAAGCACTCGATGCGCAGCGGGACGGAGTCCAGCTCCAGCGCGTCGGCGATCTCCTGGAGGGCGCGGCTGCGGGTGGTGAGGTCGGAGGCGCGCTTGGTCTTGTGCAGCGCCAGCGCCTGCTGGGCGTTGCGCTGCACGGTGGCCATCAGGTCCTTCTTGTCGCCGCGCTGCGGCACCCGCAGGTCCACCTGGCCCGCCTTGCCCGCCTGGCCGGCCCGCAGACCGGCCAGCCACTCCCGGACCGGCTCGGCCGGCTCGGGCAGCGCGGGCACCAGCACCTCGCGCGGCACCGCCTCGTTGCCGCCGCCGTAGAGCTGCTGGAGGGCGTGCTCGACCAGCCCCGCGGTGTCCACGTCCTCGACCTTGTCGGTGACCCAGCCGCGCTGGCCGCGGACCCGGCCGCCGCGGACGTGGAAGATCTGGACGGCGGCTTCCAGTTCGTCCTCGGCGACGGCGAGCAGGTCCGCGTCGGTGGCGTCGGCGAGCACGATCGCGTTCTTCTCCATCGCGCGCTTGAGCGCCCCGATGTCGTCGCGCAGCCGGGCGGCCTTCTCGTACTCCAGATCCTCGGCGGCCTCCCGCATCTGCTCTTCCAGCCGGCGCAGGTAGTTGCCGGTGCGCCCGGCCATGAAGTCGCAGAAGTCCTCGGCCAGCGCCCGGTGTTCGTCCGCCGAGACCTTGCCGACGCAGGGCGCGGCGCACTTGCCGATGTAGCCGAGCAGGCAGGGCCGGCCGACCTGGCCGGCGCGCTTGAAGACGCCGTTGGAGCAGGTCCGGACGGGGAAGACGCGCAGCAGCAGGTCGACCGTCTCGCGGATCGCCCAGGCGTGCCCGTACGGGCCGAAGTAGCGCACGCCCTTCTTGTGCGCCCCGCGCATCACCTGGACCCGCGGGTACTCCTCGCCGAGGGTGACCGCCAGCTCCGGGTAGCTCTTGTCGTCGCGGTACTTGACGTTGAACCGGGGGTCGAACTCCTTGATCCAGGAGTACTCCAGCTGGAGCGCCTCGACCTCGGTGGAGACCACCGTCCACTCCACCGAGGCGGCGGTGGTGACCATCGTCGCGGTGCGCGGGTGCAGCCCGGCGAGGTCCTGGAAGTAGGACGACAGCCGCGGCCGCAGGCTCTTGGCCTTGCCGACGTAGATGACCCGCCCGTGGGCGTCGCGGAACTTGTAGACACCCGGTGAGGTCGGGATCGCACCCGGTGCCGGGCGGTAGGTGGACGGGTCAGCCATGGGTCCACCGTACCGAGTCGGGCCGGGGCTGCGGAGGGGAGATCAACTGCTTCAGCTCGGGGTCACCTTGAGGTTGCCGCCCTCGACCACGACGGTGTAGGCGGGCAGCGGAGTGGGGGCCGGACCGTCCTGCACCGCGCCGTCGGCGATGCCGAACCGGCTGGCGTGACAGGGGCACTGGATCTGCTGGTTCTTGACCTGGTCGACGATGCAGCCGGCGTGGGTGCACTTGGCGCTGAACGCCTTGTACTCCCCCGCCGTCGGCTGGGTCACCACGATCTTCTTGTCGCGGTAGACGGTGCCGCCGCCGACCGGCACACCGGCCGCCGGACCGACGTCCACCGGGGACTTGGCGCCACCGGAGGAGTCGGAGGAGGACGAGGAGCAGCCGGAGACCGCCAGGGCGCCGCCGCCGGCCGCGAGGACGGCCGCCGCCCCGCAGAGCAGGGTGCGGCGGGAGGTGGCGGGGCTCTCGGGGGCCTCTGACATCGTGGTTCACTCCTGGGATCGGCTGCTGCGCGCGTCGGCGGAAGTCTATGCGGCGCTTACCCGGCCGCCTCCGTCGACGGGGGCGGCCGGGCGGGATGTCGCGCGCTACTTCTTGGCGGCGGCCCGCTTGCGCGGGGCCCTCGCCTTGACCGGAGCGACCGGGGCGTCGGTGAACTCGCCCGGGAGGATGTCCCGGAGGAACTTGCCGGTGTGGCTCTCCGAGACCGCCGCGATCTGCTCCGGGGTGCCCTCGGCAACCACGGTGCCGCCGCCGGAACCGCCCTCGGGGCCCATGTCGACGACCCAGTCGGCGGTCTTGATCACATCGAGGTTGTGCTCGATGACGATCACCGTGTTGCCCTTCTCCACCAGCCCGGAGAGCACCTTGATCAGCTTGCTGATGTCCTCGAAGTGCAGGCCGGTGGTGGGCTCGTCGAGCACGTAGACCGTCCGCCCGGTGGAGCGCTTCTGCAGCTCGGAGGCGAGCTTGACGCGCTGCGCCTCACCGCCGGAGAGCGTCGGCGCGGACTGGCCGAGCCGGACGTAGCCGAGGCCGACGTCGTTGAGCGTCCTCAGGTGCCGGGCGATCGCCGGGACGGCCTCGAAGAAGTGCAGCGCCTCCTCGATCGGCATGTCCAGCACCTCGGCGATGGACTTGCCCTTGTAGTGGACCTCCAGCGTCTCCCGGTTGTACCGGGCACCGTGGCAGACCTCGCACGGCACGTAGACGTCCGGCAGGAAGTTCATCTCGATCTTGATGGTGCCGTCGCCCGAGCAGTTCTCGCAGCGGCCGCCCTTGACGTTGAAGGAGAACCGGCCGGGCAGGTAGCCGCGGACCTTGGCCTCCTGGGTCTCCGCGAAGAGCCGCCGGACGTGGTCGAACACGCCGGTGTAGGTGGCCGGGTTGGAGCGCGGCGTCCGGCCGATCGGCGACTGGTCGACGTGCACCACCTTGTCCACCAGGTCGGTGCCGGTGATCCGGGTGTGCCGCCCCGGCACGCTGCGGGCGCCGTTCAGCTCCCGGGCGAGGTGGGTGTAGAGGATGTCGTTGACCAGGGTGGACTTGCCCGAGCCGGAGACCCCGGTGATCGCGGTGAACGTCCCGAGCGGGAAACCGACCGTGACGTCCTTGAGGTTGTGCTCGCGGGCGCCGTGCACCGTCAGCTGGCGCTTCCTGTCCCGCTCGCGGCGGCCGGCCGGGATCGGGATGGAGCGCTTGCCGGCGAGGTACTGGCCGGTCAGCGACTCCTTGTTGGTGAGCAGCTGCTTCAGCGAGCCGGAGTGCACCACCTTGCCGCCGTGCTCGCCGGCGCCCGGGCCGATGTCGACCACCCAGTCGGCCATCTTGATGGTGTCCTCGTCGTGCTCGACGACGATCAGGGTGTTGCCGATGTCCCGCAGCCGGACCAGGGTCTCGATCAGGCGGTGGTTGTCGCGCTGGTGCAGGCCGATGGACGGCTCGTCCAGCACGTAGAGCACCCCGACCAGGCCGGAGCCGATCTGGGTGGCGAGCCGGATGCGCTGGGCCTCGCCGCCGGAGAGGGTGCCGGCCGCCCGGTTGAGCGAGAGGTAGTCCAGGCCGACGTCGACCAGGAACCGCAGCCGCTCGTTGACCTCCTTGAGGACGCGCTCGGCGATCTGTTTGTCCCGGGCGTTGAGCTTCATCGCGCCGAGGAAGTCCGAGCAGTCGCTGATCGACATCGCCGAGACGTCCGCGATGGAGCGGCCCTCGACGGTGACGGCCAGCACCACCGGCTTGAGCCGGGTGCCCTCGCAGGTCGGGCAGGGCACCTCGCGCATGTAGCCCTCGAAGCGCTCGCGGCTGCTGTCGCTCTCCGCCTCGGTGTGCCGGCGCTGGATGAACGGGACCGCGCCCTCGAAGCCCGTGGTGTAGGACCGGTCGCGCCCGTAGCGGTTGCGGTAGCGCACCTCGACCTGGTGCTTGTGCCCGTACAGCAGCGCCTTCTTGGCGCGGGCCGGCAGCCCGGCCCAGGGGATGTCGGTGCGGAAGCCCAGCTCGCCGGCGAGCGCGTCGATCAGGCGCTGGAAGTACTCCTTGGTGTGGCCGCCGGACCAGGGGTGGATGGCGCCCTCGTCCAGCGACTTCTCGTCGTCGGGGACGACCAGCTCCGGGTCGACCTCCATCCGGTTGCCCAGACCCGAACAGTCCGGGCAGGCGCCGAACGGCGAGTTGAAGGAGAACGAGCGCGGCTCCAGCTCCTCGAACGACACGTCGTCGTACGGGCAGTAGAGGTGCTCGGAGTACATCCGCTCGCGCTCGGGGTCGTCCTCCGGGAGGTCGACGAAGTCGAGCACGACCATGCCGCCGGAGAGCCGCAGGGCCGTCTCCACCGAGTCGGTGAGCCGGCGCTTGGCGCTCTCCTTGACGGTGAGGCGGTCGATGACCACCTCGACGGTGTGCTTCTCCTGCTTCTTGAGCTTGGGCGGCTCGGCGAGCTGGATCGTCGCGCCGTCCACCCGGGCGCGGGCGTAGCCCTTGGACTGGAGGTCGGCGAACAGGTCGACGAACTCGCCCTTGCGCTCGCGGACCACCGGGCTGAGCACCTGGAACCGGGTGCCCTCGGTGAGCTCCAGCACCCTGTCGACGATGGCCTGCGGGGACTGCTTGGCGATCGGGCGGGCGCAGTGCGGGCAGTGCGGCTTGCCGATCCGGGCGAACAGCAGGCGCAGGTAGTCGTACACCTCGGTGATGGTGCCGACGGTGGAACGGGGGTTGCGGTTGGTGGACTTCTGGTCGATCGAGACGGCCGGGGAGAGGCCTTCGATGAAGTCGACGTCGGGCTTGTCCATCTGCCCGAGGAACTGACGGGCGTAGGAGGACAACGACTCCACGTAGCGGCGCTGGCCCTCGGCGAAGATCGTGTCGAAGGCGAGCGAGGACTTGCCGGAGCCGGAGAGGCCCGTGAAGACGATGAGGGAGTCGCGGGGCAGGTCGAGCGAGACGTTCTTCAGATTGTGCTCGCGAGCACCGCGGACGATGAGGCGGTCGGCCACTGCTTCTGGCGCCTTTCTCCGGGGCGAGATGGCTTGCGGTGAGATGTGTACTTCTTCCAGGATGCGGCAGCCAGCCTATAGCTCATGCGTTCGATTCTCGACCATGTCCAGTGGAGTTCACCCGAACGAGTGCGGTCGTGACCTGGCGCGTCCGCACCCAGTCCGAAAAAGCTCCTGCTCAGGGCCGGGATCAGCGGTAGCGTCGGCTGGTCAACGAGCGGAGCCCCGCGCGGGCAACGCCGAGAACCAGCCGATCGGAGGGCCCGACCGATGACCGACCCGCAGACCGACACCGCCGGCTCCGCAGCCGCCACCGCCACCACCCCCGCAGCCACGGCCGCCGAGCGGCTGCGTCTGGCCGCCGAGAGCACCGGGCGGCTGCTGCACACCGTGGCCGGCCTGAAGCCCGAGGCGGTCGCCGAGCCCTCGGCCCTGCCCGGCTGGACCAGGGGGCATGTGCTGGCCCACCTCGCCCGCAACGCCGACTCCCTGGTCAACCTGCTGAACGGCGCCCGGACCGGCACCGACATCCCCCAGTACGCCAGCGCCGAGGCCCGCGACCAGGGCATCGAGGAGGGCGCGCCGCGCCCGCTGGACGCGCAGCTCGCCGACCTGCGCGAGTCCGCCGAGCGGTTCGCCGCCGCGGCCGCGGAGCTGCCCGCCGAGGCCTGGTCGGCCGAGGTGCGCCACCGGGCCGGCTACACCTTCGAGGCCGCGGAGATCCCCTGGAAGCGGCTGATGGAGCTCGAGTACCACCACGTCGACCTGGACGCCGGTCACACCCCCGCGCACTGGCCGGAGTCCTTCGCGGTGGCCGAATTCCATCGCCTGGCCGCACGGCTGGCCGACAGCGCGGAGCTGCCCCCGGTCGAGCTGATCGCCGACGACACCGCGGACCGGGCCCGGATCGGCGCGGCCCCGGACGCACCCGGGCTGACCGCCGAGGGCCCGGTGCGGGCGCTGGCCGCCTGGCTCGCCGGCCGCTCGGACGGCGACGGCCTCCAGGTCCACCGGGGCGGCGTCCAGCTCGCCGACGCCCGCACCGCGCTGCCGTCGCTCCCGCCCCTGGGCTGACACCGGACGGTCGGCCGACCATGCTGGCAGCAGCGACGACTCGGCCGGGCGAGGTGCCCGGCGGACCCGACACGACGAGGAGCGGACGGATGACGTACCACGGAGCGGTGAAGGTCGGCGGACCGCCGGACGTGCGCGAGCTGGCCCATCTGATCATCACCAAGGTGGCCGTCGGCCCGTACGACAACAACGCCTACCTGCTGCGCTGCCGGGCCACCGACGAGCAGTTGCTGATCGACGCGGCCGCCGAGGCGCCGGTGCTGCTGGAGTCGGTGGGCGAGAGCCTGGCCACCGTCGTCACCACGCACCGGCACCACGACCACTGGGGCGCGCTGGCCGAGGTGGTCGCGGCCACCGGCGCCCGGACCGCCGCCGGGCGGTACGACGCCGAGGGCATCGACGTGCCGACCCAAGTGCTGCTGGAGGACGGCGGGACGGTCCGGGTCGGCCAGGTCGAGCTGACCGTCCGGCACCTGGTCGGCCACACCCCCGGCGCGATCGTGCTGGTCTACGACGACCCGCAGGGCCACCCGCACGTGTTCACCGGCGACTGCCTCTTCCCGGGCGGCGTCGGCAACACCTGGGGCGACGCGGCGGCCTTCGAGAGCCTGTTCCGGGACGTCAACGAGAAGATCTTCGACGTCCTGCCCGACGAGGCCTGGGTCTACCCCGGCCACGGCAACGACACCACCCTCGGTGCCGAGCGCCCGCACCTCCAGGAGTGGCGCGAGCGCGGCTGGTAGCCCCCCCCCGGCCCGACGGGCTCCCGGAAGCGGAAAGGCGGCGGACCCGCGACCACTGCCCGGTCGCGGGTCCGCCGTGCTCGTCCGGCCGGGGCCGGTGGATCAGGCGTCGATCTTCTCCGGGTGGTCGCCGCTGCGGTCCTGCTTCTTCGCGGCGATCAGGCTGGTCACGGTCGTGACGGCCAGCACCACCACGATGACGCCCAGCGAGACCGGGATGCTGATCTCCGGCACGTGCACACCGCTCTCGTGCAGCGCGTGCAGCACCAGCTTCACGCCGATGAAGCCGAGGATCACCGACAGCCCGTACGAGAGGTGGACCAGCTTCTTCAGCAGCCCGCCGATCAGGAAGTACAGCTGCCGCAGACCCATCAGGGCGAAGGCGTTGGCGGTGAAGACGATGTACGGGTCCTGGGTGAGACCGAAGATCGCGGGGATCGAGTCCAGCGCGAACAGGACGTCGGTGGTGCCGATCGCCAGCATGACGATCAGCATCGGCGTCATCAGCCGACGGCCGTTCTCCTGGATGAACAGCTTGGTGCCGTGGTAGACGTCGGTCGACGGGAAGCGCCGCTCGATGGACTTGAGCAGGCGGTTCTCCTCGAACTCCTCGTCGGCCTCCTCGGCGCGGGCCTCCTTGATGAGCTTCCAGGCCGTCCAGACCAGGAACGCGCCGAAGAAGTAGAAGACCCAGGAGAAGGTGGAGACCAGGGCGGCGCCGCCGGCGATGAAGCCCGCGCGCAGCACCAGCGCGATGATCACACCGAACATCAGCACACGCTGCTGGTAGATCTTGGGCACCGCGAACTTGCCCATGATCAGGATGAACACGAAGAGGTTGTCGACACTGAGCGACTTCTCGGTGATGTAACCGGCGAAGAACTCACCGGCCGGCGTCGAGCCGGAGTGCCACCAGAGGAACCCGCCGAAGATCAGCGCCAGCACGACCCAGACCGCGGTCCAGATACCGGCCTCCTTGATGGAGACCTCGTGCGGCTTGCGCCCTCCGATGAAGAAGTCGGCCACGATCAGTGCGATCAACACACCGATCGTTGAGACCCACATGGCTACGGAAACGTCCACTACTGCTCCTCCGGCAGGTAGGCGAGACAGACATCGTCACTGCCGGAGGTCTCTTCCGCCCGCCGGGCCCGCTCCGGGGCGCCGCACGGACCAGCGCCCCGGGGCGCCGCTCGGGGCACCCGTGATGACGGGACAGCTGCGGGGGAATACTCCCCTCCGCTGCCATCGAGAGTAACAGGAAGGCCAAAGGAAGGTAAAGAAGGTAAAGAAGGTAAAGAACCCTCTCGGTCGGGGCCTACAGACCGGGGCCTACAGACCGGGGCCTACAGGAAGGGCTCGATCGCCGGCAGCAGGTCCTGGAAGGTCCGGCCGCGGGCCGGTGCGCCGATCGCCAGCATCCCCCAGCCGCCGGCCGGTTCGCGGAACACCTTCGCCATGATCTGCCCGGTGTGCGGGCCGCCGCCGGCCAGCTCGTACCGGGCCAGCTCCACCCCGGTGGAGTCGTCCACCAGCCGGCAGTGCGCGTTCCGCACCTCGGCGAAGGTCTGCCCGGTGTACGAGCTGACCGTGAACACCACCTGGGTGATGTGCGCCGGTACATGCGCCAGGTCGACCAGGATGGACTCGTCGTCGCCCCCCGCGCCGGCCCCGCCGGCCAGATTGTCCCCGGTGTGCCGCACCGAGCCGTCGGTGCTCTCCAGGTGCTGGAAGAAGACCACGTCGGACGGGGTCCGCTCGGCGTACAGCAGGGCCGAGGCGTCCAGGTCGATCTGCCTGGTCCGGCTGCCGAACAGGCCGCGCTTGGGTGCGGCCTGCCACCCCAGCCCCATCCGGACGACCGTCAGCGACTCGCCCGCGCCCTTCTGCAGGCTGACCTGCTGCCCCTTGGCAAGGTTCACCGACACGGCGTTGTCCTCTCTGCCCGAGCCACGCGGCCGCTCGCCGCGCCGGCTCCACGGTGGAACACCCCGTTGCCGTCCCCCGGCTGAGGCCCCCTGATGCGCACCGCCCGCCCGGGGCGGCACCGCAGGCCAGCCTAGGGCCTGCGGTGCCGCCCCCCGGGCGCATCGGTCAACGTCTACCCCTTTGTGGCAGGGCTGAGACACCTCCGGGCTTGACCGGTGACGGATCCCGGCCGGCCCGGGATGAGCGCCGCGGACGTGCCCGGGCAGCCCCTACGCGATACCCGCCTCGCGCATCTGCCGCAGCTCCTTCTTCAGCTCCTTGACCTCGTCCCGCAGCCGGGCCGCGACCTCGAACTGGAGGTCCGCGGCGGCGGTGTGCATCCGGTCGGTCATCGACTGGATCAGCTCGGCCAGCTCGGCGGCCGGCATGCTCTTGGCCGGCTTGCGGTCCGCGCCCAGCGCCGGCACCGGGGCCTTGCCCTTGCCGCCCGATCCCCGGTAGCCGGTGGAGAGCAGCTCCTCGGTGTCCACGTCCTCGCGGGAGAGGGTGTCCAGGATGTCGCCGATCTTCTTCCGCAGCGGCTGCGGGTCGATCCCGTGCTCGGTGTTGTACGCCTGCTGCACGGCCCGGCGGCGGTTGGTCTCGTCGATGGCCTTCTCCATCGAGGGGGTGATCCGGTCCGCGTACATGTGGACCTGGCCGGAGACGTTACGGGCGGCGCGCCCGATGGTCTGGATCAGCGAGGTGCCGGAGCGCAGGAAGCCCTCCTTGTCCGCGTCCAGGATCGCCACCAGGGAGACCTCGGGCAGGTCCAGGCCCTCGCGGAGCAGGTTGATGCCGACCAGCACGTCGTACCGCCCGGCCCGCAGCTCGCGCAGCAGCTCCACCCGGCGCAGCGTGTCGACGTCGCTGTGCAGGTACCGGACCCGGATGTCCAGGCCGAGCATGTAGTCGGTGAGGTCCTCGGCCATCTTCTTGGTGAGGGTGGTGACCAGGACGCGCTCGTCCCGCTCGACCCGCTTGCGGACCTCGTGCACCAGGTCGTCGATCTGGCCCTCGGTCGGCTTGACGATCACCTCGGGGTCGATCAGGCCGGTCGGGCGGATGATCTGCTCGACCTGGCCGTCGCCGCGGGACAGCTCGTACGGGCCCGGGGTCGCCGAGAGGTAGACCGTCTGGTCGATCCGCTCCAGGAACTCCTCCCACTTCAGCGGGCGGTTGTCCATCGCGGAGGGCAGCCGGAAGCCGTGCTCGACCAGGGTGCGCTTGCGCGAGGCGTCGCCCTCGTACATCGCGCCGATCTGCGGGACGGTGACGTGCGACTCGTCGATGACCAGGAGGAAGTCCTCCGGGAAGTAGTCGAGCAGGGTGTTCGGCGGCGAGCCGGGCTCACGGCCGTCGAAGTGCATCGAGTAGTTCTCCACGCCGGAGCAGGTGCCGATCTGGCGGAGCATCTCGATGTCGTAGGTGGTGCGCATGCGCAGCCGCTGGGCCTCCAGCAGCTTGCCCTGCTTCTCCAGCCTGGCCAGCGTCCCGGCCAGTTCCCGCTCGATGCCGTTGACCGCCCGCTCCATCCGCTCCGGACCGGCCACGTAGTGCGAGGCGGGGAAGACGTGGACGGAGTCGTCCTGGCTGATGATCTCGCCGGTGAGCGGGTGCAGGGTGTACAGCGCCTCGATCTCGTCGCCGAACATCTCGATCCGGACGGCGAGTTCCTCGTAGACCGGGAAGATCTCGATGGTGTCGCCGCGGACCCGGAAGGTGCCGCGGGTGAAGGCGAGGTCGTTGCGGGTGTACTGGATGTCGACGAAGCGGCGGAGCAGGACGTCGCGGTCGATCTCCTCGCCGACCTTCAGCCGGACCATCCGGTCGACGTACTCCTGCGGGGTGCCGAGGCCGTAGATGCAGGAGACGGAGGCGACCACGATCACGTCCCGGCGGGTGAGCAGCGAGTTGGTCGCGGAGTGGCGCAGCCGCTCGACCTCCTCGTTGATCGAGGAGTCCTTCTCGATGTAGGTGTCCGTCTGCGGGACGTACGCCTCGGGCTGGTAGTAGTCGTAGTACGAGACGAAGTACTCGACCGCGTTGTTCGGCAGCAGCTCGCGGAACTCGTTGGCCAGCTGGGCGGCCAGGGTCTTGTTCGGCGCCATCACCAGGGTGGGGCGCTGCAGCTTCTCGATCATCCAGGCCGTGGTGGCCGACTTGCCGGTGCCGGTGGCGCCGAGCAGGACGACGTCCTTCTCCCCGCCCCTGACCCGGCGCTCCAGCTCGGCGATCGCCGCGGGCTGGTCACCGCTGGGCTGGTAGGGACTGACGACCTCGAAGGGCGCCTCTGACCGCTCAATGCTCGTGATGGGTCGCACGGGTCCACCGTACGACCCACCAGTGACAAGCGGGGACTACTCCGTCCCGCCCCGGGCGCTGTCCCGGGCGAGGGCGACCAGGCGGGAGATCGCCCGCAGGTACTTCTTCCGGTAGCCGCCGCGCAGCATCTCCTCGGGGAACACCTGGTCGAAGGGGATGCCGGAGGCGGTGATGGGCAGCTCGCGGTCGTACATCCGGTCGGCGAGGACGACCAGGCGCAGCGCGGTGGACTGGTCGTCGACCTGCCGGACACCGCGCAGGCAGACCGCCCTCACGTCGTCCAGCAGCGCGCCGTAGCGGCTGGGGTGGACGGCGGAGAGGTGGCCGAGAAGGGCGCCGAAGTCGTCCAGGGAGGCACCCGGGGTGCGGGCGGCGACGGCGTCCACGGTCTCGTCCGGGTAGGGCGGCGGGGCGTCCGGCAGACCGCGGTGGCGGTAGTCCTGGCCGTCGATCCGCATCGGGCGGAAGTGCGCGGACAGGCCCTGGATCTCGCGCAGGAAGTCGGCGGCGGCGAAGCGGCCCTCGCCGAGCTTCTCGGGCAGGGTGTTGGAGGTGGCGCAGAGCTTGACGCCGTTCGCCACCAGGCGGCCGAGCAGGGTGGAGACCAGGACGGTGTCGCCCGGGTCGTCCAGCTCGAACTCGTCGATGCAGAGCAGCCGGTGGCCGGAGAGGGTCTGCACGGCCTGCTGGAAGCCGAGGGCGCCGACCAGGTTGGTCAGCTCGACGAAGGTGCCGAAGGCCTTGGGGCCGGGGGCGGCGTGCCAGAGCGAGGCGAGCAGGTGGGTCTTGCCGACGCCGTAGCCGCCGTCCAGGTAGACGCCGGCCGGGCCGGTGGGCGCGGGGGCGGTGCGGCGGAACCAGCCGCGTTTCGGGGCGGAACCGTTTCCGCTGTTGAGCGCGCCGGCGAACTGCTCCAGGACCTGGACGGCCTCGTACTGGCTGGGCTGGTTCGGGTCCGGGAGGTACGTCCCGAAGCTGACGTCGGAGAAGCGCGGCGGGGGGACCATCTCGGCGACCAGGCGCTCGGCGGGGACGACGGGGCGGCGGTCGGTGAGCGCGACGGGGGCGCCGGCCGCGCTCACGGTCGCTATGGACTCGGTCGCGGCGTCGGGGTGTGGGGCTGCGGGCACGTTAGTAGAGGGTACGCCTGGTCGTGGAGCGGTCAGGGCGGGACCTTCGGTGCCGGCCGGGGGTGGAACCCGGGTTGACATGCAACGAGACTGGTTGACATGCAACAGTTGATCAGCCCGCTGAGCGAGCCGTTCGCCGACCCGGCCTCGCTGGAGTCGCTCGCCGCCGTGTACGCGTACCCCGACCAGGTGAACCGGGGCCGCCCGTGGCTGCGCGCCAACATGGTGGCCGGTCTCGACGGCGGGGCCCGGCTGGACGGGCTCTCCGAGGGGCTCTCCGGGGACGCCGACAAGCGGATCTTCGGGGTGCTGCGGGCGCTGTCGGACGTGGTGCTGGTGGGCGCCGAGACGGTCCGCGCCGAGGGGTACCGGCCGGCCCGGGCCCGCGCCGACTTCGCCGCGGCGCGCCGGGCGGCCGGGCAGGCCCCGGCGCCGGCGATCGCGATCGTCAGCCGCTCGCTGGCGCTGGACCTGACGGCACCGCTGTTCACCGAGCCGCTGGTGCGGACGGTGGTGATCACCACCGAGGACGTGCCGGCGGCGGACCTGCGCGCGGTCGCCGGGGTGGCGGACGTGGTGGTGGCAGGGAAGGGCTCGGTGGACCTGCGGGCGGCGGTGGCGGCGCTGGCCGACCGGGGCTGGACCCGGCTGCTGAGCGAGGGCGGCCCCCGGCTGCTGGGACAGCTGGCCGCCGCCGGCCTGCTGGACGAGCTGTGCCTGTCGCTGGCGCCGCTGATCACGGCCGGCGACGCGCCGCGCATCATCCACCATGCGCGGATGCCTGACGTGCAGCGGATGAGGCTGGTCTCACTGATCGAGCAGAAAGGATTCCTCTTCACTCGCTACCTGCGTCCGCCGACCCCGTGACCTCCGGATGGTGATCCTGCTCCCATCGGCGTTTCCGCCCGCGTGGCCCGTGTGCCGGGTGAGCAGCGTGCGGAAAGCTTCCGCCGGGCAGTATGGGATGCGACGCCGGAGCCCGGGGGCCGGCCATGGGAAGGGACTCACGTGTTCAAGACGGTACTGATGATCGAAAAGGCGCTCTCGGACGCCGATGTGGAGCTGGTCACCACGCTCCACAGCGAGGAGAAGGTGTCCTTCGTGGTGCTGATGCAGCCCCGCGGCAAGCAGGACGAGCTGCTGCGGGCGCTGGACGACGTCGCCCTCGGCCACCTCGACAGGCTGGCACACGAGCACGACGAGTCCGAGAGCGGGCCGACGGTGGCCGGCGAGTCGCTCGAACACAGCCTGCGCCACCTGCGCCGGGCCGGTGCCGAGGCGGTCGGCGAGCTGGTCGAGGAGAAGCCGCTGGAGCGGCTGCGGGCGGTGGTCGAGGAGCACCGGGCCGACGAGGTCGTGGTGCTCACCTCGCCGCACTTCGTGGAGGAGTTCTTCCACCGTGACTGGGCCTCCCAGGCCCGGCACAAGGTGGGTGTCCCGGTCCTGCGGCTGTTCGCCAGCGACTCCTGACCGTCGCTCCCCGCCCGCCCCCGGGCGGGGTGGCTCCCGGCCGGAGGCGGGCGAGGAGCCCGTCGCCGGTGGTGCAGAATCGTCCTTGCGGCCCGTCCGCGAGGACGATTCGCACATCGTCCGCACCTCCACCGTCCCGCCCCCGCCCGTACGGAGTCCCGCCTTGAACGACGCCGCGCACGATCTGCACGCCCCGCACTTCATCGGTATCGGCGGCGCCGGGATGTCCGGCCTGGCGAAGATCCTCGCGGTCCGCGGCGCCAGCGTCTCCGGCAGCGACTCCAAGGAGTCGGAGACCGTCCACGCGCTGCGCGCCCTCGGTGCCACCGTGCGGATCGGCCACGCCGCCGAGCACGTGCCGGCCGGCACCAGCAGTGTCGTCGTCTCCAGCGCCATCCGCGCCGACAACCCGGAGCTGGCCGTGGCCCGCGAGCGCGGCATCCCGGTGGTGCACCGCTCCGACGCCCTCGCCGCGCTGATGGGCGGCCGCCGGGCGCTGGCCGTGGCCGGCACCCACGGCAAGACCACCACCACCAGTATGCTCGCCGTCGCCCTCGGCGAGCTCGGTCTGGACCCGTCCTACGCGATCGGCGGCGACCTCGACGCGCCGGGCTCCAACGCCCACCACGGCGGCGGCGAGATCTTCGTCGCCGAGGCCGACGAGAGCGACCGCAGCTTCCACAAGTACGCGCCCGAGGTGGCGATCGTGCTCAACGTGGAGCTGGACCACCACGCCAACTACGCCTCGATCGAAGAGATCTACGAGTCCTTCGAGACCTTCGTCGGCCGGATCACCCCCGGCGGGACGCTGGTGGTCTCCGCCGACCACGACGGCGCCCGCGAGCTGACCTCCCGGGTGGCCGGCCGCGAGGGCCTGAACGTGGTCACCGTCGGTGCCGCCGAGGACGCCGACGTGCGGGTCCTGTCGGTGGTCGCCCGGGGCATGACCAGCGAGGTCACCGTGCTGCTGGACGGCGCGGAGCTGGCCTTCACCGTCTCGGTGCCCGGCCGGCACTACGCCCACAACGCGGTCTCCGCGCTGGCCGCCGGGGTCGCGCTCGGCGTCCCGGCCACCGACCTCGCCAAGGCGCTCGGCGCCTACACCGGGGTGCGCCGCCGGCTCCAGCTCAAGGGCGAGGCGGGCGGGGTCCAGGTGATCGACTCCTACGCCCACCACCCGACCGAGATGACCGCCGACCTGGAGGCGATCCGCGAGGGCCTGGACGGGGCCGGCCGGGTCCTGGTGGTGTTCCAGCCGCACCTGTTCAGCCGCACCCAGCAGCTCTCCGAGGAGATGGGCCAGGCGCTCGCCCTCGCCGACGCCTCGGTGGTGCTCGACATCTACCCGGCCCGCGAGGACCCGGTCCCCGGCGTCACCAGTGAGCTGATCATCGACGCGGCCCGCCGCGCCGGTGCCGAGGTCACCGCCGAGCACTCCTTCGACGCCGCCCCCGCGCTGCTGGCCGGCCTGGCCCGCCCGGGCGACCTGCTGCTCACCATGGGCGCGGGCGATGTCACCAACCTGGGGCCGGCCGTCCTGGAACAATTGGAGAAGGGCCTTGAGCACCTCGCGAGCGTTGCCACCAACGTCTGAGTCCGCCCCGACCGGGAGTCCGCCGACATGAGCTACGAGATCGAGAAGACCGACGCCGACTGGCGCGCCCAGCTCAGCCCCGAGGAGTACCACGTGCTCCGCGAGGCCGGCACCGAGCGCCCGTTCACCGGTGAGTACACCGACACCAAGACGGTGGGCGTCTACAGCTGCCGCGCCTGCGGCGCCGAGCTGTTCAGTTCCGAGACCAAGTTCGACAGCCACTGCGGCTGGCCGTCCTACTACGCTCCGCTCGCCGAGGACCGGGTCCAGTACATCCAGGACACCTCGCTGGGCATGCGCCGGGTGGAGGTCCGCTGCGCCCGCTGCGGCGGCCACCTGGGCCATGTCTTCGAGGGCGAGGGCTACGGCACGCCGACCGACCAGCGCTACTGCATCAACAGCATCTCCCTGACGCTCAAGCCCGCCGAGGGCTGAGCAGTACAGAGCCCCGGGCTGACACCGCCAGGTGCGTGCTCCCGGAGCCACCCGGATCGGCGGTCGCACGGCGCCGCCGATCCGGGGCTCGGGATCAGAACGGGGGCGGTGCCGGGGGGTGGATTCCCGTACGGCTACAGCACGCGGCCACCAGCCGGACGTAGGGCCCCCGGTCGCCGGGCACCCACCCGGCCCACTCGATGTCGACGCCGGCTGCCAGGGACACCAGCGCGCGGTGCGTGCGCACGGCCGAAGGTATCGGCGGTACCGGGTGCGGCCGTCCGGCCCGCACCCAGGCAGCCACCAGCCACTCGACGGCCCGTTCTGCGGTCCGCACGGTGGTGTCCAACCGCCATGCCGCCGCCCTGACCAGTCGGTACCCTCCGGCGACGGGCTCCTCCGCATGGCTGTGGAACAGGTGGTAGTGGCGGGGCGCCGTGGTCGGGGCCGGCTCGCCCGGTATCCGGAACGCCACGGGGAACCGCTCCCCGCCGGGCAGGCTCCATTCCAGTTCAGCGAACGGCACGTTGCGACCCCCCTTCGGCCCGCGCCGTGCGGGCGCACTCGGCGATCCATTCGGTCGGCCGTCCGGTGTCCGGGGCAACCCCTCGGAGACGGATTTCCGTGCGACGGAGGACCTGGGACACGGGGTCGTAGATCCGTCTGATCCTGATCACCAGACCCGTGTGTCCGAAGACGGTCAGGATGGTGTGGAGCACCGGACGCAGGTCCGTGACACAGCCCCCGGCGGCCCGGTGGAGGCAGTGACATCCCCCGGCGCCCGGAAGCAGATCGTCGTCGGACGAGCCGAGGATCATGTCCGCGGTGGCCGCGATGATCTGCGACTGAACCGGACTCGTGTCGGGCCCGTTTGCCATGGCGCCTTTCCTCGTAGAAGCCCCCGCCCCGGTCGTCCGTGGATCCGAAGTCACGCCACCGGGGCGGGGGTTGTGCTCCGCCCGGCCCTGCACAGGCGGCCGGCGGCTGGTGCCCGCCCCGGGGAAGTCGGCCATGACAGCACCGGGGCGGGGGTCTTGGGTTCCCGCCCCGGTCGGCGCGAAACGACCGGGGCGGGGCTCACGGGGCGTGATCAAGCCCCGGAGCTGCCCGGCGCGCCACCGCGTGCCGGGATCGGTGCCCCGTCCCGGGCGGAACGGAAGAACGCCCGGGACGGGAGAAACGGGGGCCGCCCTATCAGAGCGGCTCCACCTCGGGAACGATCACCATCGGCACGTCGGCCAGCAGGCGGAAGGACCGGTGGTCGGGGTGCGCCCACCCATGCTTGCGAGTCCACTCGGCGGACTCGGCAACGGAGTTGACCTCACCGGAGTCTTTCCCGCACGGGGCGCCGTCCTCGCCCTCGGACTTGCACACCATGAGGTAGGCCGGCGGGTCGATGTCGGGTCCGGTGTCCTCGCGCAGTAGCCAGTCGCCGAAGCGAGTCACCTTGGCGGATCTGGCCACTATCCCGCCCTCGGCTGGTTACAGGTGGCCGCGTAGGGGATCGGGCCGCCCCGTGCGCGGTCCGCCGGGGTCGTGAACCGCACGGTGACGGGATCGGCCGTCCACTCGTCCCCGCCGGCCAGCGGGGCGAGTCGCCACCGGTCGCCGTCCTCGCCGCAGAACTCACCGACCAGCCCGGCCGAGATGTCCACCACCAGGTCACCGACACGCGGCGCCCAGAGGTGCGTCACCGTTCCCTCGGGGCTGTCGGGACTGTCGGGGCCGTCTGGCGCCTCGGCGGCGAGGGCCGCCGCGCCCACCCGGATGACCTCCGCGAGGCGCGTGATGACGTCCGGGGCAGCCCGCCCCATGTCCACCAGCACTTCACCGGTGATGCCCGACGGGGCGTCAAGGCCCAGTGATGGAAGCCGACATCCGGCTTCTTCCGTGGCCTCGCGCATCTCCGCACACGCCTTGCGGGCCGCTCTTCGCTGCTTCCCAACCATGCGGGAGAGCAGGGAGTCGCCCGATCCGGTTGCACCCATGGCCGTTCCTTTCCGTAGTCGCTCCGTTACAAGGATCGGCAGTCACGGCTAGGCTTGCCAGGGGTATGACCTTGACCATTCCGTCTAGTCATAGGTGGCATCAGCCATGAACGAAAGCGAAATTGACCCGTCATCATCTCCGGCGGCGCGCTTCAGTGCCGAAGTCCGCAGGTCGCGCAGGGCGCGAGGATGGTCCCAGAGCGAACTGGCCCGGCGCATGGGCTTCTCCCCCAGCCTCGTTTCATACCTCGAAAGAGGGAAGCGACCTCCAACAAAACACTTCGCTGTCAAAGCTGACGAAGCCTTCGGCGCCGCGGGGGAGTTCGCCGAGCTGTACCGGCGGTACACGCGCGCCGCGCTGCTGGAAGGCTTCGCGGAGTTCGCGGAGGCAGAAGCGCGCTGCCGCCGACTGCGCAGGTTCGAGTTGAGTGTGGTCCCTGGCCTCTTTCAGACCCCTGCCTACACAACCGCTCTGGCCTTGGCGGCCGTGGAGCGAGGCTCCATCACCCGGGACCAGGCTGACGAGCGGGTCGCGTTCCTCGCCAACCGCCAGCAACTGCTGGAGAAGAAGTCGCCGCCGGTCATCCACACGGTCATGGATCAGAGCTGCCTGGCCCGTCCGGTGGGAGGGCGTGATGTGATGCTCGCCCAGCTCGACCACCTGGAGGACTTGGCGCGTCGTCCCCACGTGACGATCCAGGTCGCCCCGTTCAGCCTCGGGGAGCACGTCCCGTTCACGATGCCCGTCGTACTGCTGACGCTGCCCGATCACACGGTCATCGGATATGCCGAATCCCAGGCCAGGGGCCATCTTGAGCGGTCGCGCGAGGCCGTCGCAGCGTGGGAGAGAGACTACGATCAGCTACAGGTGGAGTCACTGTCGAAGGTGGCCTCGCTCGCCATGATTCGCGCGGTGAGAAAGGGACTTGAATGACACACATCGATCTGACCGACGCTCGGTGGGTGAAGTCGCGGCACAGCAACAACGGCGGCGACTGTGTCGAGGTGGCCCCCCACTTCTCCGGCGTCGTCCCCGTCCGTGACTCCAAGGATCCCGAAGGCCCCGCACTCGTCTTCCCCGCCGCCGCGTTCGCCGCGTTCGTCGCGGGCGTCAAGTCTGGTGACTTCGGCACCATCTGATGCTGCGCCCTGAGCGCGCCCCACCCGAGACCCCGCCACCTCTCCCCGATGTGGTGGGGTCTCTCCCTGTCTCCAGCACCCTTCAGTCCCGGCACGCCGAGCACAGCCGGCCCGCACTCGGGACCGGCCGACGGCACAGGCCGTCGTCCTGGCACTCGTGAGGCACCGGAGCAGCCTCGAATTCCCTCCGAACCAGAGCCCTTACCCTCAGGGGTTGGCGGCAGTTCGGGGCCGCCGTTCTCACGCCCCGCTCAGTGCCAGGGCGTAGCGCTTCAGCCCGGCGGTGGGGTTGGTGATCTCGCCGAGGGTGGGCAGGAGGTCTTCGTTCCTGAGCAGGCGCTCGATCAGCGGGTGTCCGCCGGTGTCGTGGAGGGCGCTGATGAAGGCGTCACCCTGGTCGTAGATGCTGACCAGGGGCGACTGCGTCTTGAGCCAACGGAATCACTTGGTGGGCTTCGGTTCGCCGTCCAGCCGGAGCTGTGCGGTGGCCACGCCGCACAGCTCCTCGACCGCTTGGCGCTGGACCCATTGGGCGTGGCCTTCGATGACGTGGTGGGTGGTGCGGCGCTGCTCGGGCGGGAGGCCGTCGGCATCGGCTTGGAGGGCGATGCGCATGTGGGCGTAGGACATGGCGGGCCAGACCTTGTTCTGGGCGAGGTGGGTCCACTCGTGTGCGAACGCGCCGCCCGCGTTCGACACGCGGTTGGCGACGGCCTTCTTCGCAGCGTTCACCAGCTGGGTTCCTCCGCCGGCACCATCAACCACGGCGTCACGGCCACGTGTTCGTAGTTCCGGTGGTCCTGGTGAACCTTGAGGTGGGATGCCGTCCAGCGCTGCGCGTCCGCGAAGTCGTCACAGACCGGCCCCTCCTCCCCGCACAACTGACCGTCCTCGTACTCCCCCACGCACCGGAACCGGTGGCGGACAGGAGGACGGTCCGGCGCGACATCGGCCTGAAGCGTCCACTCCAGGAACCGCCACAGCCCGCGCCCCCGGCGCTCGGCGGGCGGAACCGGCAGGAAGGCACTCACGCCGACCTCCCCACAGTGCAGTTGACGCACTCGCAGTGCGCGAGGACAGCAGCCTTGCTCAGCACCTCGGCAGTGCTGTCGAAGGCGCTGGGACGCCGGGCGTTCAGGTAGTCGTCCAACGGCACCCAGGACTTCGGCGCTATGGCGACTCGGCCCGGCTTGGGGCGAGGCGGGGAGGCGTCCACGGTGTACTCACGGCTGAACTGGGTCTTGCGTACTGCTGCCATGGTCATGGCCCTTCCCACTCGCCAACACCCCAGATCATCGGCGTCCAGGCGGGTCAATTCGCCCCCATTGCCGAGACATGAGGGTCGTCTCGGCGCTAGCGTGCAAGAAGGCCCAAATGTCTCGGGGGAATCACTTGAACACGGCGTTGCTACAAGGTATGGCTGCTGCGGGGCTCACTCCCCGCAAACTGGCTACCCGGGTCGGGGTCACACCTAAGACCGTGGAACGCTGGGTGTCGGATGCGTCGATCGTGCCGCATCAGAAGAACCGATTGGACGCGTGTGCGGCCCTAGGGGTTGATGAACAGATGATCTGGCCGGCGGCGGTGCGCGCGTCTATCAAGACCGGCCACGATCGCGAGGTCTTCGCCGTGTATCCGTACCGATCGGCCTGCCCTCGGGACGTGTGGGGTCAGCTGATCGCCGGTGCCACGTCAGACATCTTCCTGGCGGGCTACACCAACTACTTCGTGTGGCTGGAGCAACCCGCGATCGTGCAGACGTTGCGTCGCAAAGCCGCTGCAGGCTGCCGTATCCGGTTTCTGATGGGTGACCCCGCATCGGAGACCACCCTTCAACGCGAGCGCATCGAGGACGTGGCGCTGACCGTCTCCACCAGGATCCGAATCACTTTGGAGCATCTGGACAAGCTGGCGGACGTCGACGGGATAGAGGCGCGGTTCAGCGCGCCTGAAGACGGCTCCAATCACGTCAGTCTCAGCGTCTTCCGCTTCGACACCGATGCGCTTGTGACCCCGCACCTGGCACGCTTCGTTGGCCACGACTCCCCCATGATGCACCTGCGGCGCCAACAGGACGATGGCATGTTCGATCGATTCGCCGCGCACGCCGAAGAGCTGTGGGAGCGCGGCACGCCTGCCAGCTAGGGCGTATATCGAAAGTGGATCTCAACGCGAGATGATCTTGGTTCGTGGCACGTGGAACGGGCCGGCCACGCACACGACCCGATCGCGTGCGCGCCGACAAGGCGTACGCCTCCCGGAAGAATCGCGCCTATCTGCGGCGTCGCGGAATCCGCTGCACCATCCCGGACAAGGCCGACCAGGCCCGCAACCGCAAGAAGCTCGGCTCACGCGGCGGTCGTCCACTGAAGTTCGACCCCGAAGACTACAAGGCAAGGCACGCGGTCGAATGCGGCATCAATCGGCTCAAAAGACACCGCGCTGTAGCCACACGGTACGACAAACTCGCGGTCCGCTACGAGGCGACCGCCCTCGTCGCAGCCATCAACGAGTGGTTGTGACGTACTGATCCGACGACACCTCAAACACCCGTACTCGCCGACCGCCGGTGGGATTGACGGTCTCACGGACCGGATGCATCCCCAGTTTGGTCATGATCCGTTCGGAGGCGTCGTTGCCCACTTGCGTGATGCTGACGATCCGCTCCAGCCCTCGCTCTTCGAACCCGAACCGTACAGCGGCCGCAGCAGCCTCGGTGGCCAAGCCCTGCCCCCAGTGTGAACGTCCCAGCCGCCAGCCGACCTCAACCGCCGGGAGTACCTCCGGCAAGAAGTCGGGCACCGAAAGGCCGGTGAACCCGGCCAGCTCGCCAGTGGACCGGATCTCCACGGCGAACAGGCCGAAGCCCTGTGACTCCCACTCGCTCTCCCATGCCTGGACCCGGCTGCGTGTCTGCTGTTCGTCAAGGACGCTGCCGTCGCGGATCCACCGCATGACCTCGGGGTCGGCGTTGACGGCGGCCATGGGCGCAACGTCTTCCTCGCGCCAACGACGCAGGATCAAACGGGGAGTCTCAAGCGTGACCATCCAATCATTCTGGATCACAATTGGGCTCTCCGTCCTCTTCACTAGGCACTTTCGATACACGCCCTAGTCTTGATCTTTAACCTCTGCGATCTTGGTGTTCGGTCATGGTGAGGTCGCGTTTGACGGTTTTGCCGACATCGTGGCGGGGTGCGAGTGTGCGGTTTTTGCAGCCGGGTGGTCGTCCCGGGCCGGGTTTGCCGGGTTTCGGTGCTCTGGCGGGTAGTGCGCTGATCGGGCGGATGTTCCTGAATCCGCGGCGGACGCGGGCCGGTGTGAGGCGGCCCGGGGCGGCGGGCTTTCCCCAGGGCCGGCGGAGGTCCTCGGCGAGGGGTCGGGCGAGGCGGAGTTGGGTGTGGGCCGCGATGACGATCCAGGTCCAGCGGTCGGCGGCCTCGGGGGCGCGGAGCCTGGGGCGGGTCCAGCCAAGGGTCTGCTTGAACAGCCGGAATGTGTGTTCAAGGTCGAATCTGCGGAGGTAGGACTGCCACCAGCGGTTGATGTCGGCGGCCGTGACGCCGGTGGCAGAGGACCACAACCACACCAGCTTGGGATCACGGTCGCCGGGCAGGTGGTCTACCTGCAGGCGAAGCAACGTTCCCTCGATGATGGGGAGTTCACCGTCATGGTCGAGCCAGCAGGTGCGGTGGGTGAGTCGGGGGTGCAGTCGGTCCCAGCTCTCGGCGGTGGCGGTGCCATAGCGCGTGGTGGCGGTCGTGGTGGTGTGCTGCGGCGGGGGCCAGGTGGCGGGTTGGTTGAGGGCGAACTCGGGCCCGTGCTTGGGCGGGCGGCCGTTGGTGCCCGGAACCCTGGATGGCTTCGGCCGTCGCAGGACCCGGTCGGAACGGATGCGTCCCAGGAGCTCGACGGGCAGGTCGGCGAGGACGAACGCGAGGCGGGTGACGTCGTAGCCGGCGTCCATGACCACCAGGACGTCCGGGTCGCCCTCGGTCCAGTGCCCGGCCGCGATCAGCCGCTCGACGACGGCGCGGAGCTGCTCGGCGGTCACCGCCGTGGCGTCGTCCTCGGGACGCAGCCGGACCGCATCCAGGATCCCGGTCCAGGAGGTGCGGCCGCTCTCCAGGGCGACGACGAAAGAGTAGGGCCAGCCTGGGATGAACTGCGCGGCGTTCTTCGCACGACCGTGGACGTGACAGAACAGCCTGTCCGGGCTGGTCGCCGCGTCCGATCGCAGCCAGGAGCTGACGTCCACGGCCAGGACGATCCGCCCGTCGTTGGTACGGGGAAGCGGCAGAGCGGCCAGTGCCGCCCGCAGCCGCTCTGCCTCGATTCGGCCACTGTTGAGCGCGTCGTAGAGGGCGCCATGCCCGCGACGGTGCTCGGGCGCCAGCGCCAGGTCGACCAGGGCCTTGACCGGCCCGTCCGTGCAGAGCAGGGCGTCGGTGAGTTCGAACAGAGCGTCCGCGCGGGCGGTCAGGCAGCGGTAGACATCGGTCCGGAAGTTGGACAGCACGGTCAGGGACTCGACGCGTACAGCGTCTTCCAGCACGCTCGTCCTTACGGCCTTGGTTGGTGATCATGGGTGCTTCGCAACGCACATGATCACGCCAGGGCCGTACCGCTGTCCGGCGAATGCCGGAACTTCATCACAAGCAGGCCGTGACCCGCCTCGTAGAGCAACCTGGCTCAGAGGGGTGCCATATGCAACTCGCCGATAACCTCAAGGCCGACTCGCGCTGCCAGCCAGGCAGCCCGTTGGGCTTCGACCTGCTTGACATGGACGAACACCGTGTGATCTGTCGCGGGCTCCTCAAGATAGAGATCGCGGGCGTTCACACATACCGTCACGTAGGCGCCTCTGGTACCCCCGGGACCGAGACCTACCTCCGGAGCCTCAGGCCAGCCACTGAAATCCCAGCGCACCATGGCCGGGACGTTCCCTGCCGCGGCCAAGAACGCCTCCACGTCTTCCTGCGCCATGCACCATCTGCTCATAAAGATCGGAAGGCACTCTGACGGGGAGTCGCCATTGCGCGAGGAGCCACGCCGGTCGGCTCCGTAGGACCACCAGTCAGCGTTCGGCATCACTCCGCTCAACCGCTCCAGCTCGCGGATCGTGGAGACCCGTGCTTCGAAGTCGACTTCGAGTTCCCCGGTGTTAGCGAGATCGAGCAGTTGCCCAGCAACTCGCAGTGCCTCCGCAACATCCGTCGTCCTTAGCACTGCCTGCGCGTACGAGTTGCTCATGACGAGCAGTCTGCCAAGTTACCCGCTGGTCGACGATCGAATATCTGAGCAACCTCCGGCTCGTCGACCAGCCACAACCTGGCAGAACGCACAGGTTAAAGATCAAGCTAGTGGCGTCCTCACGGTTGGTCCCGGCACTCCGAGCACAGTCGGTCCGCACTCGGGACCGGCCGACGGCACAGGCCGTCGTCGCCCTGGCACTCGGGAGACGCCTGGCGAGGCGCCGGAGCAGCCTCGGACGGTGCCGGCCGGTGGGCGGATGGGAACGGGGGCACCTTCGTCAGCCGTGCCGCCAGGACGGCGCCGACACTTCGGGTGATCTTCTCCGGGAGCGGGGCGGACAGGATGCCCGTCAGCGCGTCCCGGGTCCAGCCGCCCGCGAGCAGCCCCTCCACCCGGGCGGCCTGATCCGTCAGGGGCTTGCCCGCGAGCGCCATGCGCGGTTCACAGCGGCCCAGTTCGAGCAGCAGCTCCATGCCCTCCGTCGGACGCGGCGGGCTCGGCACCTTCAGACTTCCCGGGCTCCCGACGGACAGCTCCGCGTCCGGGCCGACCGGCCGGGACGGAAGGACGGAAGGTCCTTCAACTTCCCTCCGAATCAGATTC
>NZ_JBFBIL010000048.1:0-62214 GCF_040685575.1 Kitasatospora sp. NPDC088351 | reverse complement strand
TTGGGTCCGGGGGGGGGGGGCCCGGGGGGGCCCCGGGCGCGCGGGCCCCCCCCAGGGCCGGACCGGTACGACCGACGGGCTAGGTTCGGGCCCGTGACCGGCAACGACGCGGTCCTGGCGCTGGTTGTCGCCACCGCGCTGGGTTTCGACTTCACCAACGGATTCCACGACACCGGCAACGCCATGGCGACCTCGATCGTCACCGAGGCACTCCGCCCGCGCGTCGCGGTCGCCGTCTCGGCGGTGCTGAACCTCGTCGGCGCGTTCCTGTCGACCGCCGTCGCGGCGACCATCGCCGGCGGCCTGGTCGACAGCGGAGGCGTGACCCTGACCGTGGTCTTCGCCGGCCTGGTCGGCGGCATCCTGTGGAACCTGACCACCTGGTTCCTCGGCATCCCCTCCAGTTCCTCGCACGCGCTCATCGGCGGCGTGGTCGGGGCGACGATGGCCGCGGCCGGCGCTTCCGCCGTCAAATGGCAGGGCCTGGTCTCCAAGGTGATCGTGCCCGCCGCGCTGTCTCCGTTCATCGCCGGCACGGTCGCCGCGATCGGCACCTACCTCGTCTACCGCCTCACCCGCGGCGTGCCCGAACGCCCGCGCGGGCGCGGCTTCCGGCTCGGCCAGGTCGGCTCGGCCTCCATGGTCTCGCTCGCCCACGGCACCAACGACGCGCAGAAGACCATGGGCGTCATCACGCTGGCCCTGATCGCCAACGGCACCCTGGACACCGGGGCCAGGTCCCCGACCTGGGTGATCGCATCCTGCGCGACAGCGATCGCCCTGGGCACCTACCTCGGCGGCTGGCGGGTCATCCGGGCGCTGGGCAAGGGGCTCCTGGAGATCGAGCCGCCGCAGGGGATGGCCGCCGAGTCCGCTTCGGCCGCCGTGATCCTCTCCTCCACCGACTTCGGCTACTCGCTCTCCACCACCCATGTGGCCACCGGGTCGATCCTGGGCTCGGGGGTCGGCAGGAAAGGCGCCGTGGTGCGCTGGCACATCGCCCGCCGGATGGCGGTGGCCTGGCTGTCCACCCTGCCGAGCTCCGCCGTGGTCGGTGCCGCGGCCTACTGGGCCGCCCACTGGATCGGCGGGACCCCGGGCATTGTGGTGATCTTCATCGCGCTGGTGCTGGCCTCGGTCGCCTTCTTCGCGGCCTCCCGCCACCCCGCCGTGACACCGGAGAACGTCAACGCCGCATGGACGGGTTCGGTGGCCCCGGCCCCGGCCCCGGACACGGAGAAGGTCACCTGGTGAACTCCTGGATCAACCTGGCCGCGCTGTGGAAGATCGTCGCGGTCGGCCTGCTCGCCGGCGCAGGCCTGCCGGCCCTGTTCGCCATCGGCCTGCGCGCCCTCAACCCACCCGCCCGGACCGGCGGCCACGCCGTCGCCGGCCTGTGCTTCGCCGCAGTACTCGCCGCGATCGGCTGGGGCATTTCGGTCATCGTCAACCACCGCTGAACGGTCCGGCCGACAGCAACAGGACCGTCCGTCATCGCGGATCGATGATGAGCCGCGGGCCCCGTGGGCGGACGGTGGCCGAGGTGGTGGTCTCCCGGAGGCGGACGGGCTCGGCCGGCCGGAGCCGCCAGCGGGCCAGGACGGCCGCGGCGATGACGAGCATTTCGGTCCAGGCGAAGGACTCGCCGACGCACTTGTGGGGGCCCGCGCCGAAGGGGATGAACAGCTTGCGTGACGCGTGGTCCCCGGGCCGCCGCCAGCGGTCGGGGTCGAAGCGCATGGGGTCGGGGTGGATCCGCGGGGCCCGGTGCAGCGCGGTCGGGCTGAAGAGGATCTCCGCCCCCGGGGGCAGACGCACGCCGGCGTACTGCAGCGGGGCCACCGTCCGGCGCATCAGGATCCAGTTGGGGGTGTGGAGCCGGAGGGTTTCGCTGAGTGCGTGCCCCGTACGTTGCAGGCGTGGCAGGTCGCTCCAGGCCACGGAGCCGTCGGCGGCGACGGCGCACACCTCCTCGCTCAACTCGTCCTGCAGCCCGGGATGCGCGGCGAGCTCGTGGAACAGCCAGGCGAGTGCGGTGGCAGTCGTCTCGGTCCCGGCCAGGAGCAGCGAGACCGCTTCGTCCCGTACCTGGGCCGGTTCCATGGCCCGCCCCGTCCCCTCGTCCCGGGCGGTCAGGAGCAGGTCCAGCAGGGTGCCGTCCGGGCCCTGGCGGGGGACGGTGTGTGTGACGATGTCGTCCACCACGGCGCGCAGTTCCCGGACCGCCGCGTCGAAGCGCCGGTTGGCCGGAAGAGGCAGCTTCTCCAACAGGGCCGAGGGGTAGAGCGCTCGTTGGACGAAGCCCGTGAGGACCACGGGAACGGCCCGGTCGATCCGGGCTTTCCGGGCACTGCCGAGGTGGGTGGCGAACAGCGCCTCCACCACGATGTCCCGGGCGAGTTCGTGCATCCGCTCGCCGATCGCCATCGGTCGGCCCGGCTCCCAGCGGGACACCTCCGACGCCGCCCGGCGTGCCGTCACGGTGGCGTACCCGCGGATGCTGTCGCGGTGGAAGGCCGGCTGGACCAGACGCCGCTGGCGGAGGTGGAACGCGCCCTCGGAGATGAACAGTCCGTTCCCCAGCAGTCCGCGGGCCTTGTCGAAGACGAAGCCCTTCTCGGTCTTCGCGGCGTCCTGGACGAGCAGCCGGTGCACGAGCTCGGGCGTGGTGAGCACGTGAACCGGCCGCCGCCACAGGTGGATTCGCACCACGGGGCCGTAGTCGGCCAGTGACTGGAGGAAGGGCATCGGACGGGTCAGCAACGGGATCAGATGCCCGAGCAGGGGCAGCCGGCCCGCCGCGCAGGGCGCGCCGCCGCTGTCGGAGCTGCCGGAGGTGTCGGAGGTGCCGGGGGTGTCGTTCCCGGGCCTCACCGGCTTGCCCCGGGTGCCGGCACGTCGAATCGCGAGGTGCTCCGGGACCATTCGATGTGCCCTCGCAGCCACAGGCCGAGACTGCGCGCGTACGCCGCGGCCGCGGCACCGCCGTCGGTGCTGACGGCCTCGCTCAGCTCGACGAACGCGCTCATCTCGGCGTCGCGCATGGCGACGGCCAGCTCCCGGGCCGCGGCCGACGAGCACCGGTGGTGCCGGGCGAGGACCTCCACCAGGTTGTGGCGGCCCTGATCGCCGGTCGTCTCCTTGGCATGGGAGTACAGGTCGTTGTCCCAGCTCACCAGGTTCGCGGTGATGTCCCTGAGCCTGCGCAGGGCGGGGCCGTCCGTTTCGGCCGGCGCCGCTTCGTAGCCTGCCGCGACGTCGACGAGGGCCAGGCAGGTGTACGTCGCCCCGGCGTGGCGGCGCATGGCCACGTACTCGGCCGGCCCCGGGACCACTCCCGCCTCCCTGTTCGCGGCCTCCCACACCTGCGCGGAGAGGTAGTCGCGGACCGTGGACTCCCACCGGAACAGCTGCGACGGCGACGCCTGCGCGCCGACCCGGTCCCGGATCTCCCGCAGCGCCACCGCGTAGGCGTCGACCGGTCCACCCGCCTCGGCGGGGGCCGGTACGGCGTCGAGCGCCCGCGCCAGCCGGGCGGTCGTCAGGGCCAACGGTCCGGGCCGGCTGCCGCGTTCACGGTCCTCGCAGTACCCGTCGTCGAAGGCGAAGAGCCACACGTACCAGTCGGACAGCAGCCGCAGCATCTCGGCGGTCACCTCGGGATTGGTCCGCGCGGCCAGGTGGCCGCTGCGCTGGCGGCCGATCCGTTCAGCTTGTTCCGGCCGCCCCTCCAGCAGCCGGTGCCGCGCCAGCCAGGCCAGGCTCCGCCGGTCGGCCCGGTCGGCGTGGGGGTTCATCAGGGAGGGGTAGGGGCACCACAACTCGTCCGGGGCGCTGTGCGGTTGCCCGTCGTGGAGATCGGTCACTGCTCTGCCGGCCTTCGTCTGGTGGGGGGTCGCAGCCGGGTTCCGCTCCCCGCGGTGATCGCGTGGGGCCGCCCGACGTGCGCGGGAGGCCGAAACTAGTCCGGCGCGGGGCGGCGCGATGGACTCTGCGCGCATCCGCTGTTGACCCTCGGCGCACCGCCGTCCGATGGTTGCGCCTCATCTCCCCGCTCCAGGCGACAACCGAATCCGTGACCAAGGATTCTGACGGACGGTAACCTTAGGTGCCCGCAGAGCGAGCTGGGCGGACCCGGGGGGCGAGAGTGCTGGAAGACGGGCGGGGCCCGGCCCTGGTCGGGCGGCGTCGGGAGACGGAGCTGCTGACCGCGGCCCTGGTGCGGGCGAAGGACGGCGCGGGCGGTTCCACCGTACTGCTGCGGGGCGAGGCCGGCGTCGGAAAGAGCACGCTGCTGGCCTGGGCGGAGCGCGAGGGGCGCGAGCGCGGGTTCACCGTCCTGCGGGCGGTGGGGGCCGAGGCGGAGGCGGAGTTCGCGTTCGGGGCGCTCCACCAGGCCCTCTGGTCGCCGCTTCAGCGGTCCGAGGCCCTGTCCACCCACCAACGGGACGCCCTGGAGAGCGCGTTCGGTGCCCGGGCCGGCACGCCGAGCGGATTCACCGCCGGCGCCGCGGCCCTGGCCCTGCTGGACGAGGTGACGCGGACCGCCCCCGTGCTGCTGCTCCTGGACGACCTGCACTGGGCCGACTCGTCGAGTGCGACCGTGTTCGCCTTCCTCCACCGGCGCGGTGCCGGGCTGCCACTGGTGATCGCCGGTGCCAGCCGCCCTGACGGCCCGGCCGCGCGGACGTGGTCGGCCGAAACCGTCGACGTACCGCCCCTGTCCCGGGCGGACGCGGCCCTCCTGCTGGGTACCTGCTACCCCGAACTGGCGGCGGCCACCACGGCCCGGGTCCTGGCGGAGGCGGCCGGCAATCCCCTGGCGCTGGTGGAGCTGCCCCGGCAACTGACGGGAGCCCAGCGGCGGGGGGCCGCTCCGCTGCCGGACCAGCTGCCGTTGGGGCGGAAGCTGGAGCGGATGTTCGCCGGGCGGCTGGAGGCGATGACGCCGGAGGCCGGCCGCCTCCTTCTGCTGGGCGCGCTGGCCACCGGCACGGACTTCGGCAGCGAGGCGTGGCTGCGTGCCGTCGCGGGCGAGGACGTACGGGTGCCCCTCGAACGGATGGAGGCGGCCGGGCTGGCCCGGCTCGACGCGGCCGGACGGCTGGTGTTCCGGCATCCCCTGGTCCGCACCGCGGTGATCTCGGCGGCCTCGGACGCCGAGCGGCGGGAGGCCTACCGGACCCTCGCCGGTTCCCTCGCACCGGAGGACCCCAGACGGCTGGTCCACGAGGCGTCGGCCGCGCTGTCACCGGACGACGGCCTCGCGCGCCGCCTTCAGGAGGCCGGCCGCGACCTCGCCCGCCGCGGCGGCGACGCGGAGGGCGCGCTCCTGCTCGAACGCGCCGCCGTTCTCAGCACCAGCTCCTGTGATCGCGCCCGCCGGCTCACCTGGGCCACGGTGATGGCGGCCCGCGGCGGGCAGCTGCGCCACGCCGTCTCCCTGGTGGGGGAGTTGAAGGCCAGTACGGTTCCGTCGGACGTCGCGCCACTGTTCGCGTACGCGGTGGTCTACGCCGACCAGAGTCACCACGTCGGCTTCGAGTCGTCCGCCGCACTGCTGCCCGAAGCCCTCGACACGCTGACGGTACCGGGCGCCGATCCCTTCGGCGGGCTGGTGGAGCAGGTCTACTTCAAGCTGCTGCTGGCCGCCACCTACACGGATGATCCCTGCGCGTGGCGGGCCCTCGAACGGCACCGGGAGAACGTGTCCGAGGCGGGCCGGCTCTGCCTGCGGGCCTGGACCGATCCGGGCCCGGACATGGCGGCCGCGCTGGTGGCGGTGGCCGAGGGCATGACGGAGGAGCAGGAGGCCGGTGTGGCCTGGCTCCTGCTGTGGACCGCCTCGGCGCTGGACTGCCCCGAGGGCGATCTGTGGCAGCGCTTCGCCGGACTGCACGGCTACGCCACCCAGGGCGCGGTGGCGAAGGCCAAGTGCCACCATGACTTTCTGCTCGGCCGCTGGGACCGGGCGGCCGTCTGTCTGCGCGAGGCCGAGGCGGCGGACGAACTCGGCTACCACTGCAACGCCCTGATGTTCCGTCAGTACTACGCCCACTTCCTCGCGGGCCGGGGCGACGAGACCGGGCTGCGGGAGATCGACCGGATTATCAGGCCGACCGCCACGCGTGCCCGGATGCGGTTCGTCCTCGACCGCCTGACCCACCTGCGTGGCCTGGCCGCACTCGCCCACCGGCACTACGAGGAGGCGTACGCGCACTTCTGCGAGATCACCCCGCCGGGGCGGCTGCCCAGTGGCCCGCCCTGGCATCACGCGCTGGTCTTCGACCTGGTGACGGCCGCCGTGCACACCGGCCGGCGCGAGGAGGCGCGGGCGCACGTCGCGGCGGGGCGGGCGGCGCGCTCCGCAGAGATCTCCGGTCACCACGCCTTCCTGCTCGCGGCCGCCACCGCCCTGGCCGCCGAGGACGACGAGGCCGAGGCCGCCTACCGTGCCGCGTACGACGTGCCGGGCGCCGAGCAGTGGGCGTTCGACCTCGCCCGGCTGCGGCTCGCCCACGGTTCGTGGCTCCGCCGGCGCCACCGGTCCGGGGCCAGGACGGTGCTGCGGGTGGCACACCACGTGTTCCGCCGTCTCCGGGCGGATCCCTGGGCGCAGCGGTGCGAGGAGGAGCTGCGGGCCGCGGGCGACCCGGTCGCTCTGCCGCCGGGTGGACCGGGCACGGAGCCGTCCGGGTTGACCGGACAGGAGCTGCGGATCGCCCGCCTGGCCGCGACCGGCCTGAGCAACAAGGAGATCGGCCGACGGCTCCAGCTGTCGCCCCGCACCGTCGGGGCCCACCTCTACAAGATCTTCCCGAAGCTCGGCATCACCTCACGGGCCGCGCTGGCCCATGCCCTCGGTACCCGCTGACCCGCCGGGCTGCCCGGCCCCGCCACTCCCGGGCACCGGGCCGGTCCGCGGCACACCACCGCGACCGAGGCAGGACGAGGCAGTCAGATGACCTAACGGGCCGCCCCGCCCGGGGGCCAGGCTGACTGCGGAGGGCTTCGGGAGGAAGGGCGGTCAGGTGGACTCGCAGGTGACGGCCGCGTCGGTGCCGGACGACGGGAAGGCGGCGTTCTGGAGTGGGGCGATGTCGCGGACACTGGTACCGGTCGAGGTGGTCCCGCTCTCCGGGCGGCCCTTCGACGGACTTCTGGTGTCGCACCGGCTCGGGTACGTGGGGATCTCGACCCTGGAGGCGGACGCGGCCAGGGTCTCGCGCACGGCGGCGCTGATCGCGGGAGCCCCGCGGTCCGAACCGCGGGTCGGGGTCGGGGTGCAGGTGGCGGGCCGGGCCGTACTGGAGCAGGACGGGCGCCGGGTGGAGGTGCCGGAGGGCGGGCTCGTCCTGTACGACACGGCGCGACCGTACTCCGTCGACTACCCGGAGCGGTTCCGCACCCACCTGTTCCACCTGCCGCGCAGGCTGCTGGGCGTGCCGGAACGCGACCTGCGGCTCGCGGCAGGGGCGGCCGTCGGCCCGGCGGAGGGCTGCGGGTCGGTGCTGCTGCCCTTCCTCGGCACGCTCGCCGTCTCCGCGCACTGCTACTCCGCTCCGGTCGGCGACCGGCTGGCCGGCAGCGTCGCCGACCTGCTGAGCACGCTCGTCGCCCAGCTGGCCGTCGGACGGGTGGCCGACGGGCGGGGCGGTCCGAACGAGCACCTGGTCCGGCGGGTACGGGAGTACGTCGACCGGCACCTGGGTGATCCGGAGCTGTCGCCCGAGCGGATCGCGGACGCCCACCACATCTCCGTGCGGTACCTGCACCGGCTCTTCGAGGGCGAGGGGGTGACGGTGAGCCGGTTCATCCAGCGGCGCCGGCTGGAGGCGTGCGCCCGTGAGCTGGGCCGTCGCGGCCGTACGGCGCCGACCGTGTCGGCCGTCGCCCAGCGGTGGGGCTTTGTCAACCCGACACACTTCAGCCGGACCTTCCGGGCCGCCTACGGCGTCTCGCCGCGGGAGTGGCGCGCACTCCGGACCGACGAGGCCGGCTGACGCCGGGACAGGACCGGCTGTCCGGGTGGCAGCCGCTTGAGGAGGACCGATGTCCGTCGTTGTCGACACCGCGGGGGTACCGCCCGCCGACCGCGCCGAGTACTGGCACGAGGCGGTCTGCCGCACCTTCATCCCGCTCGACGTGGCCCTGCTCGAAAGCGAGCCCGCCCCCGCGACCATCACCAGCCACCGCCTGGGCTCCCTGCAGGTCTCCCTGGTGCGGGCCGGCCCGCAGCGGGTCGAGCGCGGCGCGGGCCTGATCGCCCGCGGCGGCGAGGACCACCTCACGCTGGCGCTCCAGCACCGCGGTACCGCCCGGCTGGTCCAGGACGGCCACCAGGTGGAGCTGCGGCCGGGTACCTTCGCGATCTCCGACGCCGGGCGGCCGTTCGCCAAGGAACTGCCGGAGCCCTTCGTCTTCACGGCCTTCCACTGGCCGCGGTCGGCCGTGGGCGTCTCCGAGGAGGACCTGCGGGTGCTCACCGGGACGGCCTTCGACACCGGTGGCGGCACCGCCGCGCTGGTGGCCGCCTATCTGGAGGGCCTCTCCCGGTCGGCCGACTCGCTGGAGCCATGTCTCGCCGGCCGGCTCGCCACCACGGCCCTGGACCTGCTCGCCGTGCTCGCCCACGAGCGCCGCGGCCGGTCGGTCCCGGAGGCGCCCGAGGCGGCCCTGGCCACCCTGGCGCGGGTGAAGGACCACATCCTGCGCCACCTGGGCGACCCGGACCTCTCACCGGAGCGGATCGCGGCCGTCCACCACGTGTCGGTGCGGTACCTGCACAAGCTGTTCCGGTTCGAGGGGGTGACGGTGGCCCGCTGGATCCAGCGTCAGCGGCTGGACATGTGCCGGCGGGACCTCGTCGGTTCGACGGCGCGGCGGGCGACCGTGGCGGCGGTCGCCGGGCGTTGGGGGTTTGTGAGCGCCAGCCACTTCAGCCGGGCCTTCCGGGCCGTCTACGGGATGTCCCCGCGCGAGTGGCAGGCCGTCACCTGGGCGGGCCCCGCGCCGGGCCCCGTGCGCCTGCTGCTCGCGGGTCCCGCGCCGGGGCGGAACCCCTCCTCGTCCGGATTCGGCGTCGCGGTGTGACCCGCCGGCCGCGCGGCTGTGCGGGGCCGGCGGCGGTCGCCTCTCACCGGTCGGTGTGGATCTCCGCGACGTAGCCGCCCGGGAACCGCACCATCGCGCTGTCCCGGCCGCCCGCCGAGACCGGACCCCAGAGCACCGACGCGCCGGCGGCCCTGGCCCGGTCCAGGGTGGCGCCGAGGTCGGGCACGCCGTAGCCGGTGAGCTCCCGGCCGAACGGGTACGGCAGGTGGCCGTCCGTCACCGTGACCGTCGTGGTGCCGAAGCCGGAGGTGAGGCGGAGGAGCCGGTACGTCGTCCCGGGCAGACCGGTCGAGGCGCCGTCGGCCTTCCGGTCGTCGGAGACGATCCGGCCCCCGGTGAAGGAGAGGTAGCTCCGCAGGAAGGCGCCGACCGCGTCCGGCGACAGGTAGAGCCGGTTCTCCGGCACGTCGGCCAGATCGGGGTAGGACGGCGGGGTGGTGTGCACGTAGAGCTGGGCGCTGATCCCGCCGGGGAACTGGACGACGGCGTCCCGGCCGATCGGGTCGGCGAACGGTGCCACGGTCACGGCCGCGCCGTCGGCCCGGGCGGTCCGGACCGCCCGGTCGAGGTCGGTCACCAGCCAGCCGGTGCGCTCGGTGCCGAACGGGTACGGGACGGGCGTGGTGTAGTCGAACACCGACAGCGTGCCGACCGGGGAGAGCACCAGCTCGGACAGGGTGCGGCTGGGCGTCGGGGTCACCTGGGTGGAGACCGGCCCGATCGTGGTGCCCCCGAAGGTGGACACCCAGCTCGACACGAACTCCTGCTCCGTGCCCGGTGCGACGTACACGTGGGTGGAGTCGTACTGCGGGCCGACGGCGAGCTGCCGGTGCGGGCCCGGCGGCCCGGTCGGGGCACTCTGGGCCACCGAGGCGGTGGGGACCGCCGTCAGCGCGGCGATCGCGGCCACCAACGGAACCACCCGTCGGACGAAGCCCTGCGTCATGGGGGACCTCCCGGTCGTCGTTCGCGCCCGGCGTCCGCTGTGCCGGGCACCGGGCGCGGGTCTGTCGCTGGTCGGAGGAGTCGATCGATGGTGCGGGCGGCGCGGAACCGCTCAGGTCGTCGGCGGGGCCCAGTGGGCATCGGGGGCCGAGACCCGGTGGGCGATCAGCGCCGTGGTCAGGAGCAGCAGTGAGGCCAGCCCGAGGGCCACCGCGAGGTGCCCGTGCAGGACCAGCGCCGCGCCCGCGGCGCCGCCGAGCAGCATGGCCAGCGTGGAGAGGATCCGACGCCCCCGGCGCGGTGCCGCGCCCCCGGCCGGTGTCGGGTCCGCGGCCAGGCCGGTCAGGGTGAGGGTGAGCACGGTGGTGGTCAGGTCGGGCACCCCGAGCCGCCGGGCCACGGCGTTCTGCAGTCCCATCCCGAGGCCCAGCAGGACGATCAGGGCGTAGCCGGCGCCCCCGGCCGCGGCGGTGGCGGTCGCCGCGGCCGTCAGGACCGTCTGGAGGCCGGTGGCGAGGGCCAGCAGGCGTCCGCGGTGGGCCGCCGGCCGGCTGCCGAGCCGCCCGCCGGCGAGCGCACCGGTCAGGAACGCCGTCAGCGAGACGAGCGAGGCCGTCGCCGACAGGCCCGAGGCCCCCGCCAGGGCGAACCCCAGGAAGACCACGTTGCCGGTCATGTTCGCCACGAACACGTGCCCGAGGCCGAGGTAGCTCACCGCGTCGACCACTCCGGTGGCCACCGTCAGCAGCAGCATCAGCGGCGGCAGCGGTCCGTGCCGGTCGGTGCGCGGTGGGGCGAGGGTCCGGAGGGCGTCAGTCAGCAGGGCGCGCAACGGCTGCCGCCTCCTCCGACACCGGCGGACGGTGCAGGACCGCCCGGGTGAGCAGCCCGCCGGCCGGACCGAGCACGGCGGCCGCGGCCGACAGCCAGAGCGGCCAGACGGTCAGGCCGACGGCGTGGTCCACGGACCAGCGGCCCGGGCCGGTGAGGGCGAGCGCTCCGGTGGCGGCGACCAGGACCAGCGGGTACTCGTAGCCGTCGTCCTGCACCCAGAGGCCGTGCGGCAGCTTGACGGTGATCGCCACCGTCATCACGCCCATGGCGACCATGGCCGCCGGCGGCGTGAGCGCGCCCAGGGCCAGGAACAGGCCCGAACCGATCTGCCCGGCGCCCGCGGCGAGCGCGGTGAGCGTCCCGCCGCGGAAGCCGTCGTGCCGGAACTCCTCCGTCCCGCCGGCGAGGCCGTGGCCGCCGAGGCGGTGGCTCACCTTCTGTGTTCCGTGTCCGGCGATGAGCAGGCCCACCACCACCCGGAGGATCAGCAGTCCGGTGTCCATCGTGTCCTGTCCCTGGTCCCTGTCCTGATGCGGTGTCGGTGGTGCCGGTCAGCCCGCGGCGTGTTCGCCGATGACGGCCTGGGCGTAGACGATCCCGAGGCCGTACGCGCCGCCGTGCTCCTTGACGATCTCCGTGACGACGCCGTAGGTCTCCGTCCGCGCCCAGTCGCGCTGGAGCTCCAGCAGTACCTGTACCCAGGTGACCGGTACCGCGCCGGCCTGGCTCATCCGCTGGACGGCGTGCTCGTGGGCCTGCGGGGAGACGCCGCCGGAGGCGTCGGCGACGACGTAGACCTCGTAGCCCTGGTCGATCATGGACAGCACGGGCATGACCAGGCAGACCTCGGTCCACAGGCCGGCTATGACGACCTTGCTCCGCCCGGTGGCCCTGACCGCCTCGACGACCGCCTCGTCCTCCCAGGCGTTCATCGAGGTGCGGTCGAGGATCTCGGCCTTGGGGAACACCGCCGCCAGCTGCGGCAGCAGCGGGCCGGAGAAGGACTCGGAGGCGACGGTGGTCAGGACGGTCGGCACGTCGAAGGCCCGAGCGGCCTTGGCGAGGCCGACGGTGGCGTTGATGATCGCGGTGCGGTCGCCGCTGCCGGTGCCGAAGAACATCTGCGGCTGGTGGTCCACGAACAGCACCACGGCGTTGCCGGGGGTCAGCAGGTCGGGGCTCGGGGTGGCGCTGACCTGGGTGAGGTCGACCATGACGGGGTCCCTTCGGATTGTCGGTAGCTCCTTCGCGCGGTGATCCCGCGCGGGGCCGGGGGAGGAGGTCAGAGGAGGAAGCAGGGGTCGAACGGCTGGTGGTGTTCGGTCGCCTGGCCGCGCGCGACCCGCCACCGGTGGTGCAGCTCGGACTCGGCGACCACCTGCCCGAGCAGCTCCGCCTGGCGGGCGCCCGTGCCGGAGGTACGGCCGGAGACCTGGTAGCCGCCGAAGTGGGCGACCGGGCTCCAGGCGGGGCTGACCGGCGGGAGTTCCTCGTCCATGCCCTCGTACTCGGCCGCCGCGTGGACGATCCGGCCGCCGACGACCGTCAGCAGGGACTCGATGTGCGGGATGTCCTGCTCGGGCACCGTGAAGTAGTCGTCGGTCAGGACGGCCAGGTCGCCGTAACAGCCGGTCCGCAGCACACCTTTGACGTTCTGCTCGCCGGTGAGGGCGGCGCCGGCCGTGGTGTACATCGCGAGCGCGGTCGCCCGGTCCACCCGGTTGTGCGGCGGCCGGATCGCCGGGCCGCCGACCGTACGGCCGGAGACCAGCCAGTGCAGGGCGACCCAGGGGTTGTACGAGGACACCCGGGTGGCGTCCGTGCCGGCGGCCACGGTCAGGCCGCGCTCCAGCATCGCGCGGACCGGCGGTGCCTCGGCGGCGGCGCCGAGGCCGTAGCGGCGGGTGAACACCTCGCCCTGGAAGGACAGCCGGTTCTGCACCGAGAGCGCGCCGCCGAGCGCCGCGATCCGGTCGAGGCTGTCCCGGGAGACGGTCTCCGCGTGGTCGAAGAGCCACCGGTTCCCGGCGGGGAAGAGCCCTTCGGCGGCGAGTTTCTCGAAGACCGCGAGGTCGCGCCGGATCGTCTCGTCGTACGTCGCGTGCAGCCGGAAGCCCCAGCCGTGTTCCATGAGCAGGCGGACGGCCTTCTCGAACTCGACCTCGTAGGGCCCGAGTTCGGGGTGAGGCTCGGCGAAGTTCTCGAAGTCGGCGGCGGCCCAGGTGAGGTTCTCCCCGGCGCCGTTCAGCCGCAGCCACGCGTCGCCGTCCCCGGGACGGACCGTCTCGGTCCAGCGGGTGAGGTCGTCCAGCTCCTGGCCGGGGGTCTGCGGGAACAGGTGGTAGGCGATGCGGAGCGTGAGCAGGCCGTCCCGGGCGAGTTCGGTGACCGTGGCGTAGTTCTCGGGGAAGCTCTGGAACCCGCCGGCGGCGTCGATCGCGGAGGTCAGCCCGAAGCGGTTCAGCTCGCGCAGGAAGTGCCGGGTGGAGGTCGCGCGGTCCTCGCCCTCCAGTGCCGGGGCCCTGGCGAGCGTGGAGTAGAGGACCAGGGCGCTCGGCGCCGCCAGCAGCATGCCGTTGGGCTCGCCGCCGCGCCCCCGGACGATCTGCCCGCCCTTCGGGTCCGGGGTGTCCCTGGTGCAGCCGGCGGCCTTGAGCGCGGCGCGGTTGAGGATCGCCGACTGGTAGAGGTGGAGGACGAACACCGGGGTGTCCGGCGCGGCCTCGTTCAGTTCGGCGGGCGTGGGGAGCCGTCGCTCGGCGAACTGCTCGGCGGACCAGCCGCCGACGACGCGCACCCACTGCCCCCTGGGGGTGCGGGCGGCCTGCTCGCGCAACATAGCCAGGGCGTGGCGCAGCGAGGTGACGCCGTCCCAGCGCAGCTCCAGCACGTAGTTGAGGCCGCCCCGGATCACGTGCAGGTGCGCGTCGTTGAGGCCGGGCACCACGCGGCGGCCGAGCGCGTCTACGACGGTGGTGGACGGTCCGGTCACCGGGGCGACGTCCGCGTCGTCCCCCACGGCGGTGATCAGGCCGTCGCGAATGGCGAGGGCGCCGGCCCGCGGACGGCGGACGTCTCCGGTGTGGATCCTCGCGTTGCGGACGACGACGTCGGCGGCGTCCCCGACGGCGCGGGGGACCAGCCCGCCGACCGGCATTGCAGGCACCTCGAAGCCTCCTGTGATGGGGGGTCGGACCGCCGCACGGCGAGGGCGGCGGGGCAAGGAGTTCGAACCGGACGGGCCCGACGGATTCCTGACGAAACGTTAGGTGTATGACGGGTGCCGGACTTGGCCCACAGCGCACCGGCTCCGGTCCCGGAGCGCACCGGTCGGCCGGAGCGGCGACCGTGCACGGGCGGTCGCTTCGCGAGGAAGGCCGCCAGCTCCGGGGTGGCCTCCTCGGCGTGGGGAACGCTGCCGAGTGAGGGTGGGCCTCGGGTGCCGAACCCGGCTCTGGGCGGGTGTCACATGACGCGCTTCATCACGATCATGTGCCGTTTGAAGGGCGCGGTTTCGCTGCCCCAGGACAGCACGGCGAAGACCTCGCCGCCGGGGAAGCCGTGGATCTCGGGCGCGGCGCCGGAGGGGGAGGGGCCGCCGGAACTGTGGGCCCAGCCGGACCAGTTGTTGCCGCCGTCGGAGGAGCGGTTGAGGTAGAGCTGGTGGTCGTTGGGGCTGATGCAGCCGATCGCCATGTTCTGCTGGGCGGCGTAGCCCGGGTCGAAGGCGCTGGTCGCGAGGTGTGCGGGATCGCCCCCGCGGCCGATCGCCACCGACTCGCACTCCCCGCCGCCGGGCAGTTCGGTGTAGTGGGCGTTGGCGCGGTTCCGAGGGGACGTACGGGCGAGGTAGACGCGGTTGGTCAGGCCGCGTGCGGCGTAGAACTCCTGCTCCCCGGTGGTGAAGGTGAAGTTGTTGGTGGAGTCCAGGGACCAGACGCGGGGCTCCTGTTGCGGCATCCAGCCCGTGAAGTGCAGCTGGCCGAGGGAGCCCCGTATCTCCTGGTCGTAGACGCGGTTGTTCACGACGGTCGACAGGAGTATCTGGCCGGGGCCCCTGATCACCCTGATCTCGCCGTAGGTCCTGAGGGCGCTGTCGATCCGGGTCCAGCCGGACCACCGGTTGGCGTTCAGGTCCTGGACGACGTTGTAGTACACGAAGCCGTCGTCGCCGACATGGAAGGCGATGAGGCGCCGGGTGGGGCTGTCCCCGGCGAAGGACACCACCTCGGGCCGGTGCCGCGTGTGGGCATTGCCCGGCACCGGTTGCCAGGCCCCGCCCCCGTAGCGCGACCAGATCCGGTTGTCCTCCCCGCGAGTGACCTCGAAGACCTGGCCGCCGTACCAGACGGCCGACAGCGCCTCGGGAGACCTCGCGGAGCCGCCCTCGTTGATCCAGTTGCCCTCGGTCGCCGCGGCGGCCGGCGAGGCCGAGAGACCGACCGCCAGGGCGAGCCCGGCCAGCGCCGTCCCCACCGCGCGCGGCGTGCGAGCGGCTACGGCACGGAGGTTCCGGGTGCGTTCCGATCCCATCGGACCATCTCCCTCATCGGTGCGCGCCGGGGCGAGGCCTGGCCGGGGCGCGGGGGGACGCCGTGGTGGGGATTTCCGCCCGGCACCCGGCACGCTATCGACGCGCGGCGCCCGCGATGGTGCTGAGAGCGCACGGAGGCTTGCCTCCGCAGGCACGCGGCGGCCGTCCGGGCGGTCACCGCTTCGCGCCCGACGACCATGAGCTGCTGAGCACCTCCGAGGCCCTTGGCCGCCGTACGTCGACTCGCCGGGTGCCAGTGACGATCGACGCCCCTCCGTGCCCGATTTCCCGGTGGCGTCGTCCTCCGGGCGATTGACTTGGGGGATGAACGAAACACTGGTCGGTCGCGAGTACGACGTGGGGCGGCTCGGCGAGTTCCTGGCCGATCTCCCGTGCGTCGGCGGGGCGTTGGTGATGGTGGGGGAGCCGGGCGTCGGGAAGACGGCGCTGCTCGCCGAGGTGGCCCGGGCAGGCGAGGCCGCCGGGATACGGGTGCTGCGGACCGCGGGCGCGCAGTACCGGGCGCAGGTCGGCTACAGCGCCCTGCGGCAGTTGGTGACATCGACGCCCGAGTGCCGGGCGGCGGCCGCGGACTCACCGGACCTCGCCGCGGCCGTCGGCCTGGAGCGGGGAACGGCGCCCGGGCATGAGGAGGTGGCGCGGGCGCTGCTGCGCCTGGCGGTCTCCCTCTCGGCCACCAGGCCCACGCTGATGGTGCTGGACGACGCGCAGTGGCTCGACGGGGCCAGCGCCGTCGTCCTGGGGCGGGTGGCGCGCCGGCTGCCCGGAACGGGCGCAGGGATGGTCTGTGCGGTCCGGCCGGGGGAGGAGAGCTTCTTCGACCACGGCGGACTTCCCCTGCACGAACTGGGTCCGCTCAGCGAGTCCGCGTCCGAGGAGTTGCTCACCCGGCGCTTCCCGGCGCTGGCCCCACGGGTCCGCCGGCGCCTGATGGCCGAGGCCGAGGGCAATCCGCTGGCGCTGCTGGAGCTTCCGACCACCCTCACCGACGCGCAACGGGCCGCGTCCCGGGCTCTGCCGAACCGCCTTCCGCTGACCCAGCGCCTCCAAGCCGCGTTCGCCTCGCGGATCAGGGGCCTGCCGGCGGTCACCCGGCACCTCCTGCTCGTGGCGGCCCTGGAAGGCACCGGCAACCTGCTGGTGCTGCGCCGGGCGGTGGCCGGGCGGTGCGACCTGAAGCACCTGGCCCCGGCGGAGCGCGGACAACTCGTCCGCGTCGACGAGACGACCGGCCGGCTGGAGTTCCGGCATCCGCTCGTGCGATCGGCGGTCGTCGACCTGTCGACCAGCGATCAGCGGCGTCATGTGCACCGGGCGCTCGCGGAAGCGTGGAGCGCGGTCCCCGAGCAACGCGTCCGGCACCTGGCACAGACCGCGGTCGAGCCCGACGAACGCATCGCGGCACTCCTGGAGGAGACCGCCGACGTCGGTGCCCGCCGCGGCGACGGCCCGAACGCGGTGGCGGCCCTGGTCCGTGCCGCCGACCTGAGCCCGACCGGGGCGGAACAGGCCCGACGGCTCGCGAAGGCCGCGTACGTCGGCGCGAACCTCACCGGCGAGCTGCGTGAGGTGCCGCGGCTGCTGGACACCGCCCGGCAGGCCGCCCCGGAGACGGCCTCGCCGGCCGCCGCGGTGGCCACCGCGATGTACCTGCTCAACAGCTACGGGGACATCGACACCGCCCACCGCCTGCTGCACGGCGCGATCACGCTGCTGCCCGAGCCGTACGACCTGAGCGACGCCACGCTGCTGGAAGCGCTGTCCACGTTGCTGATGGTGTGCGTCCACGGCGGCCGGGGCGAGTTGTGGGCGGACTTCGACGACACGGTGGCGAAGTGCGTCGCGGTCCCCGACACCCTGCGCCTGCTGCGGGCCACCTTCGCCGACCCGGCCCGCGCCCGCCCGTCCGACTGGGCCCGGCTCGACGCCGCCATCGCGGCCCTGCCCGGCACGTCCGACCCGGTCCGGATCGTGCGGATCGCCACCGCCGGCGCCTACGCGGACCGGCTCGGCGCCATGGACGAACCGCTGCGGCACACCGCTCGCGGCGGTCGCACCGGGGAGAACAGCTTCACCGCCATCCAGGCGTCGTTCCTGTGGGGCAGCCACGCCTGGTTCACCGGGCAGTGGCCGGAGCTCCGCGAGGTGGTCGGCCACGGTCTGGACCTGTGCGACGAGTTGCAGTACCCGCTGCGCTCCTGGACCGGGAAGTTCCTGCTCGCCTGCGTGTCCGCGGCCTGCGCCGACTTCACGACGGCCGGGAGGCTCGCGGACCGGCTGGACCAGTGGGCCGGATCCCGCCGCGGCCACGCCGTCCGCTGCTACGCCGCCCACGTCAGGACGCTGATCGCGCTGTCGCAGGGCGACTTCGACGGGGCCTACCACCATGCGTGCGCGATCTCGCCGGCCGGATCGTTCGCGCCCTTCGCCGGGCACGCGCTGTGGGCGGTCCTCGATCTGGTGGAGGCCGCGGCGCGCAGCGGTCGACGCGAGGAAGCCCTCGCCCACGTCGCCGCGGCCCGGGAGGCCGGCCTGGCGGCCGTCTCGCCGAGACTGGGCATGGTCCTCCTCGCCTCGGGCGCGCTGGCAGCCCGGCACGACCACGAGGCCGCCGCCGGCTTCGAGCAGGCCCTGGCCGTGGACGGCGCCGAGCGCTGGCCCTTCGATCTGGCCAGGATCCACCTCTACTACGGTGAGCACCTGCGCCGCGCGAGGGCGGCGGCCCTGGCCCGGTACCACCTGTCGGCCGCGGCCGACACCTTCCGGCGGCTGGGTGCGACCCCGTGGGCGGAGCGGGCGGCTCAGGAACTGCGCGCCACCGGCGGCCACCGGGACGGCGGGTCGGCCGGTTCCGGCGTCCCGCTGACGCCCCAGCAGCGGGAGATAGCGCACCTGGCCGCGGCCGGCCTCACCAACAAGGAGATCGGCGAGCGGCTGTTCCTGTCCCCGCGTACCGTCTCCACCCACCTCCACCAGCTCTTCCCGAAGCTCGGCGTGACGTCCCGGGCCGCCCTGCGTGACGCGCTCGACCGGCTGGAGACGCCGGGGCCCGGGCCGGACTACGTCGAATGACGGAAGCGACCGCCCGGGGGCCTGCTCTAACGTCGGCTGGCGCACCGTCACGTACTCGGCGACGACAGGAGAACCGAACCGATGAGTGAGCAGGAACACCGCAAGAACATCGTCCTCGTCCACGGAGGCTTCGTGGACGGCTCCGGCTGGCAGGGGGTGCACCGGCGGCTGACCGAGGCCGGGTTCCGCGTGAGTGTCGTGCAGAACCCGACGCTGTCGCTGGAGGGTGACGTCGCCGCCACCCACCACGTCCTCGATGCGCTGGACGGGCCCGCCGTCCTGGTCGGCCACTCCTACGGCGGCGCCGTGATCACCGAGGCCGGCAACCACCCAAGGGTGACGGACCTCGTCTACATCGCCGCGTTCGCCCCCGACAAGAGCGAATCGGTGAGCACCCTGATCGCCGACCCGGCGCCGGGCGCCCCGGTGCCGCCGATCCTGCCGCCCCGGGACGGCTTCCTGTTCCTGGACCGGGAGAGGTTCGCCGCCTCGTTCGCCGCCGACGTCCCCGCCGAGACGGCCGCCTTCATGGCCGACTCCCAGGTCCCCTGGGGCGTCGACGCCCTCGGCGGCGCCGTCTCCCAGCCCGCCTGGCGCACCAGGCCGAGCTGGTACCTGGTGGCGTCCGACGACCGCATGATCCCGCCGCCCGCCCAGCGCGCCATGGCCGAGCGGGCCGGCGCCCGTACCGCCGAGGTGCCCGGCAGCCACGCCGTCTACGTCTCCCGGCCCGGCGAGGTGGCCGACTTCATCCGGCAGGCCGCCGAGCACTGACGGCGTGGCCGCCCGGCCCGGACCATCCGACGCGCGGGCGGCGAACGGTCGTCCGTCGCCCGCGCCCGACCCATCGAGGAACCGCCATGAGTTCGGAAACCCCCCGTTCGTCCGCCGCTCTTCCGCTGCACCGTCGCGCCGTCGCCCTCGCCGTGCTGCTCGTGGCCCTCGCCGCGTCCTTCCTCGCTCCGGGTCCGGCCAGGGCGGACGTGAACGATCACGACATCGGGCACGTCTGGCTCAACGTCGGTACGCCGGGAGCCTCGGCCCAGAACGCGTACGCGACGTTCATCAACAGCCTGCGCCAGGCCGCCGGGCACGAGTTCCGCAACGGCGTCTGGCAGACCCAGTCGCAGCCGACCAGTCGGCTGATCCGCATCGACCTCACCTCGCCCAACGGGAACACCGTGTGGTTGTGGGTCACGCCGCACGACCTGTACCTGCGCGGGTTCACCAGCATGGCGAACGGGACGACGTACTTCTTCAACGACTTCGCCGACTTCCCCGCCCTCTTCCAGACCCTCAGCGGCCACCCCCTGCTTCCCCCGAACCACAACCTCAGCCAGCTCTCCTTCGGCTCCAACTACAACGCGATGCGGCAGGCCGCGGGCCGGGGCCGCGAGTCGATGCCCATCGGCTGGTACGACCTCATGGGATCGATCGACAACCTCGCGACCATCGGCTACCCCTACGGCGCCAACCAGCAGAACGTCGCCAGGTCGCTGATGTTCATGATCCAGTTCACCTCCGAGGCCGCGCGCTTCTGGGACGTCTACGGCGTCACCCGCGACATCCAGGGCGGCAACACGCCCTTCTACAACGGGCTCCCCCTGCCGCAGCAGTACCTGGAGAACTCCTGGGACCAGATCTCCCAGTACGCCTACGACGTCACGAACAACCCCAACACCCCGCCCGCCAACGTCACCGGCGTCGGCATCTTCTACAGCTACGGCGACGTCCAGCGCTGGATGGCGATGCTGATCGGCTCCACCAGCCAGGTCAGCTCCACGGGCGACTGGAGCCGCGCCGAACTCTGACCCGAGGGTGCGGTCGGCTGTTCGCCTTCCCGTGCGTCCGGTGCGATCGACCGCCGACCTGTCCACGCGTGCGTGACGCCGACCGCCCCGTCCCGGCCCGTCCGTCCCGCAGAGCCCCTCCCGGCTCGAAGCGGTCATGGGACCACGCCCGCCCCACCTGGTCACTCCGGCGGCTGCCTCCCGGTCGCGGGGGTGCTCCGGGCGGGTTTGCCTGGGAGGGGCACGAGGGGGCTCGGGAAGCCGCGAGACAGGGAACCACATGACGATCACGACCGCGCGTTCGACCATGACCATCGGCGACTTCCTGCTGCGCCGCCTGCGGGAGGCGGGCATCTCGCACCTGTTCGGAGTGGCCGGCGACTACAACCTCGAGTTCCTCCTGCAGATGGAGAACCGCGACGAGTTCACGTGGGTCGGCAACTGCAACGAGCTGAACGCCGCCTACGCGGCCGACGGGTACGCGCGGCTCAACGGCATCTCGGGACTGGTGGTGACCCGCGGCGTCGGCGCCTGGAGCGCCATCAACGGTGTCGCCGGCGCCTACAGCGAGCGCGTTCCCGTCGTCTGCGTCTGCGGGTCGCTTCCGCTGAAGGCGCTGGACCGGAAGCTGCTGATGCACCACACCTCGGGCGACACCGACCACGACGACGTCATGCGCGGCTACGCCCAGGTCACGGCGGCACAGACCAGGCTGACGCCGCGGAACGCCGTGACGGAGATCGACCGGCTCATCCTCACCGCCTGGCAGCGCAAGCTCCCCGTCTACCTGGAACTGCCCTCCGACATCGCCTACCTGGACGTCGAGGTCCCGCCGGAGCCGCTGGAGCTCGTCATGCCACCGAGCGATCCCGAACGGCTGAGCACGTGCGCCGACGCGATCGTCGCCCGGCTCACCAACGCGCGCTCGCCCGTGATCCTCGTCGACATCGACGCGGACCGCTTCGACGTGACCGGCGAACTGCTGGAACTGGTAGGCAGGATGCGGCTGCCGATCGCCGCCGTCAACACTGTCAAGGGGCTCATCGACGAGACCAGCCCGTACTTCCTCGGCCTCTACGCGGGAGCGGGCAGTAAGCCCGAGATCCGCGAGACGGTGGAGAACAGCGACTGCCTGCTGGCGATCGGCGTACGGCGCGTGGACACGACGTCCGGGGGGTTCAGCGACGCGCTCCCCGCCGGACGGATCGACGCCCGCGGTGACGCCGTGGACATCGGCCCGGACAACTACCAGGCCGTCTACCTCAAGGAACTGCTCCGCCGGGTCGCCGACAAGGCCCCGGCCAGGACCTCGGGATACTTCCGGCAGGCCGGGACGCCACAGGAGCCGAGCGCGGTCGTGATGTCCGACCCGCTCACCCAGGCGGCGTACTGGAGCATGGTCCAGGACTTCATCCGCGAGGGCGACGTGCTGATCGCCGAGGACGGCACCTCCGAGGCGGGCTGCTGGGGGCTGCGGCTGCCGCCGAAGTGCTCCATCGTCACCCAGGCCGTCTGGGGCTCGATCGGCTACAGCGTGGGATCGGTCCTCGGCACGCTCCTCGCCGCGCCGAAGCGGCGGCACCTGCTCTTCGTGGGCGACGGGTCCTTCCAGCTCACGGCGCAGGAGGTGTCGACGATCCTCCGGCACGACCTCAAGCCCGTCATCTTTCTGATCAACAACGGCGGTTACACCGTCGAGCGCGCCATCTGCGGCAAGCAGGGGCACTTCAACGACATCGCCAACTGGGCCTACGCCGAACTGCCGAAGGTCCTGCACCCGGGAACGACCGCCCGGACGTTCGTCGTGAAGACGCCGGCCGAACTCAAGGAGGCGCTGGCCGCCCCGCACGACAGCATGATCTTCATCGAGGCGGTCATGGACAAGTACGACGCCCCGCAGCTCGTCATCGACTCCGGTCACGGTATGGCGGAGGTCGACTACGGCCCCCGCGGCCCGCAGCACCGGCCCGGCGTCCAGCTCTGACGGGAGACAACCCATGCGGCCCCGTGCGTCCCTGTCCTTGCTCGCCGCCGGTCTGGTGTTCATCACGGCGGCCGCCACCGGCGGTGCCGGCACATCCTGGGCCGTGCAGTCGGTCAGACCCGCGGCGCCGCCGTCCGCGGACCCGCCGCACTCACCCGCGGCGTCCCCCACCGGTACCGGCCGACCGCTGCAGGACCCTCCGCAGCTGGTGAGCCATGACGGCGTCCTCAAGGCGCGGATCACCGTCTCCAGGCGGAAGGTGGCCGTGGGGGACAGCGAGCTGTTCGCCCTCACCTACAACGGCTCCTACATGCCGCCCACCCTCCGCATCCGTCCGGGCGACCGGGTGGAGCTGGACATGGTCAACGAGTGGACCGAGGACACCAACCTCCACGTCCACGGGCTCCATGTCTCACCCGAGAGCCCGTCCGACGACATCTTCATCGAGATCAAACCCGGTGGGACCTTCCACTACTCGTACCGGATCCCTCACGACATCACTCCGGGGACCTACTGGTACCACTCCCACGCCGACATGCGTTCCGCCCCGCAGGTGGCCGGCGGCGAGTCGGGCATCATCATCGTCGACGGGCTGAGGGAATACCTGCCCCACCCCCTGAAGGACATCACCGAGCGCGTCATCGCGCTCAAGGACGACCAGACCGAGGGTGACTCCGTCAAGATCGAGAACCTGAGCATCGGCGCGCCCACCAACCGCACGATCAACGGTCAGCAGAAACCCGTCATCAGCATCGGGCCGGGCGAGACCCAACTGTGGCGGCTGGCCAACATCGGCGCCAACATCTACTACAAGCTGCACCTGCCGGGCCGGCAGTTCCATGTGATCGCCCAGGACGGCTACCCCGTCGAGCGCGTCTACTCCGCGGACTCCCTGGTCGTCCCGGCCGGTGCCCGCTTCGACGTGCTGGTGCAGGGCGGGTTGCCCGGCCAGGCCCCGCTGCAGACGCTGGCCTACGACACCGGGCCCGCCGGGAACCAGTTCCCCCAGGTGGATCTGGCGACCGTGGTCACGGAGGGCAGTCCGGTGCAGCCGGAGCGGCTGCCCGACCGCTTCGCACCGAACGAGGACCTCAGCGGTGCCGCCGTCGCCGCCCGCCACGACATCGTCTACACGGAGAACACGGCAGGCACCGAGTTCTACATCAACGGCCGGAAGTTCGACCCGAACAGGGTGGACATCACCTCCGGGCTGAACACCGTCGAGGAGTGGACCGTCGTCAACAACACCGGCGAGGAGCACTCCTTCCACGTCCACACCAACCAGTTCCAGCTGATGAGCGTCAACGGCCGGCCCACCGGGAGCGGGCACCGGTGGTACGACACCATCAACGTCCCGGCCGGGGGAAACGCCGTGCTGCGCATCCGCTTCGCCGACTTCACCGGCAGGACCGTGCTGCACTGCCACATCCTCAACCACGAGGACAACGGCATGATGGCGGTCCTGGACATCGTCCCCGGCAGTGCGACGGAACAGCGGCGGTAGGGCTCGGCGGCCACCAACCGCAGACCGTCGACTCACCGCGGCCGGATCGCCCCGGGCTCAGCTCACGCCGGCCCCGGTCGGCCACGGGCTGAGCGCCGCCACCCGCGCGCGCAGCCCGCGCATCGCCCTGGCGGAGGCGATGCCCACCGCCCCGCAGACCAGCCCGTCCCGCACGCAGGCGGCGGCGAACCGCCGCTCCGCGAGGCTGCCGTCGACCACCTCGAACCGCTCGGCGCCGCCCGGCCTGCCGAAGGCCTGGACCCGCAGCCCGTACTGGTCGGTCCACAGGTACGGGACCGGCTCGTAGGCCTGCCGGGCACCGTCCGGACCGGCCAGCAGGTTCCGGGCGGCGCACAGCGCCTGCTCGGTGGCGTTGGTGCGCTGTTCGAGGCGCCGGTGACGGCCGGTGCGCGGGTCGGGCCAGGAGGCGGCGTCACCGGCCGCCCAGACGCCGGGGCCGGCGGCGCAGTAGGCGTCGCAGACCACGCCGTCGTCCAGCCGGACGCCGCTGCCGGCCAGCCATTCGGTGGCCGGCTCGGATCCGACGGCCATCAGCACGGCGTCGGCGGCCAGTTGGGAGCCGTCCGCCAGCCGTACGCCGGAGGCCCGGCCGTGCCGTTCGGTGACCGCGGCGGCCACGCCCCGGCGGATCCGCACCCCGTGCTCGCGGTGCAGGCCTGCCAGCAGCGCGGCCGTCTCTCTGCCCAGTACCCCGGCCAGTGGTGTGGCGGTGGAGACCAGCCAGGTCACCTCGGCGCCGAGTTCGACGGCGGTGGCCGCGGCCTCGGCCCCGAGCAGCCCGCCGCCGACCACCAGCAGCCGTACGCCCGCGCGTAGTTCCTCGCGCAGGGCGAGGGCGTCCGCGAGGGTGCGCAGCACATGGGCCCCGGCCAGCGGCGCTTCGGCGCCGGGCAGCCGGCGCGGGCGGACCCCGGTGGCCAGGATGACGGCCTCGCAGCGCACCCGACCGCCGTCGGCCAGCCGCACGGTCCGGTCCCGGCGGTCCAGGCGCTCGGCCCGCACCCCCAGGCGCAGATCGATGGCGAGCCGGTGCAGCGCCTCCGGGCCGCGCAGCACCAGGCGGTCCGGCTGCCACCTCCCGCTGAGCAGGTGCTTGGAGAGCGGCGGCCGGTCGTAGGGCGGCTCGTCCTCGGCCCCGATCAGGGTGAGGCGGCCGTCGTAGCCGGCCCGGCGCAGCGCCTCGGCGGCGTGCAGCCCGGCCGCGCCGGCCCCGACGACGGCCACCTCCCGCAGAGCGGTCACAGCTGTTCCAGCCGGATCGCCGCGGCCGGGCAGACCGCGGCGGCGTCCCGGACGGCCTGGTGGAACTCGGCGGGCGGCTCGGCATCGAGCAGGACGACGATGCCGTCCTCGTCCCGCTGGTCGAAGACCTCGGGGGCGGCGAGCACGCAGTGTCCGGCGCCGCAGCACTTTTCCTGGTCGATGTGGACGAGCATGGCTTTCCCTTCGGAACATGACTGGTTCGGACCCGGTGGAGGGCGAACCGTGGTGGGGTGGATCTCACAGGTGCGAACGGTGGCGCCGGGCTGGTCCCGTCGGTGTGTGCGACCGGCCCGGGGTGACCGGCCCGGGGTGGCGGGGCGGTGGGGCATGGTGACGGCCGGTCAGCAGGGCCGGCCGCGGTGATGCCGCGTCACCAGGCGAGCGGCAGCTCGTGGACGCCGTAGATGAGCATGTCGCCCCGGAACCGGATCTCCTCGAACGGTACGGCCAGACGCAGTTCGGGCAGCCGCCGCAGGATGGTGTTCAGTGCGATCTGCAGTTCCAGCCGGGCCAGCGGCTGTCCCAGGCACTGGTGGACGCCGAAGCCGAAGGCCAGGTGCAGGCGCGAGTCGCGGGAGAGGTCGAGCTCGTCGCCGCCCGGGAACCGCCGCTCGTCCCGGTTCGCGGTGCTGATCATGCAGATCACGCCCTCGCCCGCCTGGATCCGGACGCCGCCGACGGTGACGTCCTCGGTGGCGACCCGGGTCAGGCCGGAGTGCACGATGGTCAGGTAGCGCAGCAGTTCCTCGACCGCGCCGGTGACCGACTCCGGGTGCTCGCGCAGATGGGTGAGCTGGTCGGGGTTCCGCAGCAGGGCCAGGACGGAGAGCGCGGTCATGTTCGCCGTGGTCTCGTGCCCGGCGACCAGCAGCAGCCGGCCCATGGCGCCGATCTCCTCGGTGCTCAGCTCACCGCGGGCCACCAGCCGGCTGAGGATGCCGTCGTCGGGCTCGGTGCGCTTGGAGTCGGTGAGCTCGGTCAGGTAGTCGGCCAGGCTCTTCTGGGCGGTCCGCACCTCCTCGGCCGAGGAGTCGTGGCGCAGCAGGACCCGGCTGCACTCCTGGAAGAAGTCGTGGTCCTGGTAGGGGACGCCGAGCAGCAGGCAGATGACCAGGGACGGCAGCGGCAGCGCGAACCCGCGGACCAGGTCGCCGGAGGAGCGGCCGGCGGTCATCTCGTCGAGGAGCTCGTCGGCGATGCGCTGGACCTCGGGACGCAGCGCCTCGACCTTCTTGATCATGAACTCGCTGGTGAGCATCCGGCGCAGCTGGGCGTGTTCCGGGTCGTCCATCCGGATGAGGGTCCGCTGCCCCGTGCTCAACTGCCGGGCCCCGGCGCTGATGAACGGGAAGCCGGACCGGTCGGCGTCCGAGCTGAAGCGGGCGTCGCTGAGCACCGCCTTGATGTCGTCGTGGCGGGTGACCAGCCAGCTGGGGGCGCCGTCCCAGAGCGCGATCCGGCTGATCGGTTCCTCCTGCCGGGCCTGCTGGTAGGCCGACGGCGGGTCGAACGGGCAGCCGCCACGGGCGGCGGGGTGGGTGAACCGGGGGGTTTGGGCGGTGGTGGCCATCATGGGCTCCCTTCTCGGAGCGGGATCTGCCGGTGGCGCCGAGCGGATGGGCCTGCGGTGCCGTGGAGTAGCGCCCAGGACCATTACATGCCCTAAGCAACTAACTCACCGTCACGCTAACTCGCGTTCCGTGGCGGCGAAAGAGCCCATCCGGTGACGACCGAATCTGTCCGAAAACCGGGCAGGGGCCGACACGGGAGCCACTCCCCGAACGGGGTCGCTACAGTTCCCCCATGCCGGACGCGACAGACAATCCGACCGCCACCTCCGAGCTGGAGGCGGTGCTGGCCTCGCTGGCCTACCTGCTGACTCGTTCGCAGGAGCACGAGCGCCAGATGGCACGGGCCGGCATCAAGGCGGCGCGCTCGGACGTCTACCTGCTGCGCGCGCTCGCCGAGGCCGAGGAGGCCAGCCGGGTGGGCGACCTGGCCGCCCGGCTGATGGTCAAGCCCTCCCACGTCACTCGGCAGATCGACCGGCTGCAGAGCCAGCAACTGGTGGAACGCACCCCGGACACGCTGGACCGCCGGGCCCGCCAGGTGGCGCTCACGGCCGAAGGGCGGGCGATGCTCAACCGTCTGAAACAGGCCAACATCGCCAGCCTGACCGGCGCGCTGGACGGTATTCCGGCGCCGGACGTCGCCGCCACGGTCAGCGTGCTGCGCCACCTGGTGGACCGGTACGTTCGGCAGGTCCGGATCACGATGCTGTCCGAGGAGGCCACGCCCCCGGGCCGGGCGGCCGGGAGTGCCGACTCGGGCCCGCCCCACCGCACCTGACACGGTCGCCCCGGACGGGGGAGCGGGCGTACGCGGGAAAGGCGGGTGCTGCCACGCTCACCCGCCGGCCGCGCTCTGCGGTCCGGGCCGGCTTCTTCGGCGACGGCGCCACCAGCGACGACCAGTGGTGGTCGCCGCCGGACGGCGAGGGGCAGCAGCGCTACCTCTGACCGCCGGCCGGCGGTGCCGGGAGAGGGGCCGCGCTCCCTCCCGGCGCGGCGGGCGGCGGGTTCACGGCCGGGGTGCGTCGGAGAATATCTCCAGTGACGCGTACTCCGCCGTGATGCTGAGGCCGGCGTTCAGCCCTCCGGCGATCAGCCGGGGGACGGCGGGCTGGGCCGGGCCGGCGCCGGGCCGCTGGCTTGCGAACTGGGCGTTCACCCAGGACTTCTGATCCTCCGTCGCCTGACCCTTGAGGACGATGTCCAGGGTCTCCGTCAGCTCCGTCGCCGACGCGTCGTCGGCCTGCCCCCGGGAGACGGCGAGGATCATACGCGGGTTGCCCTCGTGGTCGGCGCGTATCTCGATGGCGAGGGTGTGGCCGTCGGGGAGCTTCTTGAGCGCCTGGTAGCAGACGTGGTCGGGCAGGGTGCCGGGGACGCCCTTGATCTGCTGGGTGATGAAGTCGAGGCCCCAGTGGTCCTTGAACCGCTGGAGCAGGTCGGTGTCCTTGACCGAGGTGATCGCAGCGCTTCGCCAACTGGGCGGCTGCAGCCCGTCCGTGGCCGGTGCGCTCGGCACCGGCTTCCCGTCCGCGGCCGCGCCGCCCTTGCCGTCCTTGGTCGCGCCGCCGCCGTCGGCCGGGGCCACCGGGGCCGAGGGAACTGCGGCCGGGGTCCCCGCCCCGCTCGCGGCCCCGGTCGCGACCGGCCCCGACGTCGCTGCGGTCGCGGACGGCTTCGGGTCGGAGGCGCAGCCGGCGAGGGGAAGCGCCAGGGCCACGGCCAGGACGGGCAGGACGGCTCGGCGCCTGGAGTGAGTCACGTGAGAGGCCTCTCGATTGACGAGCCGGGGTGACGGCGGCGCCGCCCCGGCGGTGGGACCGACCGGCCGGGGGCGGGAGCCGCCCCCGGCCGGGTATTACGGTGCGGGTGTTCCTCCGTCGTCGTCCGTCACGGGGTGAAGGCGATGGCGTCGAACGCGATGTCCGGGCCGCTGAAGTCCGTGCCGTCCACCAGGTTGCTCACCTGGACGCGGGCGCCGGAGCACAGGATCATCCTGGCGTCGCCGAGCTGGAACCAGCCCTGTCCCGCGGTCTTGGTCTGGGACTGGTCCAGCTTGGTGACGGTCGGCACGAGGCCGTTCGAACCGCAGCCAGAGTAGATCAGGTACGACAGGTTGGGCACCTGGGCCCCGTGGGTGGGCAGGTGGACGAAGATCCGGTTCCCGCTCACCTTCAGGTCGGGAGACCAGGTGGCCACCACACGGTGCGAGATGTTGATGGGCACCTGCGGGGCCTGCGTCAGGTACTGGTAGTACTGCGGCTGCGTCCCCGTGTTGTTGGAGTACACGTGCGTGAAGTACATGCGGCCGCCGTAGCCCGCGCCGAACTGGTGCAGGTCGATTTGGGCGAGGTAGACCGCGTGCGAGTAGTTGTCGCCGGTGCGGATGGTGAACTTGCCGCCCTTCTCCTGGTCGCCGTTGCAGCCGTAGGCGTTCTTCCAGGGGTAGAACTGCGTGTACACCACCGACGTGTTGGCGGCGTCCCAGCCCGATGGCAGGGTGCAGTCCGGCTTCGGGTAGCGGGCGACCATCGCCGGCTCCGGGTCGGAGGCGGAGTACGCGAGCTTCTGCGTGGACGCGTTCAGGTCGCTGGCGTTGTCGATCCAGGAGACGGCCGGCCCCGGGTACCAGCAGCTGCTGTTGAGCGCGGGGCAGCCCGTCCCGGGGGTGCAGTGGTTGGTCGGCCCGCAGAACAGCGAGTAGTTGCTGGGCAGGTTGAGAGAGTGGATGTAGCCGAAGTTCGGCTGGACGTAGGCCATCTTGCCGGTGTAGTCGTTCTGCGGGCGCTCCGCCCAGCCGAGCACCTTCTCCTGGTACGGCCAGTTGGCCGGCTTGGCCGCGTCCCCGTAGGAGGCCCGCAGGAAGCCCTGGCGGTTGGAGGGGTAGATCGGGTTGGAGGGGTTGTTGCGGTAGCCGAGGCCGTAGTAGCCGCTCGGGTCCCCGCCCGGCTGGTAGAAGCCGGAGTTGTAGGTCCACAGCGCGAGGTACCAGTTCTCGATGAACCGGGGGTCCCCGCCGTTGGGCAGCAGGCCGGCCGCGCGGACGATCTCCCACTTGTTCTCGAGGATCTGGAGGGCGGCGGCGATGTTGGCGGCGTAGTCCGTCGCGATCGCGGTCTTCTGGGCCGGCGTCCAGGTCGTCTTGTCGGCGGCGGCCATGCCGTCGGTGATCTGGGCGATGCCGTAACCGCAGTCGCCCTTGCTGTAGTTGATGGCGACCGGGGTGGTGCGGTTGGCGGCGGCGTCGGCGGCGGTGCGCAGGAGGTTGTCGTTGCCGTAGTAGACGCCCATCAGCGGGTTCCCGGCGTCACCGGCGACGGCGTGCCAGGTTGCCTGGGACAGGTTGCTCTCCTGGGCGACCAGGCCGAGCAGCACCTGGGCGGGGACGAGGCCCTTCTGCTTGTTCGGGCCGATGCCCGGCTCCGGGAACATGGCCTGGATCGAGTAGGCGGGCTGCCCGGTGCCCAGGTAGTCCTTGGGCCGCTGGATGTCCAGGCTGTTGGTGACCGCCCGGTCCACCGCCCACTGGACCATGGCCGGAGTGGGCTGCATCGCCTGGTTGTTGGGGTCGTTGCGCTTCACGGCGCACTTGGGGGTGGACCAGTTGGGCTCGGCGGCGGGGTTGGCGGTGGCGGGGCCGCCGGTGACGTCTCCCCAGGAGCTGATGTCCCCGAGGGCCGTGGACTGGAGGGACTGGGCCGTCTGGGCCTTGGCCGCGGCGGCCGGTGCCTGCTCGGCTCCGCCGGCCGCGTCGGTGAGCAGCCTCGGCGCCGACGGGTTCGTGGTGACCGTGCCGGTGAGCCGGGCACCGCTGTGCATGGCGCGCACCCGGGCCGTCACCTGGGGCACGTCGGCCTCCATGCCGGCGCCGAAGTTCACCGCGCGGGTCACCCAGGCGGGCTGGATGTCCTCGGCGGCGAGGTGGCCCTGCTGGGACAGGGCGGCGACCGGCTTCTCCGCCGGGAGCGCGACGGGCGCCTCGGCGCCCTTCTTCAGCCCGCCGGTCTCGCCGACCAGGGCGTTGCGCCCGTCACCGAGCCGGAACAACTGCAGCCGGTCCAGCGGGGCGTCGCCCAGCCCGGTCAGCCCGTTGGGGGTCCAGTGCTCCGCGACGGCCCGCTGCTCCTTGGCGGACAGCAGGTCGAGGCCGCCGTCGGGGGCGGCGTTCAGGGTGAAGACCCGGCCGGCGGGCGCGGCGACCTTCTCGGTGCGCCCGTCACTTCCGATGCGCACCACGGAACCGTCGGCCACGCCGAAGTCGCCCTGGGCGGACGGCGCCAGGTTGGTGATCTGCTGCTCGCTGCGCACCGTCGAGGTGACCTTCGCGGTCTCCGCGTCCACCGCGATGACCTCGGTCGTGCGGCCCTCGGGGCCGCTGTAACGGCTGAGCAGGACACGCTCACCCGCGCCGCAGGCCGGAGCGAAGTAGGCCAGGGAGACCCGGCCGGCGATCTGCCGGGCCTGACCGGTGGTGGTGTCCACCACGGCGGCGTAGCCGCCGGCGTCCACGCCCTCGGCCCGGTTGGCGGCCGCCGTCGGTGCGTAGACGGCCACCGCGTACCGTCCGGAGCCGGTGACGCAGAGGTTGCCGCTCCAGGAGCCGCCCTCGGGCAGCGGGGCGGTCAGGGTCGAGAGGGTGTCCCAGGCGAAGGCCTTGTTCTCCTGGGCGCGGTAGATGTGGAAGCCCGTCTCGTCACCGGCCGAGGTGATCAGCTGGTCCGTGGACGTGCGCCAGCCCTTGCCCAGGTTGCCGTCCGGGGACGGCACGGCGGCGTCGGCCCCGGCCACGGCGTTCGGGCCGGAGGGGGCGGGGGTCGGCTGGGCGCCGGCCTGGGGGAGTGCGGTGGTGGCGAGGACCGCGGCGGTCAGGGCGCCGGTGGTCAGGATCCGGCGGGAGCGCCGGATCGGCGTGCGGAAGGGGTGTCGGGCCATCAGAACCACTCCCCGCAGATCGAGCCGCTGTCGTCGTCGGCACCGGTGGGGCTCGGGGGGTTGAAGCGGTCCCGGTCCTGGTCCAGGAACTGGTCGCAGACCCGGACGGACTTGCGGTAGTCCCTCATGATCGACCTGGCGGTGTACGGGTAGGTCGCCTTGTACTCGTAGGTCAGGCCCCAGCTGGTCTCGACCCCGCCCTCAGGATCGACGCTCCACAGCCTCGCGAACCAGCTGTTGCTGCCCTGCTGCACCTCCGCTTCCTCCCAGACGGCGCCGCAGGCCCGCGAACGCATCAGCCGCACTTTCGCGTTCGGGCCGGAGATCTCCTGGAGGAGCTCCTCGTCGGCGGTGCAGCCCGAGGCCGCCGGGTCACCGCCGTCGCAGGCGCTGTACTTGCAGTCCGGGGCCGCGTGGGCGGGCGTCGCCGGCAGGACGGCGACCATGGCCAGGACCACACCGGTGAGTGCTCTCGCTAATGAGCGCACCAAACCACTCCTTATTCAGCTGATTCGGGTAATGGCGTCGGACCCGGCGGCCGAATCGACTGGTTGACGTTTTTGTCAACCGATTTTTCAATGGCAGTCGGGTCGCGTGCATATCTTTGTGGAGTTGGTCATCGGCCGTCAAGGATGACTATCGGTCAGGGGTCGGCCGAATGTCACCATCCTTTTTCTCCGGATCGGCATGAACGGTCGAGGTTGCCCGCCTTCGGTCCGAGTGCAAAGGAATCCGTGGATCGTCGCCATTGCCTCGAATGTCCGTTTGTGGACCGTCTGATGCCCTCTGTGGTGCCCGGCCGGCGGTGAAGCGAAAGGGTACGTTCCGCTAGTTTCCCGATCGTTACCGAACCAGTTTCCGCCGCGGCCGCCACGCCCCCGAGTCGGGTGCTGTAATGATCGGCGGGCTTCACGGGGGGGGTTTATTCAGCGATTTCTTTTTCCGCCGCTGACGGAAAGTCGGGAACAGGCCTCCCCGGCCGTTGCCCGGCCCGGCCGAGGGCCGCATTTCGAGGTGTCGGATTTCCGGGCGCTCGACCGACCGGTGCGTGTTGCAGCCATCGTCGAGCGCCCCGTCGGCATGCGCCGGAACGCACCCGGGCGCGGCCTCCGCCGGGCGGTTCGCCCTCAACGACCCGAGACACGAGAGACCGGGAGGTTCCGTGGTCCACCGACCACGCAAGGCCGTCATCGCGGCCGCGTTCACCCTGTTGGCGGGAATAACCGTCGCGGCACCCGCGACGGCCGCGCCCGACGCACCGACCCCGCAGCAGCAGACCCCGGCGTTCGCCGACCCGCCGCGCACACCCTCGAAGGTGACCGACCCCGACACCTCCCTGCCGCCCGGCTGGCGCGGCTCGGACGACCGGGCGGTGACGCTCGCGGGCGACGGCGGCGGGCTGCACGTCCTGGCCGCCGAGAGCGGTCAGGCCTACCAGTGGCGCACGGTGGCTACGCTGTCGGAGCCGGGCTTCAACACCGACCTGTGGATCGGCAACTCCTGCGTCACCGGCTCCGGGCAGCGGGCCGTCGTGGTGTACGCCCCGCGGCAGTTCGTCAACAAGCCCGAACTGCTGCAGCGCGGCGGCTTCGCGGCGGTCGTGGACCTCGCCTCGGGCGCGGTGACCAAGCTGCCCGAGACGGTCTCGCTCGCCTACTTCGACCCCGGCTGCGGCGTGGACGAGACGGCGGTGCTCACCCAGAACGGGGACAGCGACCTCGGCTCGACGCGGCTGCTGACCGTCGACACGGCCGCTGGCACGATCGTGAAGACGGTCACCGTGAAAGGGCAGGTCACCTCGGCCGTGCCCACCCGTGACGGGCTGGTCGGCGCCTCCGGCGCGAAGCTCAGCCGGATCGACGACTCCGGGAACGCCACCGAGCTGGAGACCACCTCGGGTGCGGCGAGCAGCGTCCACCCCGACACCGACGGCGGCATCGCCTTCATCGACCACGCGGACGGCCGCGCGGCGGTGAAGCGCCTCGCCGACGGGAAGGTGTCCACCCTGGCGCAGGCCCCGACCGGTGAGGTCGCCCTGCAGCCCGGCGCGGGCGGCAAGCTGTTCGTCACCGGCAAGCCGGAGCAGGTCGTCCCGCTGCCGGGCGCCGTCACCACGTTGCCCGTACCGGTGGACGCCGTGGTGTCCACCAAGGGTGCCATCGCCGTCGACCAGTCCGTGTCCGGCAGCGCGCGCGGCCTCGCGGCCCACCCGCTGCAGGCGCCGGAGGAGGGCGCCCCCTCGGGGATCGAGGTCAAGGCCGAAGTCCCGGCCACCGGCAAGAAGCTGACTTTCTCCGTCGCGCCGGACGCCGCGGCCGGTGGCAAGGGCGCCGCCGGCTCGCCGGCCCTGGAGAGCGGCGCCGCCGCTCCTGCCGGCACCGGCAAGCAGCCCAAGGCGCTCGCGGCCCCGGCCGTCGGTGAGGGCAACAACGCCTACGACCCGGTCGACGAGGACCGCACCTGCTCCGTGCCCCGCAACGACCCCGCCCAGCAGGCCTACCAGCCGACCCCCAACCAGGTCGAGTGGGCCGTCGACATGGCCGTGCGCGGCCAGCTGACCGGGAGCTGGGTCCGTCAGGGAGGCTGGCGGACCGAGACCGGCCTGGGTTTCGTCGACCCGCAGGCGATGTTTCCGCTGCCCGCCCTGACCGGCGCCCCCAGCGCCCACATCCCGCCGCAGGTTCTCCTGGGCGTCCTCGCCCAGGAGTCCAACCTCTGGCAGGCCGAGGGCGGCGCGATGCCGGGCCAGACCGGCAACCCGCTCACCGGCGGCTTCTACGGCCACCCCAAGGCCGACCCGGCCCACCCGCAGGACGTGTGGCAGATCAAGTGGGACAAGGTCGACTGCGGCTACGGCATCGGCCAGCAGACCGACGGCATGCACGGCCCGACCGGGCTGCGCACCGGTGACGTCGTCTGGCCCTACGACAAGCAGAAGGCCGTCGGGCTGGACTACACCTCCAACATCGCGGCCGCGGCCAGGACCCTCGCCGAGAAGTGGAACGAGCTCCACGACCCGACCCTGCCGGCCTCCATGAAGATCAACGACGACGACCCGTCCGCGATCGAGAACTGGTTCACCGCCGCCTGGAACTACAACTCGGGCTTCAACAAGTACGACCCCGCCACGCCGCTCACCCGCTGGGGCCTGGGCTACCTCAACAACCCGGCCAACCCGATCTACCAGCCGGACCGCAAGCCCTTCCTGGACGGCAACCACTACGCGGACGCCGCCCACCCCCAGTACTGGCCCTACCAGGAGAAGGTCCTCGGCTGGGCGGCCTGGCCGATCGACACCGGCCGCTCCTACGACGACAACGGCAACCAGAACAAGGGCAACACCGCCGGCTACTCGGCGGCCTGGTGGACGAACGAGTTCCAGAAGTCCGGCGTGAAGCCGCCGCTGGAGGCGTTCTGCAACACGAACAACAGCTGCGACCCGAAGAACCCGCCGCGCTGCGAGATCGACCACCTCGGCCCGTCCTGCGACCCGCCGTACTGGTACCACGGTCCGGCGTCCTGGAAGACCTGCTCCGACGGCAGCTGCGGCCACGAGTACCTCACGTACAAGACCCTGCGCGCGGAGCCGGGCAACGGCAACTCCGGTGCCCCGAACTGCGCCGCGCCGCCCTCCGGTTCGCTGGTCATCGACTCGGTCTCGGGCCAGGTGCCGCCCATGCGCGACGGCTGCACCCGGACCTGGACCAACGCCGGGACGCTCAGCTTCAACTTCCAGGCGGACTCCGCCGGCCACTACGAGGCCAAGGCCGACCTGCACCAGATCGGCGGCGGCTACGGCGCGCACTTCTGGTACGCCCACACGCGCAGCTCCGCCACCTCCGTCAGCCCGTCGACGACCTCCCTGGAGGCGCCGCCGAACCCGTACGGCACCATGGCGATCACGGGTACCTGGCAGCTCAACCAGCGGACGAAGGGGTGGACCAGGGTCTTCGTCCACGTGCCCGACACCGGCTCGCAGACCCAGCAGGCGATCTACACCGTCCACACCGGCAACGGTGTGACCCGCAACCGCATCCTCAACGTCGTGTCCAACAGCAACCACTGGGTGAGCCTGGGCGTCTTCGAGTTCGTCGACGGGAGCGACTTCCAGGGGGTCCAGCTGTCCAACTACACACCGGACGGCGACGCCGTGGAGGACGTCGCCTGGGACGCGGCCGCGTTCCAGCCTCTGCCCGGCAAGCCGAAGGACGTCGTCGTCCAGATGGGCGACTCCTACTCCTCCGGCGAGGGCGCCCAGCCGTACATCTACGGCACCGACATGGGGCCGTACGCCGACATCGACTCGCAGACCTCGCCCGGCCGGTCCTGGAACGCCTGCCGTCGCAGCGTCAACTCCTGGGTGCGCCAGACCGTCCTCCCCGGCCGGCCCGCCGGCATCGGGTCCATGGCGGACAGCCTGGACACCAGCCTCGACTACCACTCGGTGGCCTGCTCGGGTGCCTACACCTGGCAGATGGACACGATCGGGAGCAGGAACTGGGGGACGCTGGGGCAGCACCACGAAGTCACCCAGCTGGACTCGGGCTTTCTTGACGAGAACACCACGCTCGTCGTCCTGAACGCGGGCGGCAACGACTCCGGTTTCGCCAGTACCGTCAAGAACTGCGCCCTGCTGAGCTGCCCCTCCGACGCGAAGGTCAAGGGCGACATCGACAACACCGCCGCCCCGCTGAAGGACCTGATCAAGCACATCAACGAGAAGGCCCCGAAGGCCAAGATCATCCTGCTCGGCTACCCGAAGCTCTTCGACGTGGCCGGCGTGATCACCAGCGTGTGCTCGGTCATGAACGAGGGCGCGGCGATGTCCCTGAACAAGTGGGCCGACTACATGAAGGACTCCCAGCAGAAGGCCGTCGACGAGCTGCGGAGCGGGGACAATCCGCTGCCGGTCACGTTCTACTCACCGATGGTGGAGTTCGAGCACCGAGGTGTCTGCGGTTCGGTCCCGGGCATCAACGACCTGGTGGCCGCGCCGACGACCAAGGGCGGCGGTGACTTCTCCTGCCCCGGAAGTGCGCTGCCGTGCCCGAGCATGGAGTCCTACCACCCGAACAACTCCGGGACGAAGCAGTACGCCCTGGCCCTCACCAACGCCCTGAAGGCGGCCGGGTACTAGGGTCTGTCGTCAGGCTCCCGCCGCCACGCAGGCGGGAGCCTGACGACAGGCCCCTGCATCCCGACAGGCCGTCCGACCCGCCGGGGCCCCGTACGGGCCCGGCCCTTTCCCGATGGGATCAGATGAAAGCCGTCCGCTGGGTGATGACCGGGCTCGCCGTCCTCGTGGCGCTGGCGATCGCGGCCGTTGTGGTGATCGTCCACCGCGACCGGGTCGAGACCGAGGAGCGCCGGGCGCGGGCGGCGGCCGGGGCGGAGGCGAGTGCCCGGACGTACGCGGCCAGGCTCGCCCCGGCCTTCGAATCCGGGCCGCAGACCGTCGATTCGCTGGAGGCGCTCGCCAAGGGCACGGCGGTGCACGTCGTCACCGCGGCCAGGGAGGGAGCCTTTGTCCAGGTCGGTGTGATGGCGGACGTGCTGTACCCGGGCGGGTGGAGCTCCGCCCAGGAGACGGTCTGTCTGCTGGCCGAGCTCTCCCGCAACGGCGGCCCGGTCACGGCGCAGGTGTCCGTCGTCCCGTGCGCGCGGATTCCCGCCGTCACGACCCGCGCCGAGACCTTCAGCGTGGGCTGAACCCGCCGCTGCCGGGGGCCTTCACCCGGCGGCGTGCCCGGTCGATGTGCTTGCGGGTCGCCGCCGGTGTTTCCGAACCGGTGTGCCAGGCAGTCACACACGAGGGTGACCGGGCCGGACTCCCCGGCCGCGACTGCGAAAAACCGCGAAAGCAGGGCCTCCTGGATCGCTCGTTGGCGTAGACGCCCTCCGAGCTACCAGGAGGCCCTGCTTCCATACCGCTACCGACCGTGATCACCCGATCGAGACTCCCGTTCGATCGGCAGGCTCCTTGAGCGGTACGACAACGGCTACTTGTACAGGAACCCTTACACGCTCGGGCCCTTCACCGCTCGCCCGAGGTCGTGGGTGTGCGGTTACTGGTACTGCGTGGTGACGCTGGCGCCGGTGAAGTCCTGCTGGGCGGCGAGGCTGAAGTAGACCCAGCCGGACGGCGGGTTGTTGATGGTCAGGGTCTCGTTGTTGCCGGCGTTGGTGGACTTCGCCTGGTAGCTGCTGGTGGTGGCCCAGCTGCTGCCGCCGTAGTACAGGTCGGCGTTGCCGGTGCCGCCGCTGCTGGTGATGGTCAGCTGCTTGACGCCGGCCGGCAGGTACAGGAAGTGGAAGCTGTAGTTGCCGGTGGTGGCCGCGAGGTCGTCGCGGCGGCAGTTCTTGTCGAACTGGCGCGGGTCGGCGATGGTGCAGAGCGGCGCGGCCGGGGCCGGGGCCTCCGGCAGGGGGCCGCACTCGTTGGTCGCGCAGGTGGTCTTCAGCCAGGTGGCGAAGCCGGCGTCGTAGCTGGTGCCGATGGTCTGCTTCAGGAAGGTGCGGGCACCGTTCCAGTCACCGGCGCGGTACTTGGTGAGCACGGTCTCGATGTCCGCGCGGTGCTCCTGGAGCATGTAGCGGACCGCCAGCCAGCCCCACCGGTAGACCCGGTTCGAGTTGACGTCGGCGTCCGCCTCCTGGCCGTAGACGGTGTCGAACAGCTCGCTGAGCTTGTAGGTGTTCTTACTGGCCTCGTTGATCGCGGCGGTGTTGCGCTCGTTGCGGTAGCCGTACGAGATGTTCTCGGCGATGCCTTCGACCCACCAGATGGTCGGGGTGGTCTGGCTGGCCTCGAAGTCGCCGTACATGTTGTAGCGGCCGTCGAGGTAGTGGGTGTACTCGTGGTTGAGGTTCCAGATCTGGAAGTCGGGGCGCAGCCAGCTGGCCTCGTGGGCGATGAAGCGGGCCTGGTTGCCGGGCTTGGCCGGGTCGCCCTCCTCGTACATGCCGCCGTTGTCCACGTCGATGTCGTAGAAGGCCCAGGCGTACAGCGAGTACTGGGTGTAGTCGTCGAAGACGACGACCTCCAGGTTGGTGTTCACGTCACCGGGGATCGCGCCCTTGTCGCCGATCACCTTGTGGAAGTAGGCGTCCTGGTTGATCAGGCTGGTGCAGGTGGTGGCCAGCTGCCCGGGGGACATGTCCTGGGCGCGGATCTTCAGCCCCGGGTTGCAGGTCTGCTGGATCGGCAGGATCACCGGGAGCAGACGGTCGTTCAGGTCGCAGATGGCGTAGGCCGCGCAGTTGCCCTTGTCGAACTGGCGGGTGGCCCAGCCCAGGTTCATGGTGATCGGGGCGGTGGGGCCGACGTTCGGGTAGCGGTTGATCAGGTCCTTGAGCAGGGGCCGCAGCCGGTCCTTGAGCTCGGGGACGTCGAGGGCGTAACCGAGGTAGCGGCCGATGTTGCTGACGATGTCCAGGCGGTTCAGCTGGGAGTCGTTGCGGGTGATGAAGCCGGCCCAGGTGTCGAGGATGCCGGGATCGGCCTTGAGGGCGGCCTTCCAGCCCTGGCTGTCGGTCTTGGAGTCGAAGCCGTCCTTGATGACCCACTCGAAGTGGTCCAGGGAGAGGGTCATCAACTGGGGCCAGGTGCCGTTGTAGTTGGCGAGCACCCACTTGGCGACGCCGGCGTACCGGCCGAGCGTGTGGGTCTGGCCGATCACCGTGACGACCTCGTTGAGGGTCTCGCCGTTGGCGTCGGTGACGTCCTTGCTGTGCGGGGCGGCGAAGAAGGCGTCCAGCGCGCCGCGGGCCGCGGTGTCCAGGGTGGCGCCGTAGCTGCCGACCTCGTTCGGGCGGGTCTCCTGCACGTAGTAGCCGGCGCGCAGGAACATCACCAGCTGCCCGATGGACGTGCTGTTGTCGCCCGGGTAGGTGGCGGAGGTGTCGCGCAGCGCGTTGGCGACGGTCACCATCTGGGACTCGCCGAAGGCCTTCCCGGCGTCGGCGCCGGTGAGGTTGAACAGCGGGTAGGCGCAGGGGACGTTCGGCAGTGCCTTGAGCTGCTGGACCAACGCGCTGCCCGTGGCGTTGATCACTCCGGACAGGTTCGGACAGGGCTCCCCGGCGGTGGCCGAGAACTGCTTGGCCGCCTTGGCGGGCTCGCTGACCGGGGCGCCCGGCGCGGTGGCCTCCTCGGCGTGGTCCTGGGCGAAGAGCTTGAAGGGGCTGTTGTTCCTGGCGTCGGGTGACTTGGGGACCGGGATCGACCGCGGCGCCTGCGCGGCGGGTCCGGCGGCGTTCGCGCCGGCCGGGGCCGTGGTGCCGACGGGGGCGGCCTGGCTCTGCGGCGTGAACAGGCCGAGCGCGATGAAGAAGGCCGCGCCGAGCGCGGGGAGTCTACGCGCATTGACCTTTGATATCCGGGAGGGACGCGTCATCTGTGGGGGCCTCCGGGGCCGTTGTGACCGCGTGTTGGGGACGCGGCCTCTCGATGTGTGACATGTAAAATGGCACATGTCGCATAGCGTCGGGAAGGCCCAGGGCGGGATTGCCGTCCGCCGCAACCGAAACGTTGTCAGACCGGGCGGCTCAGGACCTGCTCCTGCCGAGACTCCACCGGCGCCACCGCGTCCCGCTTGAACTCCCCCGAGTGCCTCGCAGCACTCATGAGGACATCCTCTCCGCGGACCCGAAGATCCGCTTCTCGGAAGTGTCCACAAACAGGGGTGAAGCCCGGGCCTGCGCCTGACCCCTCGTCACGGGGCGGTGGTGCCCGCCGGGCCGGCCGACAACAGTCGTGCCGCTGCCCCGCGCGCGGTGCGGGCGGCGTCGGTGTCACCGAGACCGACCCGGGCGCATACGGCTCCATCGGCGAGCATGAGTACCAAGGCGGCGGCACCCTCAGGTACGTCCGTTCCCGCGGCGGCGGCGAGGCCGGTGAGGTAGCGGAGGATCTCCCGCTTGTGGTCCCGGATGGCGACCCGCACGGGGTGGTCGGGGTCGGGGTACTCGGCGGCGACGTTCACCAGGTCGTTGCCTCGGTAGGCGGGATCGGCGAACTCCTCGCCGAGCAGGTCGAGGATGGCGAGGAGCCGGTCGGCCGGCGCCTCGCGGCTCTCGGCGAGCGCGCGCAGCCGCGCGCACCACGCGTCGTTGCGCCGGCGCAAGACCGCCGCCACCAACTCGTCCTTCGACCGGAAGTGCTGGTAGAGCGTCGACTTGGCGACCTCTGCCGCACGCCAGATCTCGTTGATCCCCACCGCACGCACTCCGCAGCGGGTGAACAGATCGGCAGCGGCCTCGACGATCCTGGCACGTGTCGTTTCAGGAGTGGTCATCGGTTGCCTCCGACGGGCGCGGGAATGGGTACAGCTCGACTGCTGTTCGGATCGAACAGACTAGTCGGTTCGATGAGGAGGGCACATGTTCACGATCGACGTGTTCAGCGATCTGATCTGCCCCTGGTGCTACATCGGCGGACGCCGCTTGAAGCGGGCGGTCGACATCGTCGAAGGACGCACCGGCGCCGAGTTCCGGATCCACCACCGCGCGTTCGAGCTGAACCCGACCATGCCCCTGGCAGGGATGGACCGGCGCGCCTACCGGAGCGCGAAGTTCGGCAGCTGGGAACGGTCGCGGCAACTCGACCAGGGCACCGTCCTGGCCGGCCGCAGCGAAGGCACCGCCTTCGACTACGAGAAGATCACCAGGACACCGAACACCCGGGCCGGACACCGCCTGATCGCCCTGGCGCAGCGAGAGGCAGGGCTGGGTGCCGTGATGGCGGACCGGTTGTTCGCCGCCTACTTCGCCGAGGGACGGGACATCGGCGACCCGGCCGTGCTGGCCCGGCTGGGCGAAGACGACGGCCTCGCCGTCGGCGTGGCGCAGCGCCTGGACGACCCGGCACTGGAGAGGGCCGTGCGTGCGGACGAGGAAATCGCCGAGCAACTGGGGCTGCGAGGCGTGCCGCTGTTCATCCTGGGCGAGCGTGCGATCAACGGCGCGGTCGAGATCGAGCGACTCATCGAAGCCCTGGAACGGCGGGCGACCAGGCCACAGGCCGGAGCCGTGTGCGATGAGGGGGCGTGCTCGCAGTGACCGCGACGCCCGACATCACGTCGGTCGGCATCGTGGGTGGGTCGCTCGCAGGCCTGTTCCACGCGGTCGCGCTCACGGAGCTCGGCCTGGACGTCGACGTCTGGGAACGCTCCACGGGCCGCCCCGACGACCGCGGCGCCGGCATCGTGCTGCAACCGGGCGTCGCCTGGTTCCTGCGCGGGTTCTGCGGCGTCGACCCCGACCGCGTCAGCGTCCCCGTCACCCACAGACAGTTCTTCACCGGGGACGGGAACGTCCGGATCGTGCCCATGCGGCAGCAGATGATCTCCTGGGGAACGATCTACAAGGCCCTACGGGACACGCTGCCCGCCGAGCGCTACCACGACGGGCAGCCGGTGACCGCCCTCGTGCCCGGCCCCGCAGGGGCCACCGTCCACGTCGGCGAGGCGGCACGGGCGGTCGACCTGGCGATCATCGCGGACGGATCCGCCTCCCGGCATCGCGGACTCGTCGCACCGGACGGTGCGCCGCGCTACGCCGGCTACGTCGCCTACCGCGGTGTCATCGACGAAGCCGACCTCCCCCAGGAGCTGGTGACGCGCTTCGGCGACCGGTTCAGCTTCTGGGACGGGGAGCGCGGCCAGTTCCTGTGCTACTTCATCCCGGGTGACTTCGGCACGACCGCAACGGGCCACCGCCGGATGAACTGGGTCTGGTACACACGGGCGGACCCGCCCGAACTCGCACGCATCACCACCGACCGAAACGGCACCCGCCACGGACTGTCACTGCCGCCGGGACTGCTCGCACCCCAGGTCCGCACGGACCTTCTGGCCCGCGCACGCTCGACACTGCCACAGCCCCTGCGCTGGCTGGTGGAACACACCACGGAACCCTTCCTGCAGGCGATCCTCGACGCACGCGCCACCAGGATGCGCAACCACCGGATCCTGCTGACCGGGGACGCCGCCTTCGTGGTCCGGCCCCACACCGCCGCCAGTACGGAGAAAGCCGCCGCCGACGCCATCACCCTCCTCCACGCCCTGCAGCAGGCGCCGTCCGCGGACACCGCCCTACAGGCCTGGGAACGGCTCCGCCTCGCGGAGGGAACCGCCATCCACCGCCAGGGAGTCAGCCTCGGGCGCAGGCTGGGCCTCAGCGGCCCGGAGACAACCGCGGGCACCGACGATCGGACCTGGTGGGGCGCGGAGCGGCGCAGTTGACCGTGCACCGGTAGGTAGCCGGTATCGGCCCTTGCCCGGGCGGGTTTCCAGGGACGGAAGACGCAGTACTCCTGAACCGTGCCAGGGTGTTTTCGACAGGGTGAACGGTGAACGGGAGCCACTCGGGCAGGGGGAGTGGGAGCCACGATGCTCCGAGCCCGAGTGGCGCGGCGTGGCGAGCGCCGTCATCGGCGACTCGCCCCACCGCGCGCACCCGGCCCGCATGCCGTTCCCCGGCCACGGCCGGTGCACGCGTTCCCCGACGAGCAACGGCCGGCCGGTGATACCCGAAGGGGCGGATGCGTCAGCGGGTGGCGAGGTCAGCGGGTGGCGAGCACCATCCGGAAACGGGCGGCGCCCGAGAGCATCTTCTGGTACGCCGCAGCGGCCTGGTCCAGCGGCACGACCTCGACCGTCGGGCGGATGCCGTGCAGAGCGCTGAACGCCATGGTGTCCTGCACATCCTGCGCGGTGCCGGACGGATGGCCGCGCACGATCTTGCCGCTCATGAGCAGCTGGACCGGGCTGATTCCCAGCGGGTCGGCGTCCGCGCCGATCACCACCAGCTCGCCCCGGTGTGACAGCCCGTCCACGGTCGCGGTGATGGCGCTGGAGTTGGCAGCGGTGGCCAGGACGACTTTGGCGCCACCGAGGGACTGCAGCGCGTCGGCGACGGTGGTGTCCGCCGTGCTGTCGATGTAGTGGTGAGCGCCGAGCCGCTTGGCGAAGTCGGCCTTGTCGGCTCCGCGGGCGATGGCCACGGTCTCGAAACCCATCGCGGCCGCGTACTGCACCCCCAGGTGGCCGAGGCCGCCGATGCCGAGGACGGCGACCAGGTCGCCCGGCCGGGCGGAGCTGCGCCGCAGCCCGTTGTACGTGGTCACCCCCGCGCACGCCATGGGCGCCGCATCGGTCGCCGCCAGCGCGTCGGGGATCCGGGCCAGGGCATCGGCCGGTGCGATCACCGTCTCGGCGAAGCCCCCGTCGTATGCCCATCCGGGGACCTTGAGGTTCTCGCACACGATGAAGTCGCCCTGTCTGCAGGGCGTGCAGTGGTGGCAGCTGCCGCCGAACCAGCCAACGGCCACTCGGTCGCCGACCTTCCAGTCGGGGTGGTGTCTCAGTTCGCCCAGCGCCTCGATGCGCCCGGCGATCTCATGGCCGGGTACCAGCGGAAACCGGACGCCAGGTAGCCCGGCCTCCACGAAAAGGGCGTCGCTGTGGCAGATCCCGCAGGCGTCCACGGCAACCCGTACGTGGCCGGGGCCCGGCTCCGGTACCTCACGCTCAACGATCTCGAATGGCCCGCCGGCGGTGGCGACCTGTGCAACTCGATATGTACTCATCTGGCTCTCTCCCGGAAGAGCGCGACGGCCCCCTCAATCCAGCAGATCAGCTGCGACCCGATCGCGCGCGCCGAAAGGGGAACGGGCGCGAGCGAGCCCACCGCCATGCCCGACAGGTTGACCTGCGGGCGGAGTGGGCCGGCGAGCACGACGCGGGTCCGGCCTCCTTGAGGCGTCCCATTCCCCGGAGGCCACTCACCTCATCGCGTCGGCAGTTTCAGGCGCCCCGCCGCCGGAGGAGTGAGCAGGCGCCATGTATCACTCAGAAGGATCAATCGAAAGTCAATTCTCGCGTCTTGTAAATAATATGACTATTTGTCAGTTCTTCAAATCCTTGCTCTGCCACCCGTTCGGCCCCCCAGCGGCGACCCTTCCATATGCCCGATATGACCGCCGTCCGTACGTTCAAATCACGCGTCGGCGGCTCAACCGGCCGCTCAAGGACCAGGAGAAGTTCCATGCAGATCACCCGCACCACCGTCATCACCGCGGCCGTAAGCTCCGCCGCGGCCCTGGCCGTGACCGGCCTCACTTACGCCTCGGGCGCCCCCCAGTCGACGACCCAGGCGGCCCCGGCCGTCCAGCAGGCAGCCCCGGCCGTCCCGCAGGCGGCCCCGGTCGTTCAGCAGGCAGTTCCGGCCGTTCAGCGGGAGGCCGCTCCCGCACAGGCGTCCTTCGTCAACGAGAGTGAGGGCAGGGGTGACGAAGGCAGGGGCGGCGAGGGCAGGGGCGGCGAGGGCCGGGGTGGCGAAGGCCGGGGCGGCGAAGGCAGGGGCGGCGAGGGTAGAGGCGGCGAGGGCAGGGGCGGCGAGGGCAGGGGCGGCGAGGGCAAGGGGCACCGGGGGCACCGTGAGGAGGGCCGGATCCACATCAACGAGCGGACGTACTCCGCTCGCTGGGACGGCTGCATCACTGTGGTCAGTGGCCTGGGCGCCAGGAGCCTGAACATCCGCAACGAAAGCCACCGGACCGTCGAGGTCTTCCGCGGGGCGGTCTGTGACGGCGGCGCTGCCATCGCCACCGTCGGGCCCCGCAGCTCCAGCGACGGTGTGGACCCGCGTTGCACCGAGGGCGTCTTCGTCGAGAACGGAGTGGTGGCCAGCTTCCGGGTCGTCCGGGGTCACGAGGGCGGCCGCGAGCGTGGCCGCGAGGGCGGCTACGAGGGTGGCTACGAGGGCGGCTACGAGGACTACTGATCCAGGCCTTCTTCAGGAGGCCTGAATCGCAGCCCTCGGATACCCCGATGGGGTCGGGAACGCGCTCGGTCCAGACCTTTCTCCGTGAGCGGCAAGAGCCTGGTCCAGCGTCGCGATACGGTGGTCTGAATCCTCGTGACCGTCCACTTCGTCGGAGTCGGCCCGGGCGCCGCCGGCCCGTGAGGCCGAAACACCGCCGGAGAGCTGGATCACGCCGCGATCGGCGTTGTGCCGCCTCCCGGACGCCCTCGCCCGGCTCTTGCCGGGCGGGGCCTCCGGGAGGCCCGCACCTTCCGGGGGCGCCGTCGCAGGACTACCTCCGGCGACCGGTCCGCTCCTCAAGATCAACTCAAATGAACAGTGTGAGCGGTCGACTGGCTCAAGGCGGCCCGGTCGCCTCACCACATCGGACTCATTCATCCGGGCCGAAGGAGTGGTGATTCGTCCAGGTGCCCCCGCAGGTCAGCGCACCGGCATCGACATGTAGACCGCACGCCGCCCGTAGGACGCGGGGACGGCCACCTCCCGGTGTGCGCGGTAGCCGATGAGCCGCAGCAGGATGTCCGCCCCGCGCACCGCGACCATCGAGATCCGCTCGAAGCCCAGCTCCTCCGCCCGCGCCCGGAAGTACCGCATGAACCCCAGCGCGACGTCCCGGCCGCGCAGGTCCTCGGCGATCACCAGGTCGTGCACGTGCAGGTTGCCCGACTCGAACACGGCGTCCTCCGCCTGGGCGAGGTCCGGGCAGCGCAGCGGCGGGTACGGCAGGCTCAGCAGGTAGCCGCGGACCGTGCCGCGTTGCTCCAGCACGAAGCAGGTCTCCGGCGAGCCGAGGGCGCGGGACTGCAGTGCCTCCCGGCCCTCCGACAGGCCGTCGGCCGCGTAGGCGTCGTGTTCCAGCGCGACCACGGCGTCCCAGTCGTTGTCGGTCAGCTGCCGTATCAGGATGTCCTCGTTCACCCGGCCGCCCCGTCCACGCCGGGGCGGAGTCCCTCGGCGCGGGCGGCGGCCGCCATCCCCGCCCAGGCGTCGATCAGCACCGCCCAGCGCTCGGCGTCCTCCTGGGCCTCGTCCAGGAGCTGCTGCCGCTGTCCGGCCACCACGTCCGCGAGCTCGGCGTACTTGCCGCCCAGCTTGCGGTAGGAGCGGTCCAGGACGTCCAGGCAGTGCTCGTTTCCGGCCCGGTCCCAGTCGACGCTGCCCCGCACCAGGTCGAGGATCGGCTCGACCTTCAGCCCGTGCCGCTCGTCCAGCAGCCCGCGGCCGAGGTCGATCATTCCGCCGTAGACCGGGTAGAGGTACAGCATCGAGAGCAGGAACTTGACGAACCGCATCTGGTAGGAGATGAAGCCGGCGCCGATGCGGCGCTCGGGCGTGTAGTAGTTGACGATGTGGCGGTTGTGGACGACGCCGGGCAGCCGGGCGTGGACCATGGCGTGCAGCAGGGCGTAGTCGCAGCCGATGGTCTCGATCGAGGGCAGCAGCGGCAGCACCTCGTAGGCCCGGTGGTCCAGGGCGATATTGCACATGTAGACGTCCCAGATGTCGGGCACGCCGAGGACGGATTCGTCGGTGCTGAACGGCTCGGAGCCGGTTCCCTTGAAGGAGACGTCCACCATCGCGTCCCTCTCCTCCTCCGACCACACCGGCGGGGTCCACAGGCGCACCAAGTCGCGGTAGACGGCCGGGTCCATCTCGTGGATCTCGCCTATGTCCACGTTGAGTTCGCCGATGAAGGAGCCGCTGACCAGCATCACCGGCTTGTCCGCGTCGGCCGGGTCGAGCTCGGAGCGGGACACGCCGGCCACCGCGTCGCCGGCCGGCCGGCCGATCGAGAGCAGCTCGTGGTGGATCGGGAAGATCTTCTGACCGTCGACGACCTGGAAGTCGGCGTCGTCGTTGCGCAGGTGCGCCGAGGTGCAGCCCAGGGCGGCCGCGCCCAGGAAGAGCCGGTTGACGCAGGAACCGTACGCGACGGCCTGCGGGAGCATCAGGTCGAGCAGCAGCTCGGGGTCGGCGGCGCCGGAGCGCTCGGCCACCCGGCGCAGGAACTCCCGCTGCTGCGCCTCGCCGAGGTGGTGGACGAAGACGCCGGGAGTGGGGGCCAGTGAGGCCACGGCGTCCGCGTTCTTCGCGAATTCGGCGGCGTCGGTGGTGTCGAGGACGAGGAGGTGCACCTCGACCCCGAAGTTCGCGACGGCGTAGGCCGCCTCCTCGGCGAGGTCCACGATGGTGCCGGGGCAGGAACGCATGGTGGGCAGGGCGAGGCAGACTCGTTGCATGGTGTGGGATTCTCCGTCTGATCGTCAGATTCGTTACAGCAGTTGCCAGTTGAGTGCAGGATGGTGCACTGGACGGCGGCTCTGGCCGGCCCGTCGTGCCACCATGGACCAGGCCGCTTGTGATGTCAGAGATCCACAGCGGGGCCCGGCGGGGGTGGAATGCGCCCCCTCCGCACGATCGGCCGCAGACTCTTCCACCCTCGCCGAGGTCGGGGCAGGCCGCCTCCGCCAGAGGTCCCCGGGCCCGGATCGGGTGGGCGCATTCTTCGGCGTCGGCCTGGGCCTCGTCGGGCAGGCGCTCCCGCGGCGGCGCCGGATGGCCGGCGAACCCGGCGTACTTGCCGCCCGGTTTGCGGTAGACGCGTCGAGGGCGTCGAGTCGGCGGACGTTCCGCGCCCGGTCGCCGCCGATGCCCGTCGTCTCGCCGTAGACGGGGTGGAAGTAGAGCATCGAGAACGGGAGCCTCGTCAACCGCACCTGGTGGGCGATGAAGCCGCTACCTGAACGGCGCCTCGGTGTGCAGTAGTTGACGATGGGTCGATTGTGCGCGACGCCGGTCAGGGCGGCATCGAGGACGACGTACGGGAGGAAGTGGTCGCTGCCGACGGTCTCGGTGGCCGGTGGCGGCGGCACGCGCTCGTACACGTTCGGTGCGGGGAGAAGCTCGCCGACGGTCTTGGCGTGGTCGGTGAAGGTGGTGTCGTCCGAGGAGTCCAGGGGCAGGAGGCGGACCTCCACGCCGAAGTTCCCCGCCGCGTATACGGCCTCCTTGCCCATGGCCGCGATCGAGGCGGGACGGGCCCGGCTGGTCGGCAGGGCCAAGCAGGTTCTGCGCATGCGGGCGTCTCCAATCGATCGTCAGATCCATGTGCCCGTCCGGGGACCAAGGCACGGCAATGCCACATGGCTCACTCAAGGCCGCGGTGAAGTAGTTGAGTCAAGGGAGTCGATGAGTCCCGAGCGGTGTCAGTGCCGGGTCGCGCGGCTCCGCCGGACTCATGTGGACGACCTTGCTTCACCAAGGTGGACTAGACCAACTTTGGTGTCAACGGGATGCTTTCAGGGATCGGGCGGCGCACGCCGACACTGCCCGATCGGGCAAGCGCCCCTGCCCTCGCACGGACTTCGGCAGGGCTCGCCGGGCGGGGTCCGAGGATGCGGTCCGCGCATCGGTGGTGCGCGGCGACCGAGGGCAATGCGCGGATCGGCTCGCGTGCAGGGGGGCTACAGCTCCCGCAAGATCCGCACCTACCTGCGGTGACTCGGGCACAGGGTAGGACGCAGCACCCCATCAGCGCCCGTGGAGAGCGTCAGTCACGACCGTTCATGATCGCGGTTCCGGTGACGCTCCGTGGCTCCGGCACGGAAAATGATCCAGAACCCGTTCTGAGCCGTTGCCGACAGACGTCTGCAGCGTAGAAATCGGATCGTTCCGATCACGGCCGGGCGAGCTGTCCCGATACCTGATGAGGAGGCGGTGCGCTTGGGGTTATTCCCGGTCGAGCGCGCCGATGGCGTGCGCCGCGTGGTCGATCTGCCGCTGCTCCGCCTGAAGAACTCCGTGGCGTGCGGCGGCGGTCAGGCGTCGACGTACGTATCGGGTCATCGCGTCGCTGTCACGTCCTACGCGGACGACGGTGGCCGTGTCCGCTACGGCGCCCAGAGCGTCCAGGAGATACCGGTCGTCGGGCTGCGACAGGTCAGGGCCTTCATGCGGTGACCGGCGGGTCCCCACGATGACGCGGGTCATCGGCAGTGCGGCGAGCCGGCGCAGGATCCGGTCTGCTGTCGCCAGAGGTGAGTACGCTTCGTCGAGGGCGTCCACCAGCAGCGTGAACGGCTGGCCGCGTCCGCGCATGCCGTTGATCAACCAGTCGCTCTGAACGTTCAGTTCCTCACTGGCGGGCGGGGTCTCAAGTCCGGCCGCTCGGGCGATCCGTGCCACCAGGTCCCGAGGAGTGGCGCCGGTGAGGTGGACAACGGCGTGGAACGGGTCGCACGGCTGGGGCGAGGCGGCCGGGAGCGGGGTCAGCTGGCCGGCCGCTTCAAGGACTCGCCGCAGTTCGGGCTGGGTGTGTACGAGAATGTGTCCGAGCAGTGCGGACTTGCCCGAGCCCGCTGCTCCGGTGATCACGAGCAGGCCCCTGTGCACAGTGTCGAGCCAGGTAAGAATCTGGTGGCGTTCTTCTTGCCGACCCTCGAAGTACCAGGCTTGTTCGCCGAGTTCGGCACCGCTGGCTTTGGGGACGAAGTGGCGTCGTTCGTCGTCGGAAAGCTTGTCCAGGACGGTTTCGATCTCGGCCAGCTGGTCCAGCGACGTCTGAGTGAGCACGGGCACTCTGCGGTGGAGCATGGCACGGCCCGGAACGGTTTTCACCTCCACCGGACATCCGTCGAGGTTCCGGCGGAGCTCTGTGGCAAGGTGCCACAGGTCGATGCTGTCGTCGGCACGGAAGGTCACGGTGAGGACCGTGGACAGGACCTTGCGGAACGTACCCAGGTTCGCGGTACCTTGCCCGGACGTGGCCACCAGCAGGAAGTTGCGCGCGCCGGCGGGGTCCCGGTTCACGTCCGCACTCATCAGCTCGACGAATCGGGCGGATTTGCAGGCGTCGATGATGACGATCGCCCATCCGTCTTTTCCCTTACGATGCGCCTCGCGGGCGGTCAGGTAGCTCACCAGCTGTTGCGGGGTGATGCCGCTCGTGGCGAGGGGGCGGGGGCTGAGGGCATGAGCGAGCAGTGCCCTTTGGTCCCCGTCGCTCTCCCCGTGCCCGGTCCAGTACAGGATGGTGTCCCCGGCGTTCTGCGGCTCGGACCACTCCCGCAGCCGCCCGTCGACCGCGTCCAAGCCCCGGTCGATCTCCTCGACTTCCCAGTCACGGGTCTCGGCGCCGAACGGTGCGAGCAGTTCAGCGATGCCGGCGACCTCGGTCTTGGTGTCGAGCGGGGGGTGATCGCGGTACTGGCCGATGGCGACCGGGAAGAATTGCAGCGGTCTTTCGGCGTTCCCGCCGATGGCGGCATTCATGCTGCGGTGTTCCACGGTGCGCGTCAGCTGTCGTCCGGCTCGGCCGCCAGGACGAGCTGGGTGACCGGGGCATTGCCTCCGCTCTCGACCCGCAGCCGGTACAGCCCCGGCGCGGGCAGGGTCACCCGAGCGCCGATCGTATCGTCCTGCCAGCCGAAACGGGGCGTGGCAATCCGCCGGTCGGTCTCGGCGTCGTGGACGCTACAGGTGACGCCCGCGTGCGTGTCCGTACCCGTCAGCCGCACGTTCCAGCCGGCCCCGGCTTCTACGGCATCCGGCACATCGAGACCGATCTGACTCTCGCCCATGGGCGGACCGAGAGGCTCGTCCGGAGAGGTGATCACATTCCGCACGTGACGGATGACGTCACTGTCCCTGGACATCGGACCGTGCTGCAGCGGGAGATGGGTGACCGCAGGACCGCCGAGGGAACCGGAGTCGCGATACACGGTCCCGTCCCCCGCTAGGTCAACGCGTTGCGGCACACCAACGGCGTCACGAACCAGTTGACCGTCGGAGTGCGTCCGGAAAGTAACGTACTGCGCGTGGACCACCCCCTCCTTCAACCTCATGCTCTGCACGGTCGGCTGAGCCACTCCGACGACGGCCCGGTGGCCGGGCAGTGAGCGTCCGTTGAGGCGCATCCACTGCTGGAACTCCTGCGACCGGGCGGCGAGCTCCCTGTCGCCGCCGAGTGCCTCGATATCGCTCGGGGTGAGGCGGCGTACCTCCCGGCTGTCGTCGACGCACCGGAAGCCCGGGAGCAGGTCATGTATACCGGGCAGCGTGGTTGCCAGTGCCTGCATGCGGCGCCGGAGAAGCGCGCCCGGCCCCCGCGCGGCGCGACCGCCTTTGCCGCGGTGACCGTTGAGTATCACGGCAGCTTTGACCGCGCCGTGGAAGGGAGTGCCGAGGGTGATGACCGCGCGGGTGTCCGGTTCAAGATCAGGGGTGTGAGTCAACGCAGCACGGGTCACCAGGCCGCCCATGGAGTGAGCGACGAAGACCAGCTGGGCCGGGCGTTCGTCGGCCCGAAGCCGCCGGATCCGGTCGTGGGCCGGATGCGCACGCCATGCGCTGAGGTGGCGGCGGGCGGCCTCGGCGAGGAGCGCCGCGTTGACGCCGACCGGCAGTCTCCAGTCGTAGGCGAACGCCAGTACCGCCTTGGGATGTGCGACGACCTCACCCACACCGCGCACCAGATCGGTATACGGCTCGAAACCCTGCAGAAACGGTGCCCAACCAACCCGCTCCAGCAGCCCAGTAGCCCGCACCCGGCCGAACCGGCCGTCCTGTTCGTCGGGCGTGAGGTGCAGGGGAAGCATCCCATCGGGTCCTAGCCAGGTATCCGCCATTGACTTGACGCCCAAGCCCCAAATCCGAGCACCTGTCACCGTGTCCTGCAGCGTGCTGCCCATGATCCCGGGAACCACGATCACGGCATCCTGGCTCGTGTCGCGGCCGACGGGCGGAACCGCCCACAGCTCGTCGGATGCGCTGTGGGAGCCGGGTGGCAACTGTCGCGTCATGCCCCAAGACAATAGCCAACCATGCAAGGGAAGTTGGTGAGTTGCGCCGGTTGCCCATCGCTGTATCGGCGCAACCGACTCCCTGCTGGGGCTGCGGCGAACGAGGCCCGATAGAAGGCACCGGCCAGCACGGTGTTGTGGTTGCGTACTCGGCTCACTGGCCTGGGTGCGCGGCTTGGGCGGGACCGAGTGCTTGGCCGGGTTGTGGCGCAGCTGCCAGGAGCGGACCGCAGCGTTCAGCGCGTTGCGCGGGGTGGCCACGACCCGGTAGACGGTGACGCGCCCCGGCTGGTTTTCTGCTGGACGGTGACCCAGTCGTCGATCTGCCTCGGGCGCAGGTCCAGGATTCGGCAGCGGCCGAAGGCCGGGATCAGGTCCCGCTCGACACAGTCCTCGTACCTGGCACAGGCGTTCGGCGCGAGCACCTTCTTCTTCGCCGCCAGCCACTCCCGCAGGCAACTCGTCACGGGGGTACGACTGACTTCATACACCCCGCGGCTCACCATCGACGAGGTCGACCGGGGAAGACATGTTCAAGACGGCACGCCGCTTTCAGAGCACGCTTCGCGGGTGGTGAGTAGGCGGCCTCGATCAGCCTGCGGCGATCTGGGCGGCCAGAGGCCTGCGGCCCCGGCTGTGGTCGCCGACTGCAACGGATGCTGACGGGCCGCCGGATTGGCGCTGCGCGCGTCGGTCCCGGCCGGGCTGCTGATCAAGGACGGGCAGCCCGGCTTCCTGATTGTGGTCAGGACTTGAGGTCGTAGGCCACGGTGACGGGGGCGTGGTCGGACCAGCGTTCGGCGTGCGTGTCGGCGCGCTCGACGTAGGCCTCGACCGCCTTGGCGGCGAGGCCGGGGGTGGCGACCTGGAGGTCGATGCGCCAGCCGGAGTCGTTGTCGAAGGCACGGCCGCGGTAGGACCACCAGGAGTACGGGCCGGTGCGGTCGGGGTGGAGGGCGCGGACCACGTCGACGTAGCCGGCCTCGTCGTAGACCCGGCTGAGCCAGGCGCGTTCCTCGGGGAGGAAGCCGGCCGACTTCTGGTTGGCCTTCCAGTTCTTCAGGTCCTCGGGGCGGTGGGCGATGTTCCAGTCGCCGCAGACCACGACCTCGCGGCCGGCGGCGGCCGCCCGGGTGCGCAGCTTGCCGAGGTGGACCAGGAACTCCGCCATGAAGCGTTCCTTCTCCTCCTGGCGTTCGGTGCCGACCTCGCCGGAGGGGAGGTAGAGGCTGGCGACGGTCAGTCCTGGCAGGTCGATTTCGGCATACCTGCCCGAATTGTTGAATTCCGCCGACTCGAAGCCGATCGCCGTACGCTCCGGCTCCCGCCGTGACAGCACCGCCACTCCGGCCCGGCCCTTGGCGGCGGCCGGCGCCCACAGCGCGTGCCAGCCGTCCAGGTCGCGCAGTTCGGCGGGCAGTTGCCCGGGCTCGGAGCGCACTTCCTGCAGGCAGACCACGTCCGCCTCGGTGGCCGACAGCCACTCGGTGAAGCCCTTCTTGGCCGCCGCCCGGATTCCGTTCACATTCACACTCGTCACCACGATCACCCGAGCAGCCTATCGAGCGCCACGGCCCCGTCCGACGACCGACGCGTCGGATGTGGAGCTGTCGTGAACGCGGCATGAATCTGCGCGACAACGGCACCAACCCGGCCATTGGTCTTGACCATCTCCGGACGCAGCCCCTAGGGTCGCTTACTGCAAGGACCTTTAATAAAGAAGGACGGATAAAGCCCGCTCTCCCACCTGCCGCAACAGCGGACAGCGGGTCGGGTCCGCCCTCCTGCGGCAGGGCGAAAGAATCAGGGTGGAGGACACGGTGGGGACGACAGGGCAGCTCACGGCAGTTCCGGAACCGAAGTACTGGCACCTGCGCACGGTGCTGCTCCGCGCCATCGGCACGGAGTTCTCCACCGGCCAGGTCCTTCCCAACGAGCGTGAGCTCTCCGCCCGCTTCGGCGTGGCCCGGGCCACCTTGCGCCAGGCGCTCGACCAGCTGGAGCTGGAGGGCCGGCTGGTCCGCCGCCGCGGCATCGGCACCCTGATCGCCGCCCCCCGGGTCGGCGTCCCGGTCAACCGGCACGAGGAGGGCTGGCCCGGCACCGCCCGCAGCCAGGCCTGGCGCAGCGTGGACTGCACCACCGCCCCCGCCTCCGCCCAGCTCGCCAGGAGCCTGGGTATCGCCGAGGGCGCCACCGTGCACACCGTCCGCCGGGTGCGCATCGTCCAGGGCCAGAACATGGCCACCGAGTCGCTGCACGTCCCCGCCGCCGTGCTGCCGCACCTGCCCGGTTTCCGTGCCGAGAGCGACCGCGCCCGCTCGGTGCTGCGCCAGCTGGAGCGCCTGGAGGTGGACGGCGAGTCCCGCTCGGTCGAGCTCGGCGTCGCCGAGGCCGAGCAGGCCGCCCTGCTGGAGCGCCCGCCGGGCTCGCCGGTCCTGGTGATGACCACCCAGTACGCCTCGGCCGGCCGACTGGTGGCGCTCGCGGTCTCCACCTACCGCGCCGACACCTGCAAGCTGACCTTCGGCGAGACCGGCCTCGTCGAGGTCACCCCCGTCGGTGCGACCGCCGAGGTCCGCACCGCTTCCTGAACCACTTTTCCGAACACCCTCAGGCCCAGGCCCGGACGCTCCTCGAGCGCCCGGGCCTGGGCCGTTTGTGCGGGCGAAGGCGCCGGGACGACAATGGCCGCGGGGAGAGGGGGTGGTGATGAGCCGACTTGACGACCTGTGGGCCGAGGGTTGGGCACCGGCCTGGGAGGGGTTGTTCCGGGCGGACGGGCGGTCGAGGGACGCCGACGTCGCAGGCCCGGACCTGGACGGCTTCGAACTCGGCGAGGAGGTCGACCTGGAGGAGCTGATGGAGGAAGACTCCGAAGCCCTGACCTCGGTCAGTGTCTTCGTCGAGGCTGTGTTGCCGGACGGCTCGGGCTCCCTCTGCGGTGGAGGGGGGTCGCACGGGTCGGAGGGCCTCTTCGCCCGGTTCGATGTGGACCGGAAGCTGGTCTGGCTGCTGCACCTCGGCGAGTCCAACGAGTTCGTCCGGATCACCGTCGACTGGCCGATGGCGAGCTTCACCAACAATCTGGGCAACTCGATCACCATCGACCTCACCGGCCCCGACTATGCGGTGGGCCGCTGATCAGCTCCGGCCGCCGCCGCTGCTGGGCGGGTCCACGGCGAAGAGCTGTTCCTCGACGTGGTCCAGGCCCACCCGGAGGGCGCCCATGGCGACCACCTCGGAGCCCAGGGCGGCCAGGGCCACCTCGGGGGCGCGCAGGGTGAACTGGGCGAGGCGTTCGCGCAGGGGCTCCAGGACGCCGTCCAGACCGGCGGCCCAGCCGCCGACCACCACCAGCTGCGGGTCGATCGCCAGCACCAGGGCCGCGACGCTCTGCACCAGCCTGGTCAGGAAGCGGTCCATCGCGACCTGCGCGACCTCGTCGCCCTCCCGGGCCAGCCGCAGCACCCGGGCGACGGCCGCCTCGTCCAGCGGGTTGAGCGGCTTGCCGGTGGTGGAGAGCAGTCGTTCGGGCGTGACCTCCTGTCCGAGCAGGTGCAGCGCGCCGATCTCGCCCGCGGCGCCGCCGAAACCGCGGTGCAGCTTGCCGTTGATCAGCGAGCCGGCACCCGGGCTCAGCCCGGCCATCACGAAGACGACGTCGCCCATGCCGACCGCGGCGCCCTGCCAGTGCTCGGCGATGGCGGCCAGGTTGGCGTCGTTCTCGATGAGGACCGGGCAGCGGAACGAGCGGCGCAGCCGCGCGCCCAGGTCCAGGCCGGTCCAGCCCGGCATCGCGGTGCCCAGCCGGACGGTGCCGTCCCGGTCGAGGATGCCCGGGGTGCCGACACCGACGGCCCACAGGTTGTCCCGGGAGATCCCGGCCTTGCGCAGCACCTCGGCGACCACGCTGCGGACGGCGGTCAGCCGGTCCTCCGCCTCCAGGGTCTCGTCGACGGGTCTGAAATGGCTGCCCACCACCTCGCCGGTGAGGTCGGCGAGGATGACGCGGATGTCGTGGACACCGATCTCGATGCCGAGGATGTGCCCGGCCTCGGCGCGGAACCGGAACCAGCGGGCCGGCCGCCCCCGGCGGCCGCCGCCGGGCTGGCCGCCGTTCTGCGGCTGGTCGACCTCGGCCACCAGGCCGGTCTCGACCAGTCCCTCGATCACTCCCTCCACCGTCGGCCGGGACAGTCCGGTGTCCCCGACCAGCTGAGTGAGGGTCACCGCGTGGCCGGTCCGCAACGCCCGGAGCGTGACCGCCGCGTTGATCCGTCGCAGCAGTGAGGAGTCTCCTCCGGTGAGCCGATCCGCCAAGACGATGCCCTTCGCCGTGCGCGCGACAGCCCTGGCGCGCGTTGTCGAGTGCGCGGTGACCACCCTGATGGCCCGCGTGAGTCCGCCGCCCGGAACGCGGGCACGACAGCGCTGGGCCGCCTGCGCCAGGGCCGGAGGGCATGTGCCGGATGCTACCCGGGCCCGGGCCGGGTGGGCGAGCATCTTCGCAGCTCACCCGGGCTTCGGTATCGAAATGGTACGCATCGGGTGGCAGCGCGTAATCCAGCTTTCAACCAGGACCAGGCCCACCGGGAGGCGGGCGGCACCCGGGCAGGACCCGGGCGGGTGAGCCCCGCGGCGCGTGGGCGGGACGCCGGGGCCATCATGGGACGGGGCGGACAGGAAAGGGCTGTGCGATGGAGCTGTTCCCGCCGATTCCGCTGGCCGAGTGGCAGGACACCAAGGAGACCTTGCACCGCTTCGCGCAAGTGGTGGGCAAGATCCGGCTGGCCGCCAGTGTGCGCCGCAACCACTGGTGGAACGTACCGTTCCATCTGACCGGCCGGGGGCTCACCACCCGGCCGACCGGGCGGGCCGACGGCGGCCCGGTCTTCACGCTCGACTTCGACTTCGTCGGCCACCGGCTGGTGGCCACCGCGCCGGACGGGCGGGAGGTGTCCTTCCCGCTGCCGGGCCAGTCCGTGGCCTCGTTCCACCGGAACACGCTGGCGGCCCTCGACGCGCTGGGCGCCCGGGTGGAGATCGCGCGGCCCCGGCCCTTCGGCCTGCCCGACGCGGGCCGGCCGTTCGCCGAGGACACCGAGCACGCGACGTACGACCCGACGCACGCCAACCGCTACTGGCGGGTGCTCAGCCAGGTGGCGCTGGTCCTGGAGGAGTTCGCGGCGGGCTTCTCCGGGAAGTCCAGCCCGGTGCACCACTTCTGGCACACCTTCGACGTCGCCCACACCCGGTTCTCCGAGCGCCACGTCGAGCCGCCGCCGCAGGCCGACCCGGTGACCCGTGAGGCGTACTCGCGGGAGGTGATCAGCTTCGGGTTCTGGTTCGGGGACGACAGCTTCGCCGAGCCCGCCTTCTACGCGTACACCGCGCCCGAGCCGTCCGGGCTGGACGCCGAGCCGCTCAGCCCCCCGGCCGCCCGCTGGGTACCGCGCAACGGCAGCCATCTGGCCGTCCTGAGCTACGAGGACGCCCGCGCCGAACGCGATCCGAGGGCGGCGGTGCTCGCCTTCTACGAGAGCGCGTACCAGGCCGGGGCCCGCCGCGCGGGCTGGGACGTCGCCGCCCTGGCCTGCCCGGGCGGGATCACCGACCCGCGTCCGCCGGCCCCGGGGTGCTGAGGCCCGGCGGGACGGCTACCGGGTGCTGCGGCCGGCCCCGCCGAGCAGAGCGGCGGCGGCCACCGCCGTCAGCACACCGCCGACCAGCACGCCGCGCCGGGAGCCGCAGGACAGCACCGACCACCGGGACCGGGCGGACAGCAGCGAGCCGAGGCTGAGCCAGGACCCGGCCGACAGCAGGGAGAGCGCCGAACCGACGGAGCCGACCGACAGCACGCTGCCGACCGAGCCCACCGACAGGACGGACCCGACCGATCCGATCGAGAGGGTCGAGCCGACCGAACCGATCGAGAGGGTCGAGCCGACCGAACCGATCGAGAGGGCCGAGCCGACCGAACCGATCGAGAGGGCCGAGCCGATCGAACCGATCGACAGCAAGGAGTCCGTGGCGCACGGCGCCGACGAGGTTCCGGAGCAGGCGGCGAACGCGGAGAGCTCGGAGAGCTTGGGGAGTTGCGGCATGGGGTCGATCCTAGGGCGTGTCTGACGATTCCCGCCGGGTGCCCGAGCGGGAGGCGGGCTCCGGGAGCTGGCACTCCGTCACCTCGGGCGGTCCGGCGAGGTCCTATGCTGCGGGCATGCCGAACGAGATCCGCACCCTCCAGCCAGGCACGACCCTGGCGTCGGACAGCGGCTTCGTGCGACGGGAGACCGGTCTGACGGCCGTTCCCTTCGTTCCCGAGGTCCGTCTGCACATGGCCGACGACGCCATCGCCCTCTGGGAGACGACGGAGGCTGCGCGAGGTGAGATCGGCCTGCCGCCGCCGTTCTGGGCGTTCGCGTGGGCCGGCGGCGTGGCCGTCGCCCGGTATGTCCTGGACCATCCCGAATCGGTGGCCGGGAAGACGGTGCTCGACCTCGCGGCGGGGTCCGGTCTGGTCGGCATCGCGGCCGCGATGCGCGGCGCGACGGCCGTCCGGGCCGCCGAGATCGACGCCTACGCGGTGGCCGCCATCGGGATCAACGCCGAGGCGAACGGCGTCCGGATCGACGCGGCGGTCGAGGACCTCCTCGACGGTGACGGCGGCCCGGCCGAGGTGGTCCTCGCGGGGGACGTCTTCTACGAGCGGGCGATGGCCGCGCGCTTCCTTCCGTTCCTGGAACGGGCCCGGGCCAGGGGCGCCCGCGTCATCGTCGGCGACCCGGGCCGGGCGTACCTCCCGCGCGACCGCTTCACCGCCCTGGCCGCCTACGACGTACCGGTCGTCGCGGACCTGGAGGACGCCGACCTCAAGACCACGACCGTCTGGCAGCTCGCCCCGGTGTGATGCCCGCGCGCCTGACGCCCTCGCGGGGGTGAGGGCCGGGCTCAGGGCAGGAGGGAACGGGCGACGCGGAATCCCACGTCGTCGACCCGGAAGGTGGGGTGGCTGCGGCGCCGCACGGAGGCCCGGCAGCTCCAGTGCTCGTCGAACCAGCCGCCGCCGCGCAGCACCCGGTAGGCGCCGTAGACCTCGGCGTCGTAGACGTCCCAGCACCAGTCCCAGGCGTTGCCGAGCATGTCGTGGAAGCCCCACGGGTTGGGCCGCTTGCCGCCCACGTCGTGGATCCGCTCGTCCGAGTTGCCGCGGTACCAGGCGATGTCGTCGAGCGGCCCGTAGCGCGGTCCCGCCGTACCGGCGCGGCAGGCGTGCTCCCATTCGGCCTCGGTCGGCAGCCGGTAGCCGTCGGCGGACGCGTCCCATTCGACAACGTCACCGCTGCCGTCGCTCTCGCCGCCCCCGCCGTCGGGGCCCAGGAGGTAGGCGGGCGTCAGCGCGTCGCGCCGGGACAGGGCGTTGCAGAACCGGAGCGCGTCCCACCAGGAGACACCCTCGACGGGCAGCCGGTCGCCCCGGGCGGTGCCCGGCCGCAGGCCGGTGATCTCGGCGTACCGGGCCTGGGTGACCTGGACCGCCGAGAGCTCGTAGGGTGCGAGGTCGACGCTCCAACTGCGTTCCGTCCGCCGGTCGGACAGTGTCACCCGCCCCGGTGGGACGGAGATCATCTCGGCTTCTGCGCGCGCGCTCATGAGCAGGTGATCCTATCGGGTCGGCTGGACCCCGGCTCCGTCCGGAGCGGTCAGGCCGAGGCGCCGATCGGGACCGCGTGGGGACGCAACCACTCGGCGAGAGCGGTGAAGTCGGCGTCGGTGAGGCCCCGGTGGGGGTCGACGCGGTGGAGCTGCGATGCACTCGTTCGCGTCGTCGAACCACCCTGAAGGACACGCATGCAAAAGACATTCCGACATAGACCCCTACGCCGAGTAGTCCACTCAACCACCCTGAGTGACCTGAACCCGCCCCCGCCCCTTCCCCGCACTGGATGGGGGTGGGGGCGGACGCAGACCGCTCAGGAGTGTGCGTGCTCGATCGCCTCGAAGATGTCCGCATCGGTCTCTCGCTGCCAGGAAGGCAAGTCACTCCAGTCGGCGACGTAGCCCGGCTTCGGGTTCTCGATGTGCTTGTGGATTTGAGCAATCCAGCACGTCGCGACGAACCGGCCCTTCTGCTCCCGGGTGAGCTTTGACGTATTCCCACCGCTCACGCTGATGAATTCGCGGACCTGGCCGTAAACGGCGGCGGCGCACTCGCGTTCCCACTCCGGTGTCGCGTCCCATGGGGCAACGTAGCCGGCCTTTGGTTCGCCCGGGTAGTGCTTTGTGACGCCCGCGATCCAGGCTTCGCGGAAAATTCGCCCCTCGGACGACATGCATCGCTCCTTTGGTCAGGCGGCGCTGTCGAGCGCCGAAATCTGCTGGTGTAGCGCTGAGGCCCGGCCATCGGCCATGAGCGGGACAAGGCGGCTCTTCACGCCCTCCAGCTTCCTCCCGATGTAGCCCGATCCGGTCTGGCTGGCCAGCTCCAAAGCAGCGCGAGTGTAGTGACTCGCCTGTTCAAGATCGCAGCGCTCGGCACCAAGAGCCGCCAACTCCGCGAGTACCGCCCCCTGGCGGCGCAGTGAGAGCTGCTGCGAGAGCGCGGATGTCAGCGCTTGCTCTGCCAAATCCGGGCGGCCGAGTGCGAGATAGCATGTCCCCCGCTCCTCATCGAGGCGTGAACCATCGAACCGAAGCCAGCCATCATTGTGAAGCTGCCCGGACAGGCCATGTACCTTCTCGGCGTCGTCAAGCGCGCGCTTAGTCGCATCAAGGTCGCCGAGGCCGGCGTGTACCTCTGCTTGGACCGCCGCCACCCAGTATCGGGTCGAGAGTTGACTGTCACCTCGTTCTGCTACCTGAGACGCCGCTGACAGAATCGGAGCCGCTACGGCAAAACGGCGCTCATAGAGCTCTGCAAAAGCATGCCTCGTCAACGCACAAGCCCACATGTCGAAAGCTCCTGCTTCTTTGCTGGCGCTGGCGGCCAGTGTGTAGCAGTGCGCAGCATCGGTGTATCTGTTGGCGTCGAAGAAGATCTCACCAGCGAGCTGATACAGGTCTCCCGCCAGTGCACAGAGCTGCTGGCGCGAGGCATCGTTTTGGCTCTCCCCCAGCCCCTTGGCCAGGAGACCCAGTTGGTGCCGAACCATCGGGTACACGGCCTGCTTGGAATCGGAGAGGCCGAACACCTTCCAGAGGCACGTGTTCAATTCAGGCCCGGTTTCTGCCAGGGACGCAGCCGTTCCGGGGCGAGACGAGGGCTTGTCGGAGCCCGGCAGGGCAATGAGCGCACCGGTCACGGCGAGCAGGCTCAAAACATCGCGGCGCTTCATGTCGTCAGTATCACCAGAAGGAGGAGCAGCGGCGTAGGCCACCGAACGGTCAGGAACTCTCACCTCTGGTGCGAGGAGGTCCGCCAGCCCTTCAGGGGTGACCTTGAGGACCTTTGCCATCTTGGGGTGCACGTACCCGTGGGGGTCGGTCGCGCCGGCCTCCCAACGGGTAACCGTGGAGACTGCCACCCCCAGCTCGTTGGCGAACGACTCCTGACTGTAGCCCAGCGCCTTACGGCGCTCCGCGAGACGCTTCCTCCTCGAAGCCACAGGCGCCTCCGCTCAGATCGAAAGGCCCGAGGCCAGGCCGGACAGTGCGTTGATTATGCCTGATAGGTGCTCACCTTCTGCTCTGGTTCGGGACAACTCCTCGGCCGTTCACTGGATGCAGCTACTTCGAGCGGCGAAGGAGGACAGAGCGATGGCGAGGCGTACCACCCACGGGTGTACCGCGAAGTCATGACGGACCCCGCAAAGGCGGAGCGGGTCAACCCCCTGGTCGGCTGGAATCCGCTGGACGACTGACCCCAGGGCGAGGAGTACGCCGAGGACAGGACCGAGGGCTACTTACTGATCGTTTCAGAATGAGGTTCGGAGCTTTCGCAGGCAGATGATGCTGCAGGCGAGTTGGAGCAGGCCGAGGTGGAGGTCGGCGCGTATCTCG